>JAAYZK010000190.1 GCA_012514895.1 Planctomycetota bacterium | reverse complement strand
TGGCGGCAGGCGAAGAAGGCGTGGCGGTGCGGCGCCGTCACGCGATATCGCCCGGCCGGGCCGTCCACGATGCGGCTGGTGGACTGGTCGCGGAACTCGTGGGGATCGTCGGGATCGGTGAAGTCGACGAAGTCGATCAGCCTGGCCGCCAGGCCGTGATCGAGATCCACCGGCAGCGCCGGCGCCCGCTCGACGATTGCCCGCAGGTCCGCCTCGGACAGCGCCGAGGGCAGTTCGGCCGCCGCGGCGGCGGATGACAGGATCGCAACGATGAGAACGGCCAGGGTGCAGCGTGTCATGGGTGGCTCCTAGCGCGCCGGCCGGCGGATGGCCAGGGCCGGACCGGGCAGGATGACCTCGATGCCGTGGTGCTCGGTCGCGCTGAGCAGCCGCAGTTCGTTGGCGCCCAGGCGCAGGATGGCCGGGTCGACGTCGATCACGCGGTAGAGCACGTCGTGATGGCCGTCGCCGGCGATGGGGATCGCATGGCCGTTGACGGTGAAGTGGTCGGCGGTCCCCCCGTCGCCGCCGTCCCAGATCAGGACGTGCAGTTGGGCCCGCTCGATCGTCGCCGGGTCGGCCGGCAGGTGGATCGTGGCGGTCCTGGGCCGATTGGCGCGGGACCAGAAGGGTCGGTCCATGGTCGTCACGCCGTGCAGCGACACCCGCGCCGCCCGTCGCGGCAGCGCGACTTCGACGGGAGCCGTCTCGTAGGTCAGGGCCTCGGCGTCGGCGAAGTGCACGACGGCGCGGACCTGGACGGCGGGCTGATCGGGGATCATCGACAGGTTCCACGCCGCCTCGAACGGGGCTGCGTCGGCCGTCGCGGCGATCGCCTGGGGCAGGCGGCCCTTGGTGTAGCCGTGCCAGTCGTCGGTCAGGCCATTGCCGTTGTCGTCGTAGCCGTCGTAGCGGGCGTGGTAGTCCACGCGCGCGATGCGGCCGCGCCACTGGGGGTCGACGTCCAGGCCCAGGCGGATCGTGTCGCCGTCGGCGGCCGCGGCCGTCACCGTGGCGGCAAAGCCGTCGAGCCCCGCGTCGGCCACCGCCGGGTGGCCCGGCTCGAGCGTCAGGCGCAGGGCCGCGGCGCGGAGGAGGTAGTGGCCCCAGAAGTTCTTCTCGCCCAGGTCGCAGGTGAACTGCAGGGCGTTGGGCCCACTCGACAGGGCGTTCAGGTCCAGCGGGACGGTCGGGTAGGAGTACGTGCAGTGGTGGTCGGCGGCTCCCACCTCGGGCAGGAGGACCTCCTGCCTGCCATTCAGGCTGAACCGCTTGTTGGCGGTGCCGGGGTGCCCGCCCCACAGTTCGAGGTACAGCTCCGCCTGTCGGACGCCCGCCAGGTCGGCCGGGGCGTTCAGCGCGAGCAGGCCGCCGGCCTTGGCTTCCCAGCGATCGGCGTAGCGGCCGCCGGCGGTGTCGGGCGAGTTGACGCGGAAGCTGTTGCCCTCCAGCGGCGCCCAGGTGGTGTGCACGAAGCGTGACGGTTCGGTGCGGCCGCAGCCGTTCAGCAGGGTCATGAGGATCGCTCCCAGCAGCACGCTGAGGATGGTTCGACGCATGGTGGATGGTCCTTCCGCAGGGGTCTACAGGCTCGCGATGGCGCCTCGGATGGCCTGGAGGCACTTGATGACGTTGGGCAGCGGGGCATCGGCCTGGCCTTCATACTCCAGCGACATGTACCCGTCGAAGCCGATCGCCGCCAGGCGGCGGAGGAACTCGCCCAGGTCGAGATGGCCCTCGCCGACGATGACGTCGACGGGCTTGCCCTCCGCATCGAAGATGAAATCCTTCAGGTGGACGCCCATCAGCCGGTCGGCGTACTTGTCGACCGCTGCGACCGGGTCGTCGCCGGAGTCGATCATCCAGGCGGCGTCGAGGCACAGGCCGAACCGCCGGGAGGTTCTTGCGAACAGCTCGTCGAGCTGATCCATCCGTCCCCAGCGGTCCTTGCGGCCGTGGTTGTGGATGGCGAGGTTGACGTCGTACTCCTCGGCGAGCCGCTCGGCCAGGGCGATGGCCTGAGGGTCGTCGGCGACGGTGGCGGTGATCGCCTTGATGCCGCCCATCCGGCAGAATCCCAGGGCCGCCCGGGCCGCGGCTTCGTCGGTCTTGAAGACGATCTGGCCGAAGGCGTTCATCGTGATGCCGTTGGCCCGCAGCGTCCGCAACGTGTTCTGCAGCACCGCCTCGTCGGCCTTGGGATCCTGGTGGCCCGGCCACAGTTCGACGTACCGCAGTCCGACGGCCTTGAGGGCGCCGATCAGGTCGTCCAGCGTCCTGTAGGTCCGGAAACAGTAGCTCTGAATGCCCAGGGGGAAGTCGACGGCCATGCATCCGCCTCGCTCTCTGTCATGCCCCGCCGTCATCGGCGACAGGCTGCGCGTCCGCCGGCTGCGTTGCCGGTTCGATGTCGTATTCGCTGGGAAGGCCCTGGTCCGCCGGCACCATGTCCAACTCGGGCACCACGCGGTCCGGGCCGTGCTCGGTCATCGAAACCGCGCGCCGGGCGTTGGCCGCCTCGACCAGTTCGTCGGGCGTCCGCAGGATCCGCGGCGTGATGAAGATCAGCAGTTCCGACTTCGACCGCTTCAGCTCGCTGGAGCGGAACGCGTAGCCCAGAAGCGGGATGTCGCCCAGGAGGGGGACCTTGCTCTGGACGTTGTTGATCCGATCGGCGATAAACCCGCCCAGGAAGACGGTCTGGCCGTTGTAGACCCGCACGTTGGTCTCGACGAACCGCTTGATGAGAATCCGCGGCTCGAGCTGCTCGCTGATGGCGAAGGTCTCCTCCGAGACGTCGTCGATGTACTGCTCGATCTTCAGCGTCACGAACCCGGCCGCGTTGATGTGCGGCGTGACCTTCAGCTTGGTCGCCACCGACTGGTAGCGGATCACCGAGGAGATGACCTCCCCGGTTACCGAGACGTTGGACGCCTGGATCAGCGGCACCTGCTCGCCGAACTCGAAGGTCGCCGGGGTGTTGTCCAGCGTGGTGACGCTGGGACGGCTGATGACGTCCAGTCGCGAGGAGTTCTGCAGGGCCCGGATGAACAGGGCCAGGTTCCCCGCTCCCAGCGTGTAGGTCGCGCCGCTGGAGCGGCCGGCGACGTCGAACCGCTGCTCGATGGCGAAGTCCGCCCCGCTGTAGAGGAACTCGACGCCCAGCTCGGTCGTGTCGGTCAGGTCGATCTCCGCGATGAACACGTCGATCGCCACCTGCCCGCGGGGCCGGTCCATCTTGGCGATCAGCTCGCGGATGGCCTTGATGTTCGCCGGCAGCGTCCGGATGATCAGCGCGTTGTTCTCGACGTCGGCGACGATGGTGACTTCCCCGACGGGAATCGCCACGTCCATCACCTCCAGCGACTCGGGCTGGTTGGCCGTCGTGCCGACCTCGACGTCGACCTCGCCGGTCTCGTCGGCCTCCGCCTCGCCGCCCGCCTGCCCGGCCGCCAGACGTTCGGCGCCGACAGCGGTGACCGGCTCGGTGAGCTTGAACTTGTACAGGTCCGTCAGCAGCCTGCGCACCTGCTCGGCCTGGGCGTGGTGAAGCTGGATGTAGTACTGCTGCAGGGCCGTGCTGTCGGGAATGTCGAGCATGTCCAGCACGTCCTGGATCCGGTCGAACTCCTCGTACTTGCGCGTCCGGTGCATCAGGACGTTGTGCGGCAGGACCTGGGGATTGATGCCCTTGAGCTGGCTGCAGAAGCGGGCGATGTAGTCGGCGGTGACGAACGCCGGCTGGTATGTGCGGGTCTGCTCCGGCGGCGGGGGCGGCTCGTTGGCGCGCCGGGCCGCCTCCTCCTCGCGCCTCTTGCGCTCGGCTTCCTGGCGGGCCCGCTCGGCCTCGGCGCGGGCGCGGGCGGCGGCGGCCTTGATCTCGCCCTCGGCCTCGTCCAGTTGCGTCAGAACGAACTGGCGGATCAGCGGCATCAGCGGCTTGGGCGCCTTGACGATCACCGCGTTGAGCGGCGGCCAGGGCGTGGCGTCCACTGCGAACCCCTCTGAGGGCGTCCAGCCGCTCCCGACCAGGTACGGCAGCACGTGCTCCATCATCGCCGCGTCCGATGCCGCCAGGTCCAGCAGCATGTCGCGGGTCTTGAACAGATCTACGACGATCCTGGCGACCGCCGCCGGGTCGGCGTGCTTCAGGACGATCACCTCGATGTCGACCGCCAGCATTCCGCTGCGGGGGACGACCTTGACCACCCCGTCCTCCCGGCGGACGGTGAGGCCCTGGCTGCTGACGGCGGTCTCCAGCAGCGAGACCGCCTCGTCGAAGGTAACCTGCCCGCGGCTGTCGAGGGTGAGGGGCTGGCTGATGGGCGCCGTCGCGCGGAAGGGCACGCCGTACGCCTCCGAGAGCACCGAGAGCACCTCGGCGCCGTCGGCCCCGGCGAACTTGAAGCTCGCCCGCGGGCCAGCCGCCGCCGCGCCCTCCTCGGCCCGCGCCGCCGGCGCGAGCACCACCAGCGCCGCCAGCATGGCGACGGCCACCGGCCATCCGTTACGGTGTCGTGGGCGTCGTCTGCACGTCATAGCCGAACACATCCTCAAAATGGAACATCGTCGTCACGGAGGCCCGCCCCCGCAGGTCGGACCATCGCACCATCAGCCGATAGGTGGCCGCACCGCCGGCCCGGGGCCAGACCAGGTCCAGATGGTACCCCGGCATGATACCATACAGATAGTGCCCGCCGGCGGCCGAGGCGTCGAGATTCCACCCGCCGACGACCCGCTCGTCGGGTCCGTTGGGCCCGGCGACCAGCACGATCCGGATCGGCCCGTCATGGCGGATGGGCCGGTACTCGGCGTCCAGCAGCACCAGCCGGCAGGTCAGGCAGGAGTGCCCCGTGCGGCCGGACGGGGCGGATTCGCCGATCATGAAGGCATAGCGCACGTCGCTTTCGCCGGCGGCCTCCGGCTCGCCCACCCACTGCGCGTACCACTGCCGCGCCTGATCGGCCGAGGCCGGATCCATCTCCAGCGGCGGCGGGGGCGGCGGATCCTTCGACGGCGGCCGCGCCGCCGGCACGCAACCGACCAGCGCCGCCAGGGCCCCCATCAGCAGCAGTCGTGTCGTGTGCGTCATCCTCATCGTCATTCCATCATGGTCCACGGCGGGATCGAACTGTCGCTGTCCTGCCCCACCGTCACGACCTCCTCGTATCCGGCGTACTCCAGGACGATCGCGTCGGGCTCGATCGAGACGATCCGCCCGTTGGGCAGCGCGTCGCCGACGGCGAGGTACACGTAGCCGGCTCGGTTGGGGAAACGTGCCAGGACCAGGAGCTGGTCGTCCTCCTCCACCGTGGCGACGATGCGGCAGTGGGTGCGGAAACTCCGCCGCCCCAGACCCACGCGGCCGGAGGTCTGGCCGAGCGTCAGGGCCGTCGTCGATGTGCCCAGTTGGAATACGGCCGCGTCGGGCCGGATCTCGGCGAGCGTGGCGCCGCCGACGACCATGCCCGCCGTCAGCCACAGCGTCTCCTCGGGGTCCTGCAGGTGAAGCAACACCCGGGCGTCGCGTCCCGTGCCCTTGAAGCCCACGATGGTGAAGGGCCTCACCAGTGCCTCGGGCGCCGACGACTGGGCGGCAGCCAGAGGGAAGAAGATGTCCTTCATCGCCACGCCCGCATCGGACGGACGCGTTGCCGGCGACGACGGAAGCAGCGGCGGCGCGGACGGATCGGCCAGCGCCGGGTCGGCCGGCACCGAGACGATCAGCGTCACGTTCAACATCCGGTCGCCTTCGGCCGACGGCGTGAGCCGCAGGTGATCGATCCGCATCGGCAGCGGGTCGCCATCCAGCGCCGCCAGCACCTGGCGCAGCTCCGCCAGTGACATCCGCTTCAGCGTCAACTGGTACGTCACCACCTGCTTGCCCGGCCAGCCGTCGCCCAGGCTCATCGGCGGGCGAGGCACGGTCGAGCGGATGAGGTGCTGGCCGATCAGCGATTCGAGGTACAGCCGCTGGCGGGCGTCGGTCATGCCCAGGTAGGGCCGGGCCTCCCGCAGGCGGCGTTCCGGCAGCGTCACGTCGTCCGGCGGCCCCTGGGCCAGCGCCGCCTGGAGCTCGGCGATTCGCGCATCGGTCTGCGACAGCGCACGGCTCACCGCCGGCCGCACGATGCGGTCGCCGACCAGCAGGACGCTCAGCATGGCCGCCAGCGTCAGCAGGATGCGTTTACGGCGCGTCTCGTCCATCGCCGGGCGCCTCGATGGTGATGGGAATCTGGTAACCCTTCGGGTAGGTCACCGCCTGTTCGACGTCGCTGACCGGCCCCAACTGGGCCGCCAGGCGGGCCGAATCGTTCAGCCTCGCGATGCATTCGTGCACGATCTCGCTGCTGACCGCGCGGCCTCGCAGGGCCACCTCGACCGCCGCGCCGTCGCGGCCGGCGTCGACGGTCATCTCCGACACGTACGCCTCCGACGCGTCGGGGAAGGCCGACGCGATGTCGCTCAGGATGCCCAGTTGGCCGATCCGCCCCCCGTCCAGGTCGCCGCTGAGCCAGGGCCGCAGGCGATCCCAGTCGGCCTTGACCTGCGTGGCGCGCTGCAGCCGGGGCTGAAGGTCGTCCCAGCGGGCCTGCAGGTCGCGCAGGGCGGCCTGCTTGCGGCCCCACTCCATGGTGAATGTCGCGGCGGCCGCCAGGACCAGCGTGGCCGCCAACGCCGCCCAGAATCGCCTGCGAACCAGCGGCTGAGGTTCGGCCGGGTGGGCCAGCAGCCCGCGGAAGTCCATCCGCCGCCCCGTCAGTCCCATCGCCATCAGCGCCGCGCCGATGGGCACCGCGTACTCGCTGATGTCCGCCCGATCCACCCCTGCGGCCGTCAGGCCCGCCCACCGGCCGGGCTCGACACGACGGATGGACGCACCCAGCGCCGAGGCGGCGCCCTGCAGCGCGGCCCAGCTTTCATCGTCGGCAACGACCGCCAGGTCGCCCGGCCAGGCGCCCGGGTCGTTCATCCTTGCGGCACGGCAGAGGCCGACGGCCCGCGCGGCGACGTCCTGGTCGGCCGGGACCTTGGGATCCCGCGGACTCGAACGGCACACCACCGGCAGCCCGTGGCGGGCCAGGACGAACCGCACCTGGGCGTGGTCGACCGCCACCACCGCCGACGGGCCGCGCGCCGTCTCCAGCAGGCCCGCCGCCGCCGCCGTCGCCAGTTGCGCCAGGGCTACGTGGGAAGCGCGAAGGTGAGCCTGCTGGACGATCCCGATCAGCCGCTGCACCTGGCGGCGATCCGCGGCGGCGTGCACGACCTGCCCGTCGTCGCCGCCGACGGACCATGTGTCGGCGATGAACGCGTCGCCGACCGCCGCGTGTGGCGCCGCGGACGGCTCATCGGCGCGGCCGGCGCGGACATATCCGGCCGTCGCGGGCAGGCAGACGGCCACCTGGTCGCCCTCGTCGCCGCTGCCGAGCACGGAGCGGCGCAGCAGGTCGGCCAGTTCGGCGTCCGTGGCGTCGTCGGCCACGGCGATGCTGACGGCCCGCGCCAGGCGCGCCTGGCGGCCCTCGCGGACGATGCGGATCAGGCGCAGACGCCTGTCGGCGATGTCCAGCCCCCACATGCCGGCAGATCGTGCGCGATTCACTCCAAGGGCCCTCGTTGTCGATTCAATGGCCGTTCATCGTCCCAGATTCAGTCCGCCCTTTCAAGGAACAACAGGGCCGTGCGGCCGCCGGCACGTTCGAGGACGGCGGTGGCGCGGGCGGCGAGGGATCCGCGGTCCGCGGTCCAGGAGGCCTGGAAGCGGAACTGGGCGGTTCGCGTCGTCACGTGGGGCGCCGCCTGGCGGAACTGGTCGGCGGTCAGAACCGTCAGCAGCCAGCCGATCGACCGCAACTGCGCGCTGTCGGCCGTCTCGCGGTGACGGACCAGAGACGCGGCCGTGGTCGGATCGAGCCCCGGCAGGCAGGCGAGCACCTCGGCCGCCGCGGTGTTGACGTTGACCCGCCCGGGCAGCACCGTCGCGGATGTCACCGCCAGGCGATCGACGAACGCGGCGAACCGGTCCGGCGGGATCGTGACGGGCACGGGCAGGCCGTCGCCGTTGAGGACCGTCAGCGGCCGCGTCAGCAGTTCGCCGACACTGACCAGCGGCTGCTGATCGCGGGCCAGGACGATCGCGGTGATCTGGCGGGCGTCGAGCCAGGGGGCCAGCAGGTCGGTCAGTTCGGCGGACGTGGCGGTGTTGAGGTTGACGCGGGGGCGACCGTCGGCGTCCTGGTTGAGCGCCCGGGAGTGGATCGTGAGACGTTCGAGCAGCGCGTCGGTGGCGGCGGCGTCGCCGTCGGTCGCATCGAGCAGGAGCCGCCGGAGCTGGTCGTCGGTGGCGATCGGGCCGGTCAGGCCGGCCGGCGGCGCCGCCGGGTCGCCGGCGTCGGCGACGATCCGCGCTTCCAGGGCCGTCCGGGCGGTCACGAAGGCCAAGGCGGTCGTGGAGTCCATGGCGTCCAGCCCCGCGAGCATCTCGACGGTGGCGGTGTTGGCGTTCAGCCGGGCGGCCTCGTCGGCCAGCCCCGCTCGTGCGGCGGCGCCCGTGCCGGCGACGATCGCGAACCGGCCCTGGTTGACCGGTCCGGAGAAGACCGCCGGATCGCCGGCGGCCCAGATGTCGCGCAGCTCATCGACGTCCCGCCCGTCGGCGGCGACGACCGCCCGCGCCGTCGCGACGGCCGAAAGCACCCCCGCCTCGACCCGCCGCGCATCTTCATCGCGGGCGGCCAGCCGCCGCCGGCCGGCGGCCGACGCGTGCACGCCCAGGCACAGGGCCGTCACGAGCACCAGCACCCACAGCACGACCACCAGCACCACGCCGCGGTTCTTCATGGCGCCACCCCCGCCGGCGGATCGCCGACCGGCAGCGGGATGATCCGCGAGGCGGCGATGTCGCCGCCGTCGTCGGTGTGGAGGGCCAGCGTCACCTCGGCCAGGCGCGGGGCGGGCCCGACGGCACCGGCCGCATCGGTCCAGGCCGCACCGTCGAAGAGGCGCACCTCGAAGGACGCGACGTCCCGCGCGACGACCTCCCAGTCGACCGGCTCGATGTCGGCCCCGCCGATCCCGTCGCGGATCGGCTCGCAGCGCCGCACGAGCAGGCGGACCGGCCCGTCGTCGTAGAGGAAGTAGTCGACCACCGCCAGCGGCGGCGCGACCCGCAGGCGGAGAACCTGCGTGGCCCGGCCGCTGGAGACCGCCTCCAGGGGCGCTGCGCCCGGGTCGGCCGGGGCGAGGCGCCCGGCGAC
>JAAYZK010000189.1 GCA_012514895.1 Planctomycetota bacterium | reverse complement strand
GGCTTCGGGCTTCGGGCTTCAGGCTTCGGGAACAGCAACGACCGCGACGGCCGCAACGGCAGGCTTCGGGCTTCAGGCTTCAGGAACGCCAACGGCCGCGACGGCAGGCGGAACGGCAGGCTGGAGGCTGCGGGAACAGGAGTTCCTTGCCGTGCCTGAAGCCCGAAGCCTGAAGCCTGTAGCCTGCCGTCTGTCGTTTCTGAAGCCCGAAGCCTGAAGCCTGAAGCCTGCCATTCCTTGCCGTGCCTGAAGCCCGAAGCCTGAAGCCTGTAGCCTGCCGTTCCTTGCCGTGCCTGAAGCCTTCCTGCCGCACTTGCCTGCGCCGTCGGGTATAATTTCCCCGCGTTGACGTTGCGCTGATGGAGGCGCGTCTTGATCAGGATGCGGAATCACGGATGAACCTCGTCGGTCTGACAGCCGGCCGTCTGTTTCACACGCAGCAGTCGCTCACGCCGGCCGACCGGCGGCGGGCCGCCGGGGCGCTGATGGTCGACGGGGTCTGCTCCTCGGCCATGGTGACCCTCCAGGGCGGGCCCTTCCTGGCGGCGTTCGCCATCGCGCTGGGGGCGTCCAACTACGAGGTGGGCCTGCTGGCCACGATCGGCTTCGCCAGCCAGCTCATGCAACTGCTGGGCCTGCTGCTGGTCCAGCGGATGCCCGTGCGGCGGGCGATCATCGTCCTGACGGCCGGGGCGTCGCGCCTGCTGTGGGTGCTGATCCTCCTCATCCCGGTCCTGTTCGCCGATCGCGGCACGACCTTCCTGATGCAGTGGCTCTTCGTCGCCGCCGCCCTGGGCGCCATGGGTGTGCCGGCGTGGAACTCGCTCATCCGAGACGTCGTCCCCGCCCGCATCATGGGGCGCCTGTTCTCGCGGCGACTGGTCCTCTGGATGATCAGCGCCCTGGTCCTCACCGGCGCCGGCGGGTACTTCGTGGATGGCTGGACGCTGTGGCTGCCCGACCACGCGCTGTACGCGTACTCGATTCTCTTCGCCGCCGGCCTGGCGTTCGGGCTGGTCGGCCTGGCGGCCATCGCGCGGCTGCCCGAGCCGCGACTGGAGCCGGCCCGCGCCTCGCTGGCCGATCTGCTCAAGGGGCCGGTGGCGGACAGGAGATTCCGCAACCTGCTGCACTACATCGCCTTCTGGAACTTCGCCGTCAACATGGCCGGGCCGTTCTTCATCGTCTATCTGCTGCAGCGGATCGGCCTGGCCCTGGGGACCGTCACGATGCTGGTCGTCATCAGCCAGATCACCAACACCCTGTTCCTGCGGATCTGGGGCAAGCTGGCCGACCGCTACTCCAACCGGTCCGTCCTGGCCATCAGCAGCCCGCTGTTCCTGCTGGCGATCGTGGGCTGGACCTTCACGACGCTGCCCGAGAAGCACCTGCTGACGATGCCGCTGCTGGTGGCGATCCACGTCCTGTCGGGCATGTCGCTGGCGGGGGTGAGCCTGGCGTCGTGGAACATCGCCATCAAGCTCTCCCCGCCGGGCCAGACCCACGCGTACATGGCCGTGTACGGCATCGCCGGCGCGGTGGGCGGGGCCGTCGCCCCCATGCTCGGCGGCGTCTTCGCCGACTTCTTCGCCACGCGCGAACTGGCCGTCCGGATCAACTGGATCGACGGCGGGCAGACGTACGGCGTCGAGGCCCTCAGCTTCAAGGCCCTGGACTTCCTGTTCCTGCTGGCCTTCGTGCTGGGGGTGTTCTCCCTGCGGTTCCTTCGCAGGGTGCACGAGGACGGCCACGTCGAGGAGAAGGTCGTCCGCGAGGACCTGCTCAACGAGACCTTCGCCCTCTTCCGCGTCGTCTCCACCATCCCCGGCCTGCGCTACCTCATCGCCGGCCCCCTCTCGGCCGTCTCCCACCTCCTCCAGCCCCGCGCCGACAAGGCCGAGCCGCCGCAGGAGGATCCCAGGCAGTACAACGCGTGAACGGCG
>JAAYZK010000188.1 GCA_012514895.1 Planctomycetota bacterium | reverse complement strand
GCGGGGGTCTCCACGATCCGCACGTCGAATCTGCGGCCGGAGAAGGCGAGGCGTCCCTGTTGATTTCTCTCATCCATGGGTAGGATTATAGGTTGGTATCGCATACGGGACAATCGCGCGGAAGGAGGCCTGACCGATGATCCGTTCGCCCATCGTGGCCGGCACGTTCTATGATGCATCGCCCCAGGCGTGCGAGCGGATGGTGCGTTCCATGCTCGCCGCCACCCACCTGCCGGAGAGCACGCCGACCGGCTGCGTCGGAGGCCTGGTGCCCCATGCCGGGTGGGTCTGCAGCGGGACCGTGGCGGCCCTGACGTTCCTGGCCCTGGTCCGTGACGCGGCCGAATCGAGCTTCGTCCTGCTGGGCGCATCTCACGCACCGACGGGCCGGTCGGGGCTGCTGTTCGACCAGGGGACGTGGGAGACGCCACTGGGGGAGGTGGCGGTCGATGGCGAACTGGCCGCGGCGGTGGCGCGCGGGTGCCCAGGTGTCCAGGTGGATTGCCGTGCCCACGGGCGTGAACACAGCTTGGAGGTCCAACTCCCGTTCATTCAGGTGCTTAGGCCGAATGCCCGCATCGTGCCGATTCTGGCGCCCCCGGTGGCGGAGGCGGCGGAGATGGGACGGCAGATCGGCGCGGTCCTGGCCGGGTGGACGCCCCGGCCGGTCGTGATCGGCAGCACGGACCTGACGCACTACGGCCCGCGGTACGGGGTCACCCCGGCGGGCGTCGGGATGCAGGGCATTGAATGGGCGATGGCTAACGATCGGGAATTGCTGAAGTTAATCGAAGCGATGGACGCCGTCCCCGTCGTCGAGCACACCCGTCGCACCCACTCGGCGTGCGGCGGCGGGGCGATCGCGGCGACAATGACCGCCTGCCAGGCGCTGGGGGCGACGTCGGCGACGGTCCTTCAGCATACCAACAGCTACGAGACACTTAAGGCGTATAGCCCCAACGACACCAGCCACGCGGTGGGCTACACTTCGGTCGTCTTCGCCTGATGGACGACCGGTTGACGCGGCTGAGTGGCCCCGAGGCCGACAAGACGCCCGCCTGCACGGCGGCTGAACGTCGGTGAACAGCCCTCAGCCCCTGAAAAGCATGCCGTACGTCGCGCCGCCCCATCGGCGGGAACGGGTCACCCATCCAAGGACCTCGTCCCGCTCGGCCGCCCAACCGGTCAGGTGTTGCGTGAGATCAACGTGTTGCTTTTCGGCAACACCGCCCCAGGCCCCGGGGGACGGCCGATAAGCCATACAGATACCCCACCTTACACTCCACGCGGCCGGCTGTTGCCCCCAGGCAACATCCCCGCGCAGGCCGTAAAACCCTCCCATCTTGACATCCGGAACATTAAGTCTGTAACTCGTGTATAATAAGTGGCTTATGGGATAACTTCGAATTCATGCCCCCCGTCGTCGGCTGGCATCGTCATTGCTCTTTTCCAGGAGCATCAGCGGGTCGCGGAGCCCGCACGAGCCACAGGAGCCCTGACGGAAAGGCGGTATGCGGCATGGACGAAACGACTTTCAAGCAGAAGCTTCACGAGCTGATTGGTGAGATCGAACGGCTGCCGGCGCCGCAGCAGCAGGTGCTGAAGGATCTGGCGACGCAGACGCAGGAGCAGCACAGGAAGCTGGCCGCCACCGCCAAGAGTGTCGCCGAGGCGCTGGACTACCTCCGGCTGCACATCAAGTACCTGGTGTTCGACCTGGAGGCGACTCGCCGCGAGAACCGCTACCTCCGCAAGATGCTCGAGTCCCGCCCGCCGAACTCCAGCTTCGGAGGGGAGCCGGAGGGCGAAGAGGACAAGCCGATGTAGACGTTTGCCATGGATCCCGATAGCCCGCCCCCTCTTGGGCGGGCGAAACCGCACGGCGTTCCCCGACGCCGTGCCTTTTTTTGCGCACAACGCGACGCGATCCGCGGACCGTACGATACACAGAGACATCCCCCCTTACGCGGGAGCCGATGCGATGGATGGACATGAACCGATACCGGACGTCCGCGACCTGCTCGAACGGCTCGTCACCACGCCGGGACCGACCGGGGGAGAAGCGCCGCGCCTGGCGGCCATCCGCCAGTGGGCGCAGCAAGCGGGCGTGCCGGCCCGAAGCGACGCGGCGGGCAACGTCTGGCTGGACGTCGGGGGCGAAGGCCCCTGGGCCGAGTCGATCCTGCTGGACGCCCACGTCGACGTCGTCGGCGCCGGCGTCGCCGAGCGGCTCGTCGAACAGGACGGGCGCCTCGTCGGTGCAGGCGTCGCCGACGACCTGGCGGCGGTCGCCCTGCTGGCGGTCTTTGCCCGCCACGCCCGCGACGGCGGCATCCGGCTCCGACGTCCGCTCCGCATCGTCCTGACCGTCGGGGAAGAGGGCCTGGGCAACCTGCGGGGCATCCGCCAGGTGGCCGACGACCACGCCGACGCCCCCTTCGCCCTGGTGTCCCTGGACGGCAGCCGCCACAAGTGCCACGTCGCCGGCCTCGGCTCCAACCGCTACCGCCTCGTCGCCCGCGGCGAGGGCGGGCATTCGTGGTCGGCCTGGGGCACGCCCAGCGCCACCCAGACCGTCGTCGACGCCCTGGCGCGGATCCGGCGCATCCGCCGCCACGTCGCGCGCCAGTTCGACCGGCTGGTGTCGTTCAACATCGGCACGCTGGCCGGCGGTGAAGGGATCAACTGCATCTCCCGCCACGGCGAGGCGACCTTCGAGTTCCGCTCCGAGAGCCCCGACGCGCTCCGCGAGATCGACGTGGGCGTGTGCGGCGTGGTTCACCGGATGTCCGCCGCCTCCTCGATCGCCCTGGACCTGGAGATCGTCGGCCTGCGCCCGGCGGCCGACCCGGTCGACGACGGGACGCTCCTGGGGGCCGTCCGGCGGGTCTGGCAGCGGCACGCGGTGGAGGTCGCCCCGTCGGTGGCCTCGACGAACATCAACGTCCCCCTCACCCGCGGCTGGCGGGCCATCTGCGTCGGCATCGTCGAGGGCGGCAACGGCCACCGCGCCGACGAGTACATCGAGACAGGCTCCCTCCCGACCGGCTGGGCCATGCTCAACGACCTCGTCGCCGAACTGGACGCCCTCTGACGCCCCCCCCGGCCGCGGACGACAGCCCCTCCTGCCTCGCGCGACGGAGACGACGGCCGTCCAGGGGCGCGTCTCGCCCTCAGGGCCGCCCCCACTGGCCGGCCTCGACCAGGACCGCCAGGAGGGAGACGACCAGGGGCATGAGGGCCATGGTGAAGATCCAGACCGCCGCGACGCGGTCCTCTTCGAGGCGGTAGTAGGCGGCGCCGACGACGGCGAAGTTGGCCAAAGGCATGGCGGCGCAGACCATGACCACCGCGAGTGTCGGCCCCCGGATGCCCAGGGCCCAGGCCAGCGAGACGGTCGCCGCAGGGACGATGATGAACTTGACGGCGGCGAGCGTCAGGCAGGTCCCCAGGTACCTTCTCGGGGAGGCGGCCCGCAGGGTGAGCCCGACGGTCGCGCCGATCGTCAGCGTGGTGAGCTTGACCAGGGGCGCCGCCGCTCCGGCGAGCCAGGCGGGCATGGGCGCGCCGGAGACGTTCAGCAGGCACCCGACGACGATGCCCGCGACGGGCATCATCGCGGCCGGGCGGACGGCCTGTCGGAAGGCGGCCCCCCGCCGCCGGGGGACGTTGTCGTCGCGCGGGGCGAACAGGGCGAAGACGGGCCAGGCGAACAGGAAGTACAGGGGCGTCTCGAACACGCGGTACAGCGCCAGGTCTGACAGCGCGCCGTCGGGGCCGCCCGGATGGTGCGGGCCCACCAGGAACAGCGTCGTGATTCCGCCGAAGCTGAGAATGTTGCTGCACGCCCCGCACAGGAAGAACGCCCCCCGCCCGCCACGGTCGAGCCGCCCGAACCGCCCCAGGCCGTACCCGACCGCCCCGCCGAACAGGTGCGCGAACAGGCCGATCAGCGGCAGCGACAGGGGGATCCGGGCGGGCCAGAACAGCACCACCATCAGCAGCGGGGTGAGGACCACCAGCACCGCGCGGCTCAACACGCCCGTCGCGGCCGCGGCGAGCGCCGCCCCGCCCGGCCGCCGCCTCAGCCCCCATTGCCAGGCCAGGAAACCCGCCAGCACGGGCAGGCCCATCCAGGCGAGCACGGGCAGGACCCGAGCCAGGGGAACCGACGGTGCGGCCAGAAGCGGAAGGGAAAACACGCCTGGTCCTTTCAGCACGAAGGGCAACCTCACAGTCCGCCCCGTCCGGCGCCGCGCCGGACAGCCCACGATCCTACGCGATGGCACGGGCGCACGCCAGTCCGCCGAAACGCTCGCCGACCCCCCGGGAGGCGCTGTTGCGTGTCCGCGGCACCTCTGCGATAATCGCGGCCCGTGGACACCCATGCTCGAGGAGGACGCCGACCATGCCGTCCAGCGAAGAATTCACCCGCCAGGTCAAGGACGTCGCTACACGCGCCGGGGCCGCCTTGGTCGGCGTGGCGAACGTGGAACGGTTCGACCAGATGCCGCCGCTGGCGGACGCCGCCCCGCGGGGACATGATCCCAGGGACTTCCTGCAGGGCGCCCGGTCGGTGATCAGCATCGCGATGCCGATCCTGGACGGCGTGCTGGACGCGACGGCGAGGCTGCAGGAGCGGCCGACGGAGATGATCCCCGAGCATGTCGCGTCGGCGTACGCCGACGCGGTGTACAGCCGCGTGGGCCACCACCTGCACGACTGCATGCTGGAGTTCGTCGCCCAGGCGGTCGGCCAGTTCCTGATGGCCCGGGGCCACCAGGTGATGATCTTCCCGACGACGGGCATCAACCCGCGGATGGACGGCTGGACCCAGGCGGACATGTGGGAGGGAGCGCGCGGCAAGCCGGCGTCGCCCTTCCGGTACCACTACGGGCCGTTCAGCCACCGCCACGCGGCGACGCGGGCTGGGCTGGGCGAGTTCGGGTACAACAACGTCGTGCTGACCCCCCAGTTCGGGCCGCGACAGCGGTTCAACTCCATCGTCACCGACGCGGATCTGACGGCCGACCCGCTGCTGGCCGAGCCGCTGTGCCTGCGGGACAAGTGCCGTCTGTGCCTGAAGGCCTGCTTCCAGCGCGCCGTGACGCTGCGGGACGACGCGGAGGTGACCGACTACCGTTCAGTCGACAAGGTGGACCCCACGGCGATCTTCATCGACACGCCCTCCAAGAGCGACCCGGTCCTGTGCATGTCCCGCACCGCCGGCCGCGACACCTGGCCCACCCGCGGCGACTGCATCCGCATCTGCCCCATCCCCCTGGGGCGCAAGCGACACCTGACGGAACGGTGCAAGGCGATCATGCGGGGCCAGGAGCGTCCCGCCGAGAGACGTCCCTGATCTACTGAGTCGTACAAGACCTTCCAGGGCCACAAGTCTGGCTCGATAACGGCCAGAATGGCCTTCAAGGGACGGTCTTCCAAGGTCCTTCCTGCATGCCATGTCATCTCACGGAGACTTCGAGGCCTTCGCCGTCGAGGACGACGTTCATGGAAGCGCGCATGGCGCCGCCCTCGCGGACGAAGGCGAGGTAGTGCTTGAGGCGTTCGGCGCAGTTGACGCTGTTGTGGGCGAGGACCAGGGCGTCGGGGCTCAGGCGGTCCAGGCAGGCCTGGAGGATGGCCAGGTAGATGCCCTTGCCGGTGGTCGCGTCGCCGTCGGCGTCGAGGTAGAGCAGGTCGATCGGGCCGGCGTGGCCGCGCGCGATGTCCACCGCGTCGGCCGCGACGACCCTCGCCACGCCGGTCGGGTCGATCGCCCGGACGTTCCGCTCGGCCCGGGCGGCCTCGTCGGGCTTGATCTCGACGCCCAGGCAGTCCCGGGCGTCATAGCAGGCCCCCGGGCCCACGGCGGCGCCGGCATTGGAGATGAAGGTGTTGCCGCAGAAGACCCCCGCCGCCAGCATCGCCCGCGGGCGGCGGATGGCGTTGATCGCGTACAGCAGCCGCTGCATCCGCGGGGTGATAGCCGTCCAGGGGATCTCGAACCGCTCGGCGACGGCGGCGCGGTGGGTGTCGAAACGCCTGCGGTCGTAGTCGGTCCCGGCAAGGATCCCGGCCGCCCGCAGCGCGCCGAGGGCGGCGTCGACGGTCCTGATCTCCTTCTCGAGCGGTTCGAGCACCCGGTGCGGATCGCGGATGTCCATCCTGTAGCTGTCAACGTCCTCGGCGCGCCATTCCAGGGCCATGCGGTCCTCCGGTTGCTGAGCGTCAGGGGCGCAGTGCCGTCTCCGTCCGCGGGCCTGCGCTGATGCCCGCGGCGGGCCGGTAGTCGTGCCGGGCCGCGCCGGGGAGGACGGCGTCCAGGCTGTCCAGGACGCGTTCGCCGTCGCCGAGGGCGAAGCCATCCGCAACGGCGAGATAGAGGTTGCCGGTGTGGACGTCGGTGGGCCAGGGACGTCCTTTCATGATGTTCCTGGGCGGGCCGTCCATGATGTTGTCGCGGACGATCAGCTCGATGGCGAAGGTCTCGCCGGTGGTGTCGCCCAGCCCGCCCAGGCACAGGCCGGAGGCCTGGGGCCCGCCGATGAGGATGTTGTTCTCGACGACGACGCGGCCGTCGACGTTCTGCCAGAAGGAGATCGGCTGGTGTGAGCCGGAGCCGTCGAAGACGTTGTTGCGGATCGTGATGTTGACGCTGTCGTTGATCGTCAGCGGGACGTTGGCGTCATAGATGCGGTTGCCCTCGATGAGCACGTCGCGGCAGTGGAGGTAGACGCTCATGCCGTTGGAGTGCATGCCGCGGCAGTGGATGACGGTGTTGTCCAGCAGTTTCCCGCCGGTCATGTAGTACATGACGATCGGCGTGCGCCCCATGCGGACGAGGCGGTTGTTGCGGATGACGGCGCCGGTGCCGGTGTGGGCGACGATGCCCCGCATCTTGGGGCATTCGTGGAGGTAGTTGTCCTCGACGAGCAGGTCGGCGGTGTCGTACAACTCGATGGCGTTGGCGTAGTCGCCGGCCTTGATCTGCGTGATCTCGTTGTCGAGGATCACGATCCCCCGGGCCGTCTGCTGGCCATGCGGGCGGTGCAGGACATAGCGCCAGTTGCGGATCTTGAAGCCCTGGATCGTGATGAAGTGGCCAGGACCCCGCATCTCGATCGCCCGCGACCGCATCGTCACGGTCACGTCGGCGGCCGACGGGTCGGCGTCGTTCAGCGGCCAGAGATAGACCGTCGCCCGCCCGCCGGGCTCGGAGGGCTCGACCACGACGTACTCCCCTGGCCGGTCGAAGACCGGCCCGGCCAGGGCGTTGGCCAGGGCGTAGCGGACCTCCTCGTAGGGCCGACCCTTCAGCGGCTCGATGTCGATTGCCCCGGCCTGGGGATCGAACGCCCGGATGGCCTGCGTACCGATCTGGTTGGTCCGGTACCAGACGTAGGCGTATGCCCCCACCAGCGCCTCGCCGCCCAGGTCGGCCAGGCGCGGGTCGACGATCCGCTCGCCGGGCCGCTCGGCGGCGGGCGTGCGGAGGTACTCGCGGGTGTCGTCGGTGAACAGGGGATCGGCGGGATTGGGGTACTGGGCGAGGACGCCCAGCGTGCCGTCCTGGACGAGGTTGGCCGACAGGGCCGTCACGCCGGCGGGCGCCTCGGTCTTCCAGAGGTGCCGCCAGTGGGGGTTGCCGCCGCAGTCGTCGGCCGAGGCGCATCGCCGCCAGCCGGTGAGGCGATGCCCGCCTTCGAGGACGGCCCGCCCCTGGCCGAAGGTTCCGGCGGTGTTACCGTCGTAGACGATCGGGCGTCCCTCGGTCCCCGAGCCGGTGAGGGTCAGCGACCCTCGATAGTGGACGCCGCCCTTGAAGATCACCGTATCCCCGGCCGCCGGGGCCGTCGCCTTCGCCCGCGCGGCGGCCTGCGGGTCGCCGGGGGCGTGCTTGAACGGCGCGTCGGGCGAGGTCCCGGCGTTGGTGTCGCGGCCGCCGTCATAGTCGACGTAATACACCGCCCCGGCGGCCGAGCGGCCCACACCGAAAAGCAGGGAAGCCATCGTCACTGCCGACACAGCCACCAGCAGGCGGGTCATCGCGCTCTCCTTCCGTTGGCCGCCAGACGGCCGGAAGAACACTATACCGGACCGCAGGCGCCGCCGCCAAGCCTCTGTGCCCCTTGACATCCGCCGTCCGCCCCGCCATACCTGCGGGCGAACCCGAACGGACGGAGCACCCATGAACACCGATGCACTCACCCTCCAGGCCGCCTGGATCGCCATGCCCGACGGGCCGCGCGGCCGTGCGGCGCCGCTGCTGCGGCGGGCGTTCTCGCTGGCGGCGGACGTGGCGGCGGCCCGCCTGCGGATCTGCGGCCTGGGATACTGCGAGGCGTTCCTCAACGGCCGGCGCGTGGGCGACCACGTGCTCGACCCGGCCCAGACCGACTATGACCGGCGGTGCCTGGTCGTGAGCTACGACGTCGCCCCGCTGCTGCGGCGCGGCGACAACGTCCTGGGCGCCATGCTCGGCGATGGGTGGTTCAACCAGACGCTCGTCTGGGGCGGGCTGAGCTACGGGTCGCCCCGCCTGCTGGCCGAACTGGACATCACGCTGGCCGACGGCTCGCGCGTGCTCGTGGCGACCGACGCGGCGTGGCGCTGCGCCGCAGGGCCCGTCACCGCCGCCAACGTCTACGCCGGCGAGCACTACGACGCCCGCCTCGAACAGCGCGGCTGGGACGCCCCGGGCTTCGACGACGCCGCATGGCTGCCCGTCCAGAGCGTCCCCGGCCCCGGCGGCAGGCTCGAGCCGCAGACGCTCCCGCCGATCCGCAGGATCCAGGACCTCCGCCCCGCCGCCATCACCGAGCCGCGGCCGGGATGCTTCGTGGTCGACCTGGGGCAGAATCTCGCCGGGTGGCTGCGGATCCGCACCGAAGCCCCCGCCGGCACGACGATCCGCCTGCGCTTTGCCGAGACGACCGGCCCCGACGGGATGATCGACACCGCCAGCACGGGCGTCAAGCATACCGGCGTCGAGCAGGAGGACGTCTACACCTGCCGCGGCGGCGGCGCCGAGACGTGGGAGCCGCGATTAACCTACCACGGCTTCCGCTACGCCGAGATCCGCGGCTGGCCGGGGGCACCGACGGCCGACGACGTCACCGGCGTGGCCGTCCACACCGATCTGCCGGCCGCGGGGGCCTTCGCCTGCTCCGACGAGCGGCTCAACCGCCTGCACCGCATGGCCCTGTGGACCCTCCGCTCGAACATCCACGGCCTGCCCACCGACTGCCCCGCCCGCGAACGGTGCGGCTGGCTGGGCGACGCCCACATCGTCTGCGAGTACGCGATCCTCAACTACCGGTCGAGGACGTTCTGGCAGAAGTACCTCGACGACATCGACACCACCCGCGCCGGCAACAGCGGCCTGCCCTGCAACGTCGCGCCGGGCAAACGCGCCTGCGGCACCGCGCGGCCCGACTGGATGGCCGCGGCCGTCCTCATCCCCTGGTACCTCTGGCTCTACTACGGCGACGACGACGCCATGCGCCGGCACTGGGACGCCATCGAAACGGTCCTGGCCCACTTCGACCGCCTGGCCGACGGCGGAATCCTCGCCGGCGGGTACGGCGACTGGTTCGACCCCGGCGTCAGCGCCTACCCGCGATTCACGCCCGAGGAACTGACCACGACGGTCTGGTACTACCGCTGCACGGACGTCGCGGCCCGCATGGCCGCGCACCTGGGGCGCGGGTCCGCCGCCGAACGCCATGCCGCGCAGGCCGAGCGGATCGCCCGGGCGTTTGTCGCACGGTTCTACGACGCCGAGCATCACACGTTCGGCTCGCAGACCGCCGACGCGATGGCCCTGCAGTTCGGACTGGTCCCTCCCGGCGCCGCCGCCGCCGTCGCCGCGAGCCTCGCCGCCGACGTCCGACGGCACGACACCCACCTCACCGTCGGCATCATGGGCCTGCGGGTCCTCTTCGATGCCCTCACCCGCCACGGGTACGGGCAGCTTGCCCTGGCCCTGATGCACCAGGACACCTACCCCGGCCTGGGCCACCTCATCGCCCGCGGGGCCACCACGCTGTGGGAGTACTGGGGCGAGGCCGAGGTCGACGACCGCCACGGCCCGCGCTCGCTCAACCACCCCATGATGGGCGGCTACGACAACTGGTTCTACACCACGCTGGCCGGCATCCGCCCCGATCCCGACGCGCCGGGCTTCCGCCACACACTCCTTCAGCCCCACCCCATCGCCGGCCTGGACTGGGTCAGCGCCTACCACGACAGCCCGCACGGCCGCATCGCCAGCGCCTGGCGGATGGACGCCGACCGCTTCCGCTGGACCGTCGCCCTCCCGGCCGGCACGGCCGCCACGGCGATCCTGCCCTTCTCGGGCCGGCGGCGGGAACTGGCCGGGGGCGGGGAAACGCTGCTCGAAGAGCCCCGCCCCTCCCCTTGATCCCGCGGGGGCCTGCGGCAGAACTCCCGCGCCGACGACGGGAAACCACGCCGTCAACGACGGCGGACCCGGAGGTCCATGTCCATCGTCGCGCGAACGTATCCATGCGCGGCCATGGCATACGCGCCGACCAGCAGGAACTCAACCCCCTCGTCGTCGAAGGACCGTAATATGTCTCTGTAGTCTTCGTTCAGGATCATACCGCTTGCTCAACAGGCACGCCTGGACGGTCAGCGGCCAGACCATGGCGATCCGCTCGGCCGGCGTGCCCGGGACGGGCCCGTCGTCGTGGGCCTGCTTCATCTTGACGATCTTCAGCCGCTTGCGATCCATGCTCCCATGGCAGCGGCCGGGACCGCGGACATCAATCCGTTCCACCCGCCGGCGGCTTCCTGCCCCCGATCGCCGACCAGAGC
Source organism: Planctomycetota bacterium (assembly GCA_012514895.1). Classification (GTDB taxonomy): domain Bacteria; phylum Planctomycetota; class Phycisphaerae; order SM23-33; family FEN-1343; genus JAAYZK01. The sequence goes on along the minus strand of JAAYZK010000188.1, from coordinate 77,942 downwards.
TGGAACTTGGCGAACAGGTCGACGTCGACGAAGCCGGCGTCGTGCAACCATTGCATCTGCGCGACGAAGCTCTCGTGGATGTCGTCGCCGGGCTGCTTGGGGCCGCCGGCGCCCTCCACGTTCCGCCGCTTCCAGCCCTCGAACCTGTCGCACCAGGCGCGGGCATAGGGCTGCAGTTCGGCCGGCACGCCGCGGCGGGCGCGGTCGACGTGGCCGACCCAGTAGGCCAGCGTGCGGCGGTAGGCGTCGTCGTAGAGGGTGGACATCTCGTCGATGTTGTAGAACCATCCTCCCGGCCGCAGGGCGTCGAAGCAGCGGCCGTACAGCGCCCGCTTGCCCGGCCCGTCCAGGTGGTGGATCGCCGACATCGAGCAGATCGCCTCCGGCGCCGCCGGCAGGGCGGCCTCCCACGCCTCGTCGAAGGGGCACAGGACGAACGTGACGCGGTCGGCGTACGGGGCCAACCGCTCGCCGGCGACGCGGCGGAAATCGGCCGAGGCGTCCACCCAGACGGCCCGCGCCGCCGGCGCGGCCTTCAGCACCTTCTCCAGGAAGATCCCGCTGCCGGCGCCCAGATCGACCACCAGGCCCGGCTCACCCTCGGCCAGCAGCAGCGCGAGCACCTCGTCCTGCAGCAGGTGGTACCGCGGCACGAGGTAATCGGCCATCCGGTCGTAGCAGTCGGCCATGGACGACCAGCGCTCCTTGTCGATCTGGGTCATCGCGTGTCTCCTCTGCCATTCAAGCCAACCGGCGTTCCACAAAAAAGAAGAGCCCGTTTCCAGGGGGAAACGGGCTCGAAGAGTCGTGACGCGTTGTCAGGTCAGGTCTCAGCCGTCTCCGCCGCAGCCGGCGCGCGGCAACGGTAGCCCGCCCCGCAGGACGGCCGCGGCGACACCGGCGGCGATGACAGCGACCTTGGCCATGACACTATCACTTTAGCACCCGGCGGCGGGGCCGTCAAGCCCCCCCGCCGTCCAGCCGAACGGCTCGATTGGAGTATCGTTAGGCCGTTTTCCAGGCCCCGGACCTCCGCTGCCCCCGCAGCCGCTCAGCGGGGGCGGAGGAGGGCGGCGGTGCGGGGCGGCGGCCAGGCGGTCTGGGGGGGGCAGGCCAGCCAGGCGGCCCCGCGGCTGGTGGGCTGGTCGCAGTCGACCTGGATCATGGGGATGCCCAGCGTGTCGGCCGCGATGGCCAGCCACTGGAGGTTCCGTGCGCCGCCGCCGGCACAGCGGATCTCGCGGGGCCGCCCGTCCGGGCAGACGCGGTCGACCTGGTCGCGCAGCGACGCCGCCGCGCCGTACAGAATGGCCCGGACGAAGTGGCCGTGCGCGTGATGGGGCCGCACGCCGCGGAAGACCGGCCGACCGGCCGCCTCGGACGCCGGGGCGTCCAGTTCGGGCAGGTTGTCGTCGGCGACGGCGGCGGCCGCGTCGGTGAGGTCCGCGGTCGTCCGGTCGCCGGCGTGCTCGCGCCGGTAGGCATCGAGCAGGTTCGCCGAGAGGGTGAAGGCCATGCGGTAGTACAGGCCCGGACGGATCGCCGGTCCCTGGACGACGCCCCGGGCGGCCAGCGCGGGGTCGAAGCGGTCGGCCAGGCAGACGGTGGACAGGACCGTGCCGGTGGTCTGGCAGACGTCGCCGGGATGGACGGCCCCGGCGCCGACGGCGCCGGCCAACTGGTCCAGGCACCCCAGGTGCAGGTGCGCGCCCGGCGGCAGGCCCAGCCGCCCCGCGACGTCCGGGGCGAGGGGGGCGACCGGCTCGCCCGCGCGGCCGATGGCGGGCAGGGCCAGGCGCTCCAGGCCCAGCCGCCGCACGGGCCCGTCGCGCCAGGCGAGGCGGTGGATGTCGACCAGGCCGGTCAGGCCCGCCGCGGCGGCCTCGGTGACGTGCGCGCCGGTCAGCCACCACGCCAGGTAATCGCCGATCAGGCACAGCCGCCGCGCGCTGGCCCACAGCGGCGGGTCGGCCCGCCGCAGCCAGTCGAGCTTGGCGACGGCGAACTGACGGTCGAGGGACGCCAGGCCGGTCCGACCGGCGAAGTCCGCCTCGCCGGCCAGGTCGCGCAGGGCGCCGCCGTCGTCGGCCCGCACGTCGTTCCAGAGCAGGATCGGCGACACCGGCTCGCCCCGTCCGTCCAGCAGGAGGAAGCTGTTGGTCTGCGTGGCGTAGCTGACGCGCCGGACCCGATCCATCGCCGCCGGCTCGGCTGCGCGCAGTCGTCCGGCCAGATGGGCGATCGCCGCCCGGAAGGCCGCCGGGTCGATCTGCGACCAGCCTTCCCGCGGACGCTCGACGGGGGCGGCGACGGAGGCCGAGGCGACCGTCCCGCCGGCGGCGTCGAACAGGCAGGCCTTGAACAGCGTCGTGCCCAGGTCGAAGATCAGGAAGGTGCTCATGGGGTCCGCCCGGCGGTCCCGCCCGCCCGTTCCAGCAGTGCCAGCGCGGCCTCCACCAGGCGCCGGCCGGAGGGCGGACCGGCGAAGATCGCGTTGCCCGCCTCGTAGGCGCCCTGGTCGACGGCCTGCTGCGTCACAAGATAACCCTGAAGCTCCCCGCCGGCCAGGGCGATCACGTGCGCCTCGGGGTGCCGCCGCCGCACCTGCAGGGCGAACTCGACGAAAACCTCGCCCGGCCAGCACACCAGCGCCAGCGGCCCAATCCGCACGAGCGTCACGCGGATCGGGCGGCAGCGGTCGGCGGCCTCCCGCAGGCGGCCCGTCCGGGCGGCGCGGGCCAGGGCCAGGGTCTCCTCTGCGCCGAACGCATCGACCTCCGCCGTCCGCACCGCCGCCGCCGGCGCGCCGGAGGCGGCCAGTTCCCGCACCCGCGCCGCGGCGCGGCGGACGCGGTCCTCGGCCTCCGGGACCCCTGGCAGTTCGCGCAGGGGAAGCTCCACGTCCAGCGACTCCACCGACAGCGAGGGGGCGACCGGCTCGGCGGCGGCCAGGCCGGCGACGATCGCGTCGGCCAGCAGCCCCCCCAGCCGCTCGGCCTCGGCCGGCGTGTTGGCGGCGGTGACGTGGCGCGGGCTCTGGTCGCCGGCAGCGCCGGTGTGGTAGACCAGCGGCCGCCCCGGCTCCAGCACGCGGCCGCGCAGGCGGCGGCGGGCCAGGCCGGGAAAGTCGCCGCTGATCAGCGTAGAGTCCTCGTGCAGCACCGTCGGGTGCATGGCGCAGACGGTCATGACGGCCAGGACGGCCCCGTCGGACCGGGCGCGGGCGACCAGGACCGGCAGCTCCAGGTCGGCCGGCCCGGCCGGATCGCGCCGGTTCGTGCCAACGCCCGCGGCGTCGGCGCGGCCGAGGCGGACCGTCGCAGGCCGCGCGTCGGCGTGGGCGAGCCGGGCCGCCTCGACGATGCACTCTTCCAGCCGGTCCAGGTAAGCCCCGTCGGGGGCCGGCACGACGGGATCGGCCTCGTTGCTGATCATCCGCGTGGTCACCGGCCCGGAATGCGTGTGCGTGGCGGTGACGATCACGTGGCCGGCCGGGACGCCAGTGAGTTGCTCGATCCGCCCGGCGGCGCGGATCGTCAGATCGCGCGGCAGCCAGATCAGGTCGCAGGCGACGAAGACCACCGGGCACCGCCCGTCGTCCAGGAAGATCGCCGAAGCCAGCAGCGGATCGTGCACGCCTGTGCTCATCCGCGGTACGTGAGGGTAGCCGTACAGGAAGACCGATCCGGCCGGCGTGATGTCTCGCTCGGCGGCGCCCACACGCCAACCTGGCTGGGTGGAGGTGTTCGATTCCGCTTGACAGTCCCTTGTGGTGTTCATTATGATAACAAATTAACATGAATGAACACCCCTGGTCAACATGTTCTCCGGACGGTCGCCGGACCCGCATTCTCGATCTGCTCCAGGAGCGGGGGGAGTTGGCGGTGGGCGAATTGGCGGAGGTGTGCGGCGTGAGCGGGATGACGATCCGCCGCGATCTGCAGCTCCTGTCGGACGAAGGCAAGGTTCTCCGCACGCACGGGGGGGCCGTCACAACGGCGCGGGTGAGCTTCGAGTTCCGCTTCCTCGAACGTTCGCGGCACAACGTGCGGGAGAAGCGGCAGATCGGCGCCGTTGCCGCCGGCCTGGTGGCCCCGGGGGCGTCGGTTCTGCTGGACTCCTCCACCACCACGCTGGCGATCGCCCGGCAGTTGCGATCGACGCGGCCGCTGACGATCGTCACGACCTCGCTGGCGATTGCCGCCGAGATGTTCGGCCAGCCGGAGATCGACACGCTGCTGCTGGGCGGGATGCTGCGGAAGGACACGCCGGACCTGTTCGGCGCGCTCACCGAGCACACGCTGGAGCGGCTGCGGGCGGACGTCGCGTTCATCGGCGCCGACGCGATCGGCTACGACGGGTGGGTCTACTACGCCTCGGCCGAGGTGGCCGGGATGCTCGAGCGGATGGGCCGCGCGGCGCCGCGCCGCTTCATCGTGGCCGACCACGACAAGATCGGCGGCCACCAACTGGTCCGCCTGGGCCACCTGCGCGACTGGACGGGGCTGATCACCGACGACGGCATCTCGGCCGCCGCCCGGCGGTCGCTGGAAGAGGCGGGCGTGCGCGTGATGACCGCCGCCGGGGCGACAGCGGTATGACCGCCACGCTGATCGAGAACGTCCGCGCGCTGCGCCCGGGGGAAGGCCCGGTCGGCCTATCCGTCCTGATCCGCGACGGCCGCATCGCCGCCATCGATCCGCCCGGGGCGCCGGCCGGCGCCGAGCGGGTCGACGGGGGCGGGCATCTGCTGACGCCCGGACTGATCGACGTCCACATCCACGGCATCGGCGGGCACTGCTTCGAGTCGGGGCCGCGGGCCCTGCTGGACGGGCTGGCGCTGCTGCCGCGCTGGGGCGTGACGTGCGTCCTGCCGACGCTCTACCGGTGCATGGACGGGGAGGATCGGTTGGCCGACCTGGCCGACCTGGCCGCGGCGTTGGGGGAGTCGGCCGGCGCCGTCGCCGCCGGGCTGCACCTGGAGGGGCCGTTCCTGGCCCTGCCGGGCGCCGGGGCGGCGGTGCGTGCCGGCGACCGCCGGTGGCTCGACCGCCTCCTGGACGCCGCCGGCGGGCGGGTGTCGGCCATGTCGATCAGCCCGGACACGCCGGGGATCCTGCCCGTGATCGAGCGTCTGGTCGCCGCCGGCGTGCGGCCGGTGATCACGCACACGCGGGCGACGGCCGAGCAGACCGACGCCGCCATCGCCGCCGGGGCCTGCCACGCCACGCACTTCTACGACGTGTTCGCCCCCCCGCCCGAGGGCGACGCGGGGGTTCGTCCGGCCGGCGCGGTCGAGGCGATCCTTGCCGATCCGTCGGTGAGCGTGGACTTCATCGCCGACGGGGTGCACGTGCACCCGGCGGCCATCCGGGCGGCCCTGGCCGCCAAGGGGCCGCGCGGCGTCCTGCTGATCTCCGATGCCAACGTGGGCGCCGGTTTGCCGGCGGGGATCCACGCGACGCCGTGGGGGTTCGACGTGCGGACCGCCCCGGCGACGGCCGCGCGGATCCATCGGCCCGGGGCGGCCGATCACGGCATGCTGGCCGGGAGCTGCCTGACAATGAACCAGGCCGTGGCCAACGTGATGCGATGGGTGGACCTGCCCGCCCACGAGGTGTGGGCCATGGCCAGCCGCTACGTGGCCGACCGGTTCGGCCTGACGTCCAAGGGAGACCTGCGCTGCGGCGCCGACGCCGACCTGGTGCTGTGGGACACCTCCGGGGACGCGCCGGCTGCGTTGAGCACGTGGATCGGCGGCGTCCGCGTCCACCGCACTGCCGCCCCGCTGGAGACGACGCCATGAGCACGTTCGAGTTCGAGCCTTCCCCATGGGTGCCCTTCCGCGACCGCCAGGCGATCGAGCGGTGCCGCCGCATCCCGCGCAGCCACATCGCCGAGCACCCCAACGGGGATTTCCGCATCCGCGTGGTGGCCGACGAGGCGCTGATGGGCCTGTGGCTGGACGACATGTTCGAGCGGATCCGCCTGGCGCGGGAATCCGGCCGCCCGTGCGTGATGCTGCTGCCCAACCCCTGGCCGGGCTACCGGGAGCTGGCGCGGCGGATCAACGAGTCGCGGCTGGACTGCCGGCACGTGTGGATGTTCGCGATGGACGAGTACGCCGACCAGGACGGCCGGGCGGCCCCGGACGACTGGCCGTACGGCTTCCTCCACGCGATGCTGACGTTTCTGTGGGAACCGATCGACCCGGCGCTGCGCCCGCCCCGCCGGCAGGTTGTCGCGCCCAGCCACGGGAACGTGGACCACTACCTGGGGCTGATGGAGGACGCCGGGGGGCTGGACATCAGCTACACCGGGCCGGGGTGGACCGGCCACCTGGCGTTCTGCGAGCCGGACGCCCCCGAGTTCGGCGGCGGCCGCGATGTTTCGCTGGCCGAATGGCGCGACATGGGGGCGCGGGTGTGCACGCTCAGCCCGTTCACGATCGCTCAGAACTCGCTGCACGGCTGCTTCGGGGCCAGCGGCGACCTGGCGGCGGTTCCGCCCAAGGCCTGCACGATCGGCCCACGGGAGATCATCGCCGCCCGCCACCGCTGGGAGATGGCCTCCATCACCGTCGCGGGCACCGGCCATAGCTGGCAGCGGATGATCGCGAGGCTGTGCTACCACGGGCCCGTCACGCCGCGCCTGCCGTCCAGCCTCCACCAGACGCTTCGCACCGACTGCATGATCACCGAATCGGTCGCCGCCGACATCCGGTCCGACTGGTCCGTGGGGTACTGAAGGAAGGAATCCGTGATGACCGTAACCGCCGACGCTTCTCCGTCGTTTTCCAGCCTCGACTGGGGCCGCGTGGACCTCGACCAGGTCCCCCACATCGTCGCCCCGCCGCCGGGACCCCGCAGCCGCGAGTACCACGACCGCTGCACGCGGTACTTCAAGGGGCTTTCCGGGCAGGTGAAGCTGTTTCCGGTGGCCTTCAGCGAGGGCGCCGGGTGCGTCCTGACCGACGTGGACGGCAACCGCTACATCGACTTCTCGTCGGGCATCTACGTGACCACGCTGGGCCACTGCCATCCGAAGGTCAGCGAGGCGATCGCCCGCTACGCCTCCACGCTGATGAACGCCCACGACTTCACCACGCCGATCAAGACCCGCCTGTGCGAGAAGCTCGCCGAGATCCTGCCGGGCGACCTGAACGGGTTCCAGTTCTACGACTCGGGCACGACGGCGGTCGAGGCCGGCCTGCGGGTGCTTCGGGCGGCCAGCGGCCGCAACGAGATCGTCTCGTGCTACTACGACTTCCACGGCAAGACCTACGGCGCCGTGTCGCTGGGCCACATCCGCAGCCAGGTCTACGGCCGCGTCCGTGCCGCGGGCATGCACATGGTTCCGCGGCCGGACGCCTACCGGCCGCTGTGGACGAAGGACGACGGCACGATCGACACCGACGCCTACCTGCGGTTCTACGACGAGTACCTCGACCGCGCGACGGTCGGCGACGTGGCGGGCTTCTGCCTGGAACCCATCCAGGGCTGGGGCGGAACGATCATGCCCCCGGAGGACTTCTTCCCCAAGTTGCGACAGTTCTGCGACGAGCGCAAGCTCCTGCTGATGATGGACGAGGTGCTCGCCTCCTGGGGCCGGACGGGCAAGTGGCTCTGCTCGGAGCACTGGGGCATCGTGCCGGACGTCGTGACGATCGGTAAGGGCTTCGGCAACGGGTTCCCCGTCACCGCCGTCGCGGTGCGCGAGCCGCACAAGGAGAGCTTCGAGAAGATCAGCGCCAGCTCCAGCTACGGCGGCAACCCGATGGCCTGCGCCGCGGCGCTGGCGTCGACGGAGGTGATCGAGCAGGACAACCTGCTGGCCCACGCCCTGCACCTGGGGGAGGTGGCGCTCAAGCGGATGCGCCGGATGCGCGACGAGCACCCGATCGTCGGCGACGTGCGGGCCAAGGGCTGCCTGATGGGCATCGAGCTGGTTCAGGACAAGGCCACCCGCCGCCCGCTGGAGGAGGCCGGGCGTCTGGTCTACCAGAAGGCGTTCGCCCGGGGCCTGGCGTGGATCCCCGCCGGCCACATCCTCCGCATGAGCCCGCCGATCGTGATGGATGAGCGGACGCTGCTCAAGGGTCTGGACATCATCGACGAGGCCATCGGCCAGACCGAGAAGGAATTGGGATACGCATCATGAAGACGATCCGCTTCGGCATCATCGGCTGCGGGCTGATGGGCCGCGAGTTCGCCAGTGCCGCCGCGCGCTGGTGCCACCTGGTCGATCCGCCCGCGCGGCCGCAGATCGTGGCGGTGTGCGACACGTCGGACCGCGCGATGGACTGGTTCGCGCGGAACTTCCCCAGCGTCGCCCAGCGCACGGACGATTACCGCCGGCTCCTGGCCAACGGGCAGGTCGACGCCGTCTACGTCGCGCTGCCCCACCACCTGCACCGGCAGGTCTACCTGGACGTCATTGCCGCCGGCAAGCACCTGATGGGCGAGAAGCCCTTCGGGATCGACCTGGCCGCCAACAGCGAGATCAACCGGGGCATCGAGGCCCGCCCGGACGTGTTCGTGCGGTGCGTCTCGCAGTTCCCGTTCTTCCCCGCCGTCCAGCGGATCGGCCGGATGATCGAGAGCGGGCAGTTCGGGCGCATCATCGGCGTCAGCAGCGGGTTCCTCCACAGCTCCGACCTGGACGCCGACAAGCCGATCAACTGGAAACGCCAGGTCGACACCAACGGCGTGTACGGCGTGATGGCCGACCTGGGCATGCACGCCTGCCACGTGCCCCTCCGCGCCGGCTGGCGGCCGCGGACGGTCAGCGCCGTGCTGAGCAAACTGGTGCCCACGCGCCCGGCGTCCAAGGGCTCCGCCCAGCGCGTGCCCTGCGAGACCTGGGACAACGCGACGCTGCTGATCGACGCGGTCGACCCGGCCGGCGGGAGCTTCCCCTGGACGCTGCGGACCTGGCGGATCGCCCCGGGCCACCGGAACGCCTGGTACGTCGAGATCCTCGCCGACCGGACGAGCGTCCGCTTCGACACCCGCTCGCCGGGCTCGCTGCAGGTGATGCGCTACGACGGCGGGGAGCAGAACTGGCAGACGATCGAAGCGGGATTCGAGACGACCTACCCCACGATCACCGGGTCGATCTTCGAGTTCGGCTTCACCGACGCCGTCCAGCAGATGTGGGCCGCGTTCACCTGCGAACTGGCCACCGGCCGGACCCCGGGGCTGTTCGCCGGCTGCGTCCGCCCCGAGGAGGTGGCAATCAGCCACCGCATCTTCGACGCCGCCCTCCGCTCGGCCGCCGCGGGGATGCCCGTCGACTGCGCCCCCGGCGGGCCGCCCGGGCGGTAGCTCCGCCCGGGCCCGCCGGTCAGCGTCTCCGCCGCCTCGCCAGGAGCGCCGCGGCCGCCAGAAGGGCCGCCGTCGCCGGTTCGGGCACGGCCCGGAACGTGTCGACGCCGAGCAGGCCGGTCGGGACGCCCGAGGCGCCGACGAGGGCGAAGCCCCACTGCTGCGGCGTGTCCATCAGGAGACCCAGCGGCTTGCCGAGCCCCTCGTCCACCCAGAGCGTCCAGGCGGACGGCTGGAAGACGTCGATCGAGGCCTGCTGCCACTTCGTCGTGACCGCGAGGGACAGCGGCTGGGCCGACAGGTAGAACGTGTAGACGGGCGGCGCGCCGCCGGGGCCGTCGTCGTCCTGCCATTCGCCGATGAACACGTGCAGGCGCCCGCCCTTGAGGTCGAAGGACATCGTTCCGGACGGCGGCGTGTCGTCCCTGAACCAGACGCTGATCTGGCCGTCGTGCGCCAGATTGATGACGGTCGGCTCGGCGCCCTGGCCCGCACCGACGTGGCCGTACGCGTAGGCGGGATAGTAGACTGTCACCTGGTTGTTCTGCCAAGCGCCGACCGGCGCCGGAAGGGCCCGCTTGCCGGCGGCGGCGGAGAGGCTGTATGATGCTGGGGGGCCGCAGACCGGCGGCCCGTCAAGGAGCGTCGAGATGGGGGACGTGAGAAACACCAGTTGGATGGAGCGGTACAGCGCCTCGGAGGTCTACACGCTGCGCTGCCGCGTGCTCGACCAGCCCGGCATGCTGGGGGACCTGATCACGGCGATCGGCCACGCCGGCGCCCACGTCGGCACAATCAGCGTCGTCGGGCTGGACAGCCGCTTCAAGATCCGCGAGGTCACCGTCTACTGCAAGGACCGCGCACACCTGGCGTTGGTGCTCCAGGCGGCCAACGCCTGCGAGGGCGTGGAGGTCGTCGCCACGCGGGACGAGGTGCTGGAAGTCCACCGGCGCGGGGCGATCCGGACGGTCAGCCGCCTCCCGATCCGCACGCTGACGGACCTGCGGATGCTCTACACGCCCGGCGTGGCGGCGATGGTCGCCCGCCTCCAGGCCGACCCGTCGGCGGCGTGGGAGGTCACCGGCGTGTGCGACCGCGTCGCCATCGTGACCAACGGCACGGCGGTGCTGGGGCTGGGGCGGACGGGCGTGCTGCCCTCGCTTCCGGTGATGGAGGGCAAGGCCGCCATCTTCGCCGAGTTCGCCGACATCAGCGCCGTGCCGATCCTCATCGACAGCGAAGATCCTGCCGTGGTGGTCGACACGGTCGCGCGGCTGGCGGCCGGCTTCGGCGCCATTCAACTGGAGGACATTGCCGCCCCCGCGTGTTTCCAGATCGAGCAGGCCCTGCAGGACCGCCTGGCCATTCCCGTCCTGCACGACGACCAGCACGGCACGGCCACGGTCCTGGTGGCGGCGCTGATCAACGCCCTGGCCCAGAGCGGTCGCAGGCGCGAGGACTGCTCGGCGCTGATCCTCGGGGCCGGGGCGGCCGGCTGCGCGATCGCCCGGGCCTTGGTGGAGTTCGGCCTGGGCGACGTGATCGTCTACGACTCGACCGGCCCGCTCTACCGCGGTCGGACCGCGCGGATGAACCCCTACAAGCAGGCCGTCGCGGAGATCACCAACCGGCGGAACCTCGCCTGCCCGCTGGCCGAGGGGTTCGCGGGCAGGGACGTCTTCATCGGGGTGGCGCGCCCCAACGTGGTCAGTCCGTCGATGATCCGTGCGATGGCCCCGTCGCCGCTGGTCTTCCCCCTGAGCAACCCCGTCGGCGAGATCAGCGTCCGCGAGGCGATCGACGCGGGCGCCGCCATCGCCGCCGACGGCCGCACGATCAACAACGCCCTGGCCTATCCCGGCCTGTTCCGCGGAGCGTTGGATGTGCGGGCGGCGGCCATCACCTTCCAGATGCGGCTCGCCGCCGCCGCGACCCTGGCGGAACTGGCCGAGGGCGACGACCTGCTGCCGAACATCCTCGACCGCGACGTTCACCGCCGGGTCGCCGACGCCGTCGCCGACGCCGCGAACCGCTGATCCGCCGCCGGGCCTCGGCGCCCCGCCCTCCCGCCGGCGCCGTCTTGTCGCGGGCCCCGCCGCAGGTCATAATGCCGGCCGGACCGGACAGACATGCGAAAGGAGCGACCGTGGCCCGTCATTCCCATGAGGTGGACTACCAGATTCTCGGCGACGACATGCAGGCGGTGGAGATCGAACTGGATCCGGGCGAGGCGGTGGTCGCCGAGGCCGGGGCGCTCAATTTCATGGAGGACGGGATCGTCTTCGAGGCGCGGATGGGCGACGGCAGCCAGGCCGAGCAGGGTCTGCTGGGCAAGCTGGTCAGCGCCGGCAAGCGGGCGCTGACGGGCGAGTCGGTCTTCATGACGCACTTCACCAACCGCGGCCCCGGCAGAAGCCGCGTGGCCTTCGCGGCGCCCTACCCCGGAAAAATCGTCCCGCTGGACCTGTCCGAGCTGGGCGGGGAAGTGATCTGCCAGAAGGACGCCTTCCTGTGCGCGGCCCTGGGCACGGAGGTGAGCATCACGTTCAACCGCCGGCTGGGGGCGGGCCTGTTCGGCGGGGAGGGCTTCATCCTCCAGGCGCTGCGCGGGGACGGGCTGGCCTTCATCCACGTCGGCGGCACGGTCATCCAGCGCGACCTGGCCGAGGGCCAGATGCTCCGCGTCGACACCGGCTGCCTGGCCGCCTTCACCCGCGGGGTCGACTACAACATCCAGCAGGCCGGCGGCCTCAAGAGCATGGTTTTCGGCGGCGAGGGGCTCTTCCTGGCCACCCTCCGCGGCCCGGGACGCGTGTGGATCCAGAGCATGCCCTTCGCGGGGATGATGGAGCGGATCCTCGCGAACATGCCGCGCGACCGGGACTGAAGCACGGCTTCTCGCACGCCGGGATCGCGACGTCTGGACCGCCTGGACCGGACGACCCTCCCATTGAGAATCGTAACTCCCAGGCCGCTGCGCCCCTTGCCGTCTGGCCGGTCCGTGGTACAATAGGCGCATCCTGCCGGATTGGACGAGCGCGTGGCTGCGGGGCGTGCGCTCCGGCGCCCGGACGGGCGGCAGGCGTGCTCATTGGATATCCGAAACATGAACGCGGTATCGCTGCGCCCGAACGGCCGGGCCGTGTGGCCGAGTGGATCGATGTGTGTCGTGCTGGCGGTTCTGACGGCGCTGGCGGGCCATCCCGACGGGGCGAGGGGGGCGGCGGCGTATGACGTGTACCTGAACTACTACCGCGACGGACAGACGCAGTCGGTGGAGGCCGAGGGCGAGGACGACATCCGCGTGAGCTACAGCTCCGTCGGGGTCGTGGTGCCCCCGGGCGGCGGGCTGGGCTTCTCCATCCTCGACGGCGAATCCTACTGCTGGGCCCATGGCCGCGCCGACGCCGCCGCCCTGGACCTGGGCGTGCGCGCGACGGCCCTCTCGACGCCCCAGAACGGGCGTTTCAGCGATGTGCGGGTCTACACCGAGGCGTCCAACCGCTTCACCGTCCTGCCGGGCACGTCGGGCCTGGCCGAAGGCGACACGACCCTGCTGACCCTCACGCTCCGCCTGGACGGCTCGATGCACACGGAGGCGCGGTCCTACCCGGCGTCGAGCTGGGCCCACGCCGACATGGACGCGAGCTTCGAGATCATCGACCAGGGCAACCGGATCGACACGGGCGAGGGGTGGTACACGCCGTCGGTCGCGTCGTTCGGCGCCACCTGCGAACTGGAGGCGTACCACGTGTCGTTCCCGTACTGGGGCTACGCCTACGCCAGCCCCTGGGAGGCGTGGTGGAACCTGGAATCCAACGCCGCCGCCGATCAGTCCTACGACTTCGCCCACACGCAGAAGGAGAACACCCAGGGCATGCTGTTCACCAGCAGCCGCTCCTTCGACACCGGCACGCTCACCATCGAGTTCGAGGCTATCGTCGGCCACACCCTGGACGTCAGCGCCTACCTCGAAACCTACGTCAACGCCAATCACGACGCCCAGGCCTCGGCCGACTTCTACAACACCTTCGCCTTCGCCGTCGACCCCACCGTCCAGGGCGTGCAGATCGGCTGGGAGGTCACCCCCGAGCCGGCCGGCCTGACACTGCTGGGCCTGGGCGGCCTGGCGCTCCTGCGGCGCCGCGGCCGCCGTTGACCGCCACGGCGGGGCGGGCTGCCAGGCGCCGTCACCGCCTGGGCGACCGGCCGCTGCCCTGCTCGCCCGCCGCCTGCGTCGGGGGGGCGTCCCCGGCGATCGGGGCGGGCAGGGAGACGGCGAAGCCCCGGGGGCGAGGGGGGGGCTGGACATCCGCAACGGTCTCGGCGAGGCGGCCGACCTTGCGGAGGGCGGGAAACAGGCCCGTCCAGGCGCAGACGACCAGGATCGTGCCGATGCCGCCGGAGACGACGCTGGCGACGGCGCCGCAGAGGCGCGCGACGGTGCCGCTCACGAAGCCGCCCAGTTCGTTGGAGCTGGAGATGAACATGGCGTTGACGGCGGAGACGCGGCCGCGCATCTCGTTGGGCGTGGACATCTGCACGAGGATGTGGCGGACGACGACGGAGATGTTGTCCAGCGCGCCGGTCAGGGCGAGCATCGCCATCGACAGCCAGAAATTCCGCGAGAAGCCGAACACGATGGTCGCGGCCCCGAAGCTGGCGACGGCCAGCAGCATGGTGCGGCCGGCCCGGCGGAAGGGCGGGGCGTGGGTGAGGATCAGGGCCATGACCAGCGCCCCGGCGGCCGGGGCGAACCGCAGCCAGCCCAGGGCCTTCTCGGGCGACAGGCCGGTGCCCGACAGGTCGATGATGCCGTCCACGTACATCGGCAGCAGGTAGACCGCCCCGCCCAGCAGGACGCCGAACAGGTCCAGCGAGATCGCCCCCAGCAGCACCTTGCGGCGCCACACGAACGCCACGCCCTCGGCGACCTGGCGGATCATCCGCCCCCGGACCGCCCGCGGCGCGTCGGGGATGTCGATCGACAGCAGCAGGACGATGTTCGCCAGCGTCGAGGCGGCGCTGAGCAGGTACGCCGCCGGAATCGACCAGGCAATGAGGAACCCCCCCACCACCGGGCCGATCACGTTGGAGATCTGCCCCAGGCTCGTCCGCCACTTCATGGCGTTCTCGAACGTCTCGGCCGGGACGATCAGCGGCAGCAGCGACGCCGAAGCCGGCCACGCCAACTGCAGGGCCGCCCGGTCGATGAACAGCAGGACGTACATGATCGCGATCGAGCCTTCCATCCAACTGAATGCCGCAAGACCCAAGCTGGTGGCGCTGGTCAGCAGCATGCCCGCCACCATCAGCCTGCGACGGTCCAGCACGTCGGCCAGGTAGCCGGCCGGCAGGGTCAGCAGGAGCATCGGGATCGCCTGCACCAGCCCGACCAGCCCCAGGGCCATCGGATCCCTCGTCCGCTGGAACATCTCCCAACTGATCGCCAGGGCCTGCCCGCTGGTGCCGATGCGCACGATCTGCCCGCCGATCAGCAGGCGGCGGAACGCGGGGACGCGGAAGGCGGCGTACGGATCATGTCGGGGGCGAGGCTCATCCACGGGAAGCGGAGTCTACGCCCCGGCGGGCACCGGCTCAACAGGAATCGTCACGGATGCCACTGACGCATGTGCTCGGCGTGCGTCGCCAGGTACGCCCCGGGCGCGAAGAACCGGTCGTAGAAGTCCAGGTCCAGGTGCTGGGCCTGCAGGTACATCAGCGCGTAGATGGACGGGACGGTCCCGGGGAACTTGCCGAACGCGTCGTAGACGTACTGCGCCTGGTGCGCCACGCACCGGCGGAAGCGCTCGCCGTGCACCTCGGCGGCGCCGCGGACGGCCGGCGTGTCCTTCCACGGCCCCGGCGTCTGCGGGTGGAACGGGCCGCCGGGACCGAACTTCCGCCGGCAGACCGCCTCGACGGCATCCCGCATCGTCGCGTGGTGCGGCGGGCAGAACCCCTCCATGACCCCCGCCAGACCCGTGGGGTTGGGGTACGGCCAGCGGTCGTCCCTGTCGCAGCGGAAGCCCATGCCCGGAACCTCCGGGTCCTCCGACGCCCCCAGCAGGGCGAAGGGGTCGATGCCGCTGAACATCCACCCGCCCAGCCCCATCGCCTGAAGCGTCAGCGCCCCGGCGTAGCAGCTCGCGCCCAGTTCGACCGCAAGCTCGCCCAGGGCGAACTGCTCCAGGAACGTCAGCGTCCAGGTGTTCTCCACGTCGACGATGTCGGCGAACTGCTCGATCCCCGGCACCGGCCGCCGGTGGACGTCGTCGGTGATCACCAGCCCGTTCTGCAGCATGTAGCACAGGGCCAGCAGGACCTGCTGGGCCAGGTCTCCCACGGGGATGACCAGCAGCGTCCCGGGATGGTTGACCACCCACGTGTTGTGCGGCTCGACCTGGGGCGTCCTGGGCGGCAGACGCAGACGGCCCGGATGGACCCGGCGGACGCAGCCGCGCAGGGCCGAGAGGACCTCGTCGAAGTCCAGCCCGCCGTCGGCTCGCCGCTCGGCGAAGGCCGGCGCGTCGCGGTCGTCCAGGACGTACAGGCCGGTGTCGTCCGTGTAGAACGTCTTGGAGGTGTGGAATCCCGCCGCCGACGGGAACGTCCGCCCCCCCGCCGCCCCCGCATAGTTCGACAGGTGCGGCGCGTAACGCTCGGCGCGGTAGATCAGGTGGTGCCAGCCGGTATTGGCCCCGCAGGCGGCGACCACCAGCAGCGTCTCCAGCTCCGACAGCGGCATCGGCGCGTGGGCCGACCGGAACGCCAGGACCCCGTCGGGAATCTCGGCCCCCCGGAACACCCGCCGCGACCGCCGCCCCATCAGGGCGTCGATCAGACCGAACCCCCGCAGCGCGTCGAACCCCGGCGGCATCTCAGACGTGGACATGGACCCTCTCCAGCAAGCGAAATCGCGCCCCTTGCGTTACTTCATTATAAGCAGGGCCTCCAGGCCGGCGGGGCCTTCCTGCCGACAATCCCGGGGTCGGGGACTATACTTCAATGATTGGGCCTTCACGTGCCGCCCGGCGCGGAGGGACTTTGCAGGCCGCGGGAGAGACAACCATGAACATCCAGATCATCTTCTACAGCATGTACGGCCACATCTACCGGATGGCCGAGGCGGTTGCCGCCGGCGCCCGGGAGGTCAGCGGCGCGGAGGTGTCGCTCTACCAGGTCCCCGAGCTGGTGCCGGAGGAAGCCCTGGCCAGGTCGGGCGCCAAGAAGGCCCGCGAGGCGTTTGGCCACATCCCTGTCGCCAGGGTGGACCGCCTGGCCGAGGCCGACGCCCTGATCTTCGGCACCCCCACCCGCTACGGGAACATGGCCGCCCAGATGCGCAACTTCCTCGACCAGACCGGCGGGCTCTGGCTGGCCGGGGCGCTGGTCGGCAAGGTCGCCAGCGTGTTCGCCTCCACGGCGTCGCAGCACGGGGGGCAGGAAACGACGATCACGAGCTTCCACACGACACTGCTGCACCTGGGGATGATCATCGTCGGCGTGCCCTATGCTGAGAAACGTCTTCTGAACATGGAGGAAGTCACCGGCGGCACGCCCTACGGCGCCACGACGATGTCCGGCGCGGACGGTTCTCGCCTGCCCACGGAGAACGAGCTGGCCATCGCCGCCTACCAGGGCCGCCACGTCGCAACGATCGCCACCCGCCTGGCTAACGGCAGGCGGCAGGCCGGGGGCTGAGCGGAGGTCGCGGGAAACGGTGCCCCAAAGGGTTCCGCGATCTGCGGAGTTCCACCCCCCAGGTCGATGACCGGCGGCCGACGGCACGGCTTTGCAGGCCGCGGCCCCGATCCTGTCTCCTGCTTCGCCGATCCGCTCAGCCACCGAACAGCGCCATCGCGCTGGTGATCGCCAGGTGCAGGCCGATCACTCCCAGCAGGCCGTACACGAGGCGGTTGAACCAGACGGTATTGATCCGCCGGTGCAGCGCCAGCCCCGCCAGGGCGCCGACGACGACGGCGGGCAGGAGGACCAGGTCCGCGCCGAGGGTCCCGGTGGAGACCATCTTCAGGGCGAAGTAGGGCACGAGCTTGGCCTGGTTGATGATCCAGTAGAACAGGACCGTCGTGGCCACGTAGCGGCCCTTGGGCATCTGCTGGGGCAGCAGGTACATCTGCGTGACGGGCCCGGCGGCGTGGGCCAGTGTGCTGGACAGGCCGGCGGCGGCGCCGAAGCCCAGGGCGTGGGCTCGGCCGGGTCGGAAAACGGCGATACCGCCGCGGACAGCGCGGACGACGTGCAGGGCGACGAAGCCCGTCGCCAGCAGGCCGATGGCCAGGGCGAGGGCGGCGCCGGTCAGCTCCTTGCCCGCCTCGGCTCCCAGGTGGCGGAACAGCGCCAGGACCGCCCCGCCGGCGGCGATCCCCGCCAGGGCCCCCGGCAGCAGGGCCAGGACGTTACGCCCGTCCCACTGCCGCCACCACATCGCCGCCGTCACGTAGTCGGCCGTGATCAGCAGCGGCAGCATGATCGCCAGGGCCGTGGGGGGATCCCCGCACGCGTAGATCATCAGCGGCGTCGACACCATCCCCAGCCCCCCGCCGAATCCCGCCTTGGTCGCCCCGAAGATCGCCGCCGCCAGCGACGCCAGCAGCATGAAGCGCACCGGGTCGTCGGCCGTCGGCGGGATGAACGTCAGGGCGAAGAAGGCGGTCGTTGCACACATGGGCTCCGCCAGTCATACCGGCCGGGCGGGACGAGTGCAAGAGGCGGCTGGATCGGGCCTTGACGGAAAATATCTATCGCCGTATATTAGGGCCGTGGGTTGTTCCCGGGCTTCAGCGGGTACCTTCTTGGGGAGATCGCAATCATGAACAGGGCATGCATCATCGCGGTCGCGGTCGTGGGGTTGTGGGCCGTCGCGGCGCCGGCGGGGTATTACGGCGTGTGGGCGGCGGATGATACGGGGCAGATTCACCTGCTCGATCCGGAGGACGCCACGCCCCTGGCGTCCTTCGACCCGGGGCTGTCCCACCCGATCTATGCCATGACGCAGGTCGATGAGGAGGTCTGGGTCGCCGGCGCCCCGGGCGGCATGGTGACGGTCCTGGACCTGGACGGCAACGTCGTGGGGGAACGGCACATCGAGCATGTCTCCAGCCGGATCACCGCCATCGCGCAGGCGGAGAACGAACTGTGGGTCGGCGCGGACAGGACGGTCACGCGGCACACGATGAACGGAGACTATCTCGGGCCCCAATGGCAGACCGCCGGCGACGTGGCGGGCCTGGCCTGCACCCCGGGGCGGACCTGGATCGCGGATTCACTCAGCCCGTGCCTGGTGGGCCTCGCGCCATACCCGTCCACCCCGGGGGGCCAGGCACGGTACATCAGCGAGGCGCCCATCACGGGCCTGACGGCGATGCACCGGTATGTCGGGAACCCCGCAGACACCGACCCGCCGTTACCGCCCATTCTGACGTATGTCGGCATGTGGGTCGCCCACGGGGCCGGCGACATCAGTGTGCTGCCGGAATGGGACGATCCCGCCACGACGCTGCCGAACGGCCTGGGCGTTGAGATCACCGCTCTGGCCGACGTGATCGCCCATCGCGACCCGCGTTGCCCCTATGACGTCGACCTCGACGACTTCGCCCTCCTCAAGAACAACTTCGGCCGTACCGGCGTCTGGGGGGGCTGGGCCGAAGGCGACTTCAACGACGACGGCGCCGTGGACCTCGACGACTTCGCCCTGCTGAAGCGCTGCTTCTGGGACCAGTGTGCCGTGCCGGAACCCGCGACGGCCGCCTTGCTGGCACTGGCGGCGCCGATCCTGCGCCGCCGGCGCGGGGGCATCTGATCGCTCTCCTGCTCCTTAAGGCCCCCCAGGGCCGGCAGGGGCGCCCATGCGCGGCCACCAGCGCCGCGGAGACACCGGTTCGCCGACAGAAGGCTTGACGCAATCGCCACGGCGCGTTACAAGAATCTCCAGTCTCTCGCGTTCCGGCGACCGCTCTCGGACCGACCTCGGCTGTCGGGAGCAGTTGAGAAGACGGATGCGATGCCTGCAACCCCGCGTTGTTCTTTTTACTCCTTGAGAAGGTGCAGCGATGAAACGGACCCTCCTTGCGATGACCCTCACTGTTCTGACGGCGGCCGCCGGCGCCCCGGCGGCACTGACGCTGATCGACGATTTCGAGAGCTACGAGGCCGGCAGCAGCATTCACGGCCAGGGGCTGATCGCCGACGAGGGCATGCCCATGTGGTACACCCAGGCGAACGCGGCCACCATCGCGGAGCATCCGGGGTCCGTCGTCGTCGTCGAGGACGGCGACAAGGCCCTCCGCATGACCAACCTCAACCGCACCGGCACGTTCAGCACCGTCTACACCGCCCTGTACTTCGGCTACGACCGGATGCTGGCCGGGTCGGAAACCACCGTCTACCTGCGGTGGAAGCCCACCGTGGCCAACGACCTCATCCTGGGCACCAACGACCTGTGGGGCGGCTACAACACCTTGGGCGGCGACGCCAACGACCCGCAGTACCAGGGCACCACCAACTACGCCTCCCAGGGCGCCCGCGTTCGCCTCAGCGGCGACGGGCAGTACTTCCGCGCCGCCAGCGGCTCGTACGCGTCGGGCTCCTACACCTGGCATGAGCCCCAGGATCTCACCATCCAGGCCGGCCAGTGGTACGAACTGTGGCTGTGGATCGACAATCCCAACGACACGATGCAGATCTGGGTCGCCCCCGACGGCGGCACGCCCATCCAGATGACCCACAGCGGCGGCCAGGCGTGGTGGGACCATTACAACAGAAACCACGACAACAACGGCGTGCTCAACCTGAAGTTCTTCCACGGCGGCGCCGATTTCGATCGCACCGCCTGGATCGACACCATCGCCATCGACCCTGACGGGTTCACCCTCGACCGCATCGAGGACATCGGCACCGCCTGCAATCCCGGCGACGCCGACGGCGACGGGGACGTGGACCTCGACGACTTCGTCATCCTCAAGAATAACTTCGGCACGGCCACCGGCGCCACCTGCGCCCAGGGCGACTTCGACGACGACGGCGACGTCGACCT
This sequence comes from Planctomycetota bacterium, assembly GCA_012514895.1. Taxonomy (GTDB): domain Bacteria; phylum Planctomycetota; class Phycisphaerae; order SM23-33; family FEN-1343; genus JAAYZK01. The sequence goes on along the minus strand of JAAYZK010000188.1, from coordinate 57,560 downwards.
CGACGACTTCGTCCTGCTGAAGAACAACTTCGGCGTCCAGTACTGATCGGCGGCCCGGCCGCGCCCTCAGCACGGGCGATCGGCGGGGCCTGGCGCCTCGCCCGGCCCGATGTCCACGGACCGGCCCGTGCGGCACGATGCGGCCACCGCCTCGAGCGTCGCGACGTCGCCGGCGGCGTCGAAGGCAGAGTAGGCCGGCGGGGCGCCGTCGCGGAGGCGCGCCAGCAGGTGGGTCCACATCGTGGTGCGGGCGTCGTCGCCCTCGACGACGACGCGCTGCGGCGCGGCGGACGGGCGAAGGAGGGTGAAGGCGTCGCCCTCGACGTCGATCAGCCCTTCGGTCCCGTGGATGTGGAAGTGGTTGCGCGGCCCGTCGATGCTGCCGGCGTGGCTGAACGTGCCGCAGAAGCCGCCGTCGAACGCGAAGTGCATCAGGACGTGGTCGAACTCGCCGAACCCCTCGCGCAGGGAGGTCCCCCTGGCGTACACCCGGCGGTGCGGCCCGAACAGGCGGGACTGGATGGCGATCTGGTGAACGCCCCCGTCGAACAGGGCGCCCAGGGGGAAGTCGGCCTCCTTCCGCCAGCCGCGGCCGTACCCGTCGGGGTGGGAGGCGTCCAGGCGGATGTGGGTGACCATGTCGAACACGACGGGCCGGCCGATCGCCCCGGCGTCGAGCCTCGCCCGGATCTCCGCCAGGATCGGCGCATAGGCCAACTGCTCGGCCACCATCAACTGGCGCCCCTCCGCCTCGGCCCGGCTGGCCAGGGCGAAGGCTTCGGCGGCCGACCGGGCCAGGGGCTTCTCCACGATGACGTCATGCCCGGCCTCCAGGGCCCGCGCGGCCATCGGGCCGTTCAGCGGCAGCGGCAGGGTCAGCAGCACCGCATCGGCGGCGACCTCGGCCAGGAAGGCGTCGGCGTCCGTGTAGAACGGGCGGCCCGGGAAGGCCGCCGCCACCTCCGCACGCCGGCGGTCGCTGGAGGCGCAGAACGCGACGACCTCCACGTCGTCCCGCCGGGCCAGCGCCGGACGATGCGCCTTGTTCCAGTAGATCCCAGGCCCCATGACGGCCAACCGCAGGCGACCACCCATCAGCGACCTCCCTTCACCGGCCTCCGCCCGGCAGATCGGAACATCCAGGCAACAGCCCCCGCACCCGATGTCGTAATGGGTTTCTGCGCATCTGGCGGCGGTCTATCCGTAGTCGGCGACGAGCATCTGAAGCGCCTCGAGATCGCGGACGGTCGCCCTCAGCACGCCGTCGTCGCCGGTGGTGAACGGCACCTCGCCACCATCGGGCGCCGACCGCAGGGCGACGAAGCGCCGGCCGGCCGGGGGCCGGAGGGTGAAGGGGATGGCCGCGATGGGGACGGCGGGCAGATGGGGCTGGTAGTTGAGGAAGCCCGCGACCATCCGCCGGCGGTCCGGCTGGTCGGCCACGGACATCCACACGCAGGGATGCGCCTCGGCGGAGGCCCCGGCCCGGCCGGCCAGGAGGTCGCCGATCAGCGCCAGCAGCGTCCGGCGGTCGGCGGCGCAGTCGATGACTTCCATGTCGGCGGCGCAGTAGATCGCGCGGCCTTCGCCGAAGGCGTGTTCGACGATGGCCGGGACGTCGGTGTCGCGCCAGGGCGGGGCGCTGTGGATGCTCGCCCAGTTCCGCGTCTGGATCGTCCCCCACTCGCGGCCGTACGGCTCGGTGAGCGTGGCCAGGACCCGGCCTTCGGTCCGCTCGGCCAGGCGCACCATCCCGGCGCCGGCGTTGGGGCCCGACGGCAGGCTCATGTGGCCGAGGCAGTCCTGCGGGGCGATCGCGTCGCGCAGCGCCGCCGAGGCCGGTTTGAGGTACGCGACGCGGCCGAGATCGTCGTCGGCCAGGTGGCAGCCGAAGACGTCGGCCAGCATGAAGTCCTCGTGGCGGATGCCGCTGCTGTCGGTCAGCGACGTGCTGCGGCTGGCGTACAGGCACCCGCCGCTCCGGACGTACTGCCGCAGGGCGTCGACGTCCCGGCGGTCCATCCGCAGCACGTTGGGCAGGACGATCACCTTGTAGCGGTCCAGCTCGTCCAGTTGCCGGCGGGTGATGACGCCGAAGGGCACGTGGGCCTCGGCGAGCGTACGGCACACGCCGCGCACGGCCCGCAGGTGGGGGTAGCTGCGGCGGAAGTGGGCCTCGCCCAGCGGCGTGCCGTTCTCGGCGAAGTCCATCCGCGAATCGCTGCTGAAGTAGACTCCCACGTCCTCGACCGCCCGGCCGCCCAGGTACGGCTCGTAGCGGCTCATCTCGTCGTAGACGCGGCGGATCATCGCGTACGGGGCCGGGTTGACGGTCCCGTCGGGGTGGATCGCGTCGATGAAGAGCATCGCCCCGCCGAACAGCGCCGTGGCCAGGGCCTGCATGCGGACCGTCTCTTCGTCCTTGGTGCTCTCGTGCTCGACCAGGTTCAGGCAGCGGCTGGTCATGAACTCGACCGGCTGGTTCTCCGAGAGGTTGACCATCAGCTTGCTGACGGTGAGCTGCTCGACCGGATCGCCGTAGAAGTCGGCGCCCAGGAAATCGTTGGCGGCGGCGTTGCGGAAGCCGACGCCCATCCAGTCGGCCAGGGCGCTGGCGAAATTGTGGTAGACCGTGATCCCCGGCTGCGCCTGCCGCGCGGCGGCGTTGAGGAACTCGGCGAAATCGAGCATCCACCGCTCGCGGGCCTCCTGGAAGCGGCACCAGGCGGGGTCGAACCAGTTGACCGCGTCGGGAATCTCCCCCCCGGTCTCCTCGCCGAGCCGCCGGCGGCAGTGCTCGCACGTGCAGACGCCCGGCCAGAAGGTCATGTCGTAGAACAGGCCGTCGAAGCGATACGCCGTCAGCAGCTCGGCCGTCTGGTCGCGGCAGAACGCGCGGTAGCCGGGGTTGTTCGGGCAGACGTGCCCGTAACGGCCGGCGGTGGCCAGTTCCGAGGAGGGGCTCGCCGCGACCATCCGCCAGTCGGGGTGCTCCAGCCACGCCCAGTTGTTGAAGATCACGCTGTAGTACGCGCAGCTCGCGATGCCGGCCTCGGCCAGCAGGCCGACGGTCCGGCCGACGACGTCGCGGCCGCGGAGGCCCTCGTGCATCCTGCCGGTGGCCGTCGGCCAGTAGCACAGCCCGACGTGCGACTGCGTGTAGAACATCACCGACGTCAGGCCCGCGGCCTTGTACAGGCCGACCATCTCGGCCGGGTCGTACCTGGCCAGAAACGCCGGATCCCCGTCCGGGATGTGCATGTCCACGAGCATGCGGCGGTAGCCGCGCTGGTACCAGGGACGTTCCATGGTTCTGCCGCCTCTTTCCGGCGTTGCCTATACCGCCAGCTCGGGATTCTCCGGTCCGAAGTGCTTGAGCATCACGATCGGATCGCTCGGCGAAAGGTTCACGATCGTCACGCCCTCCCGGGCGGCCTGCTCGGACACGAAGTACTCATCGTGCGTCAACTGGCCGAAACGGATCAGGGCCGGCGTCTCGATCGGCCAGACGCCCATCGTGCCGTGCCCCTGCATCATGATCATCCCGTACGCCCCGCCGTCGCGGATCGTGACGGTGCGGCCCGGCAGGACCGTCAGTTCCTTGGCGCTGAAGGCGTTGCAGAGGTAGCAGATCCAGTGCTCGACATACCCTTGGGCCTCCATCTCGGCCACGTCCCGCACCGGCCGGGGCGCCATGAAGTGGCGCTCGACGAAACGCGGATCGACGTTCTCCTCCCAGTCCAGCACCTCCAGCAGGTGGTCGACGTCGCCGACCTTCTCCGGCGGGGTGTTCTTCCACAGCAGTTCCTCGGGGATGACCTGGTCGCCCACCAGCGACTGGTACATTGCGAAGACGTCGGAGGCCTTCTGGGGCTCGTACGTGCACAGGCTGCCCGGCGCGTGCAGGACGCCCGGGGGCACGTTCCACCCGGTTCCCGGCCGCAGGCGGTAGGCGCGGGACAGGTTGGTCAGCCGGTTGTCGCCCTTGGAGAAGTTCACCAGGCATTCGCGCACCTGCTCGCGCGTCGTGCCGGGCTCCAGGCCGAAGAAGGTGTAGGGGAAATCGCCGCCGTGATTGTTGACCTGCGGCGGAAAGTAATACGCCTCGGGCTTGCCGAGTTGGCCGGTCGCGGCGGCGTGCTCGTCGCGATGGTGCACGTGGTGCGGCAGCGCGCCCATGTTGTCGAAGAACTTGGAGTACATCGGCCAGCGGCCGTACTGGTTCCACAACCGATCGCCGATCAGCGCCCCTTTCAGTTCGGCCGCCGCGTCGCGGAGCAGCACCCGCCGGACAGTCCGGCCGTCCTCGACGACGATCTGGCTGAGCCCCTCGTTTTCGCTGGTCAGCGGCCCGTTGTCGGCCGGCGTGGTCGAGGCGAACCACCGCTCGTCGATCCCCCCCCGCACGCCGCCGTACGCGTAGTAGTCGTCCGGGTGCAACTTGATCCGCCGGCCCGGCACGCAGAACGACCGCGGCACCCACGCCGGCGCCAGGCGAAGGATGCCCCGCCCCTGGTCCAACGCCCGTGCGGCCTCCGACGCAGTGCTCCTGCCCTTGCTGCCAACCATGGTCGCTCCTTCCGGGTCTGCCGCCGGCGCTCCTGGCCCGAAACGACTCTGCCGGCGCGGCGATGCCCCGCCATAGTGCCGGATCCCAACGCGTCCCGCAAGAGCACAGATGCGGGCCGGGCGGTGGCGAGACGACCGACGGACACGATGCGGGGCCGCGCTCAGCACGGGTTGCCCGGCCCCCCGATCGCCCGGACCTCGTCGAAGAAGGGCGTGCGCCCCTGCTGGACGCAGGCGGCGGCGTAGAGGTACATGGCGGCCGACCAGGTCTGCCAGTCCTGCCCGCGGGGGTGGCCGTCCTGGGCCTGGAGGTACTCGTTGAAACCGTAGTCGAGGCTGGGGTCTTTGGGGCGCCGGACCAGTTCAGTCAGGACGGCCAGCTTGCGGCGGGCCAGGTGCATGCGGCCGGCGGCGACCATGGCGGCGATGTGGAAGCCGCTGACGAAGGGCCAGACGCCCCCGTTATGGTAGATCCCCGGGCGGTTGTGCAGTTCGTAGCGGCGGGACCACTCGGGGTCGCCGGGGCGGACGAAGGGGAAGAAGTTCGGCGACAGGTCCACCGCCAGGTCCCCGCGGGCCCGCATCACCTGGCATTCCCGTTCGATCCAGGCGAGGATCGCCTTGGCCCGCGACAGCGGCGCGATGCCCGTCAGGATGGCCAGGCTGTTGCCCAGCAGGTCGAACCGCTCGCTGGAGAAGATCTTGAACGAGCACATCGCGTAATAGGGCTTGCGCTTGAGCGTCAGCCCCTCGTGCACCCGCCGGCTGGCCTCGTCCTCGGCGGTGATCGTGAAGCGGCACATCATCTCGGCCAGTTGGTCGGCACGCTCACGGCGGCCGTGCAGGCGGAGGAAGGCGTACGTCAGCGCGTTGACGTACAGGCCGAAGCCCGTGACAGCCTGCTCGTCGCGCCAGTCGGTCGTGGGAAGCTGGGCGACCAGCGCCCGGTCGGCGGGGCTGGCGTACTCCATCCACGTCAGGGCCCTGGCGGCGGCGTCGGCGAGGAAATCGCCCTCGCCGGCGGCCCGGCGGTAGATCGCCAGAATCAGCAGGAACAGCGGGGTCGTGTCGCTGGCGCCGCGGTCCTCGGGATCGTGGACCAGGGAAGGGATGTGCCCCCGCGGGGTCTGGTTGGCCGCCAGGGTCTCCAGGACCCGCCGCAGCGACGCGATCAGCCGCTGCTCGCCGGAGACAAGGAACCCCAGGCCGGAGATGAGCAGGTCCCGCGTGTAGGGTTCGGGGTAGCCCCACCCGGCGGTGCGGGGCAGCCCGCGGTAAGGCCCGTGCAGGTTGCTCAGGAGCACCTCAATCGCCGCGCGTTTCGCCCGTTCGACCTGGCCGTTGTCGTTGAGTGCCATTGCTTCGCTTCCGCCTGCCCAGTGTCCTGGTGGTGATGTCCACGAACTGCCTGGCGACCGCGCGGTAGTCGAACAGTTCGACGACGCGCTTTCGCCCCGCCTCGCCCATGGTCTTCCGCAGGGCCGCGTCGGTCATCAGGTCCATCAGGTAGTTGGCGATGTCATGGATGCTGGCGCGGAAGTCCACGGTCCGCGGCCGCTTGAAGATCACGCGGTGGCCTTCCTTGTAGCCCTGGTCGGCCCCGACGATCGTCTCGCGGGCGCGGATCTCCTGGGCGACGTCGGCCAGGAAGGCGGTTTCGCCGTGGACCATGGTGTCCAGCAGGCCCATCGCCTTGATGCCGATGACGGGCTTGCCGCAGGCGTTGGCCTCGACCTGGATCATGCCGAACCCCTCCAGCCGCGACGGGGCGGCGTAGATGTCGCAGGCCGCCATCAGGTAGGGCATGAACCCGCGGCTGATGCGGCTGGTGGCGAAGATCACCTTCTTGTCGATCCCCAGTTGGGCCGCCAGTTGCATGTCGGCGAGGTTCTGGTGCTCGGTGCGGACCTGGGGCCAGACCTTGCAGACGTACTTCCAGTCCGGCGCCTTGTGGTCGATCATCGCCAGGGCCTGCATGACCTCCTGCCCGCCCTTGCTGGCGGCGTCGCCGCCGACGGTGAGGATCATGATCTCGTCGGGGGCGATGCCCAGCGACTCGCGGATGGTCCTGACCTTCGGGTCGTCGCGGTCGCGAGGGACGAACGCGTCTGTGTCGCAGCCGACCGGCAGGATCTTGAAGTTCGACACGTCCAGGCCGTCCCGCTTGTAGACGTCGCGGACCCAGTTGGAGGTCGCCAGGATGAGCGGCAGCTTGTTGAACACCTCCTGGTAGTTGGCGACGTACCCGTCGGCAACGACCCACGGCACGGCCCGCACGCCGAAGCGCTGCGGGTGCAGGATGATGTGGGGCGCGTGGCCCCAGTAGCCGACGCCGACGACGACGTCGGGGGCCAGCCAGCGGTAGTACCACTCCTTCTCCTGCGGCGACTCGTAGTGGGCGGGATGGGCATCGACGCCGATCTCCCGCAGTCCCCGGTAGAGCAGGTCCCCCTGGGTGGCCAGGCCGCCCGGGGCGGGTGGATAGTCATAGAGCACGAGAACCTTCATGGCAGTTCCCCCTGCGGACCGGGGCTGTGGCGGCGGAAGGCCTCCGGGCTGATACAGGCGCGGCACTCGAAGGCTTCCTCCCCGAATCCGTACGTGTCGTGGATGATGCGGCGCTTGCCGGCGAGCTGGGCTTCGGTCAGGTCGATGCGGACGGTCGCATCGGCCTGCGGGACGCACCGGCCGGTCGCCGCGGCGCAGTCGTAGGCGAAGGTCCACAGGTCCTCGTGGGGCAGTTCGCCGCCGGCGGCGAGGCGCAGGACCTCGTCGTGAACCTCCCGGTGGCGCTGGTGGCCGTACTCCCCGTTGGCGCCGTGGGTGAGGACCAGCCCCCACCTCCGGCCGCCCGCATGGCGGAGGATCCGCCGGCCGATGTCCCTGGGCCCGTCCAGGGGCGCCAGGGGGGCGCCGTCGTCGAGGTCGGAGATGATGGCCCGCGCCCCCAGGCGACGGCAGGCGCGGCCGAACCTCTCCCGCCGGTCGTCGTCGTCGGCGCGGCAGAGGCTCAGGACAGTCCACTGCCAGTCCGGGCGGCGCAGGATCAGCCCGCCGCACCAGATGGTTTCATCATCCGGGTGGGCGACCACGACAAGCGCCGCCTGCCCCGGATATCCGTGGCGAAGATGGTTGCTGTCCCCCCTGATCGTCGAATACCCCCTAACTCACGCTGGCAGCGACGACTATCGAATACTGAACAAGGAACATCGAATCTCGAAGCAAGCGGGTGCCGCAGGGTCTGCCGGCGGTCGTTGGCCGTTCACTTCGACATTCGACGTTCCTTGTTCGATATTCCCTGTTGCCGTTCGTCCTGCCGCCTACAGCGTCTCAGGCCTGCGGCGGGCTTCCTCGCCGAAGACCTCGGTTACCTTATCGGCCATTTCCTCGTCGCTCATCGCGGCAATGCGGCCGGCGGCGTACTGCGCGTCGATCCAGGCGGCAATGGCCTGCACCCGCGGATCGGCCTTGGCCAGTTCCCCGTCGAGTTCGTAGTTCTCCTGGACCCACAGGCAGACCCCGCCGACGCCGCTCTTGTCGGTCAGCGCGACGCGGGGCGGCCGGCGCAGGATCCGCTCGGTGTCGAAGGGGTTGTAGATCTCCTCGTTCTTGAGCATGCCGTCGGCGTGGATGCCGGCGCGGGTGACGTTGAAGTCCCTGCCGACCAGCGGGTAGAGCGGGGGGATGTCGTAGCCGATCTCGACGCGGTAGTAATCGGCCAGTTCGGTGATCGCGGCGTAGTCGACGCCCTTGCCCTCGCCCCACAGCATCGCGTGCTCGACCAGCAGACCCTCGATGGGCGGGTTGCCGGTCCGCTCGCCGATCGACAGCAGCGTGCCGTTGGCGGCGCAGCAGCCGTGCAGCCAGGCGGTGGTGGCGTTGGCGAGCACCTTGTGGAAGTCGTTGTGCCCGTGCCACTCCAGCCACTCGCTGGGCACGCCGGCCTGCTGGTGGAGGTAGTAGGTGATCTTGGCGACCGAGCGGGGCAGGTCGGCCCCGACGTAGGGGACGCCGAAGCCCAGCGTGTCGCACATGCGGATCTTGACCGGCGTGTCGTACTGCTCGGCCAGCTTCATCAGCTCGGCGGCATAGGGGATGACGAAGCCGTCGAAGTCGGCCCGGGTGATGTCCTCGAAATGGCAGCGCGGCGCGATGCCGCTGTCCAGGGCGGTCCGGACGATGTCCAGGTACATCTCCATGGCCTCGCGACGGTTGCGGCGGAGCTTCAGGAAGATGTGGTAATCGCTGCAGGACGTCAGGATGCCGGTTTCCTTCAGCCCCATGTCCTTGACCAGGGCGAAGTCGCTCTTGACGGCGCGGATCCAGCCGGTGATCTGGGGGTACTCGAACCCCAGTTCCATGCACTTTTCCACCGCCTGGCGGTCCTTCTGGGAATACAGGAAGAACTCGCTCTGGCGGATCAGCCCCGCCGGGCCGGCCAGCCGGTGCAGGAAGGTGAACAACTGCACGGTCTGTTCGACTGTGTACGGCGCCCGCGCCTGCTGGCCGTCGCGGAAGGTCGTGTCGGTCAGCCAGGTCTCTTCGGGGATGGTCGTCGGCACCCGCTCGTGGCTGAAGGGGATCTTGGGAAACTGGCTGTACGGGAAGATGTCCCGGTACAGGTTGGGTTCATCGACGTCCTGCAGGGCCGGGGGCCGCAGGTTGGTGTAGAACGAACGCGTCGCCTTGTCGTAATGCAGGGCCATCTGGGCAACTCCTGGCGCACCCGGCGCGCACGCCGGGGCGTCTGCGTCAATGGGGTTGTCACGGCTGTCCCGCTCCGCACCATGGGAGCGGCAGAGCAATGGAGTAAGCATAACCTGTGCCAGAGTCAACGTAACCGCGAAGCGTTCCTCCCCGTCGGCGGCCGGCGCGGACGGCCGGGGGGGGGAGAAATCCGGGAAAGACCAATTCGCAACGGCCACCGCGCTAGAATAGCCTCAGGCAGAGAACCTGCCGTGTGTCGGAGGGCCGACGCAGGGGGGGCGTCAGCAGCGTCTCCCCCTTGAGCGGCGTATCGGAAAAGAGTTGGTCCCTTCAGTCAAGGTGAGGGAAGCATGACTTCGAAGTTGTCAGACAGCAGCGCGTCAGCATCGCGGGCGTCCCGGTCCGGTCGCAAGGCGGCAGTCGAAACGGAACTGGCTCCCGGGGACCTCGAGGAGTTGCGCGAGCGCCTGATCGAGAAGCGACGGGAACTGCTGGGCCATATCACGGACATCAGTTCGGCGGTCAGCCGTTCGATGGAGGGCAGCCGCGACAATTCCGAGCTGCCCGAACAGGCCATCGATACCGAGCACATCGAGTTGAACGCCGGGCTCTACAGCAGCCAGCGGGCGGAACTCCGCGAGGTCGAAGAGGCGCTGGCCCGCATCGAGGACGGGACGTACGGCATCTGCTTGGCGACGGGCAAGCCCATTTCGATCAGCAGGTTGCGTGCACGGCCCTGGGCGAAGTACTGCATCGACTACGCCAGGCAACTGGAGCGGAGGCGCGGGGCGGCGCACTGAGGACGGCAGGCCGGGCGTCTATCGCCGGCGGAAGTCCTCTTTCCGCAGCCGGTGCCTGCGCATCTTGTTGTAGAGGCCCCGCGGGTGGATGCCCGCCCGCCGGGCGGTGTCGCCGACCCGTCCGCCGGTCTCGCCCAGGAGCATCTCGAGGTAGGCTCGCTCGACCTGCTCGATCGCCGCGGCGGTGACCTCGTGGAGCGTCTTGCCCCGCCACTGATCGGCGGTGAAGGGGGCCGACGACGCGTGGGAGTTGGGCCGCGCGCCGGTGATGCTCACGGGCAGATCGTCCAGGGTGATCTGGTCGCCTTCGCACAGAAGCATGGCCCGCTCCAGGACATTCGACAGCTCGCGGACGTTGCCGGGCCAGTCGTACTGGCAGAGCTTCTCCATGGCGTCGGCGGCGATGGACCGGACGTCGATGCCGATCTTGGGGCCGATGCGTGCGAGGAATCCGCCGGCCAGCGCGGGAATGTCCTCGGGGCGGTCCCGCAGGGGCGGGACGACCAGTTCGATGACGCTGAGCCGGTAGTAGAGGTCCTGGCGGAATCGGTGGGCCTCGGATTCATCCTTCAGGCTGCGGTTGGAGGCCGCCATCACCCGCACGTCGACCTCGACGCCGCGCTCGCTGCCCACGCGGCGGACCTCGAAGTCCTGGAGGACCCGCAGCAGCTTGGCCTGCAGGTGCAAAGGCATCTCGCCGATCTCATCGAGGAAGAGCGTCCCGCCGTGGGCCAGCTCGAAGGCCCCCCGCCGGCTGCGGGTCGCGCCCGTAAAAGCCCCCTCCTCGTGGCCGAACAGCTCGCTCTCCAGCAGTTGCTCGGGCAGGGCCGCACAGTTGATGGCCACGAAGGGGCCGCCCGAACGGGGGCTCTCGGCGTGGATCGCCCGGGCCAGGTGCTCCTTGCCCACACCGGTCTCCCCCAGCAGCAGCAACGTGGCGCTGCTGGGCACCACGCGGCGGACGACCTGCATGAACATCTGCATCGTGGGCCCTTCCGAGACGAAATCGGCCAGCTTGGGGCGGTGGCCGGCCCCGTGATCGACCAGCGTGCGGCTGACCAGTTGGCGGCGATTCTCGATCGTCGCGTCGATGGCGTCCACGAGCTGGTCCTCGGGCAGGGCGGCGTACAGGACCGTGTCGCACCCGCACGCCAGCAGGTCCGCGTGCGTCTGGGGCGAGGAGCTCTGGGTGATGACGACCGACGTGGGGATCTCCGGCAAGTCGTTGAGGAGACTGATGCTGCGCTCCAGCGGGTCGGGGATCAGCGATTCGCTGACCACGATGACATCCCCGCCCTTGCGGAGGATCCGGTCCCACGCGCCCTCCGAGGGGCGGACGCGCTCGACGACGACGTCCGGCGCCGGCAGCCGCTCCGACAGGCAGCGAAGCAGGCGACCGCCGCGGACGGCCACGATCGTTCGCAGAAGCATGAGCTCTCCAGTCCATCAAATCGGTACGCTGATACCTGACCGCAGATTTCGGCATTATCGTACCGACACCATGAGGACGGAAGCGACTTTTCCTCTTTCCTGAGCAGTTTTTTCGTGGCTGCTCCTCCGGCGGGACTGCAAGGGATTGTGGAGGTTCCCAAGCCGCTCCACAATCGGTATCTGCATACCGAAGATCGCCCTTCGGGGGTGGTTCAGGTGGCCGGTCTGCGGAAACCGGTCGGCATTTTTTGCGCAGATCGCCCAGAAACCGCCGCATCGAATTTCTTCGGGCCTCTGGCATTTCTCTGGCACGCAGTGTGCGATACGCCCCCCTAACGGCGCGGCGTATACCACGCCGGGTGTGCCGCCCCTGTGACGGCCACTGGCTGCGGGATACGGAGACCCGGGGACGCCGACGGCGGACCCACAGGTAGATCAGGCGGGCCAAATCCGTCTGACAGAGGAGTGTAGCGATGAATGGACAAGCCGTGAAGGAGAGTGCCATCGAACAGGGCGTCTGGGGAGTGGCGTCCAGCATCGACATCTATGATTGCGATCCGGACCTGATCCGCTCGGCCGACTACATCAAGCAGTTCGTGGTCGACCTGTGCGAACTCATCGAAATGAAGCGGTTCGGTGAGACCCAGGTGGTCCACTTCGGCGAAGACGAGAAGGTCGCCGGCTTCTCGATGGTGCAGTTGATCGAGACCTCGCTGATCTCGGCCCACTTCGCCAACCTGACCAACGCCACCTACCTGGACGTGTTCAGCTGCAAGCCCTACGACCCCGACGTCGTCCGGGACTTCGCCCAGCGGTACTTCGCCGGCCGGTCCAGCACAATGCATGTGACGCTGAGGAAGTAGCTTCATGGTCGCTGTCATTGACAACATCGAGACGTGCGGTCGTCTGTGGCAGCACCTGGTGGGTACGGCCACGTTGTTCGACCTGTGGGAGGTGCGGCTGTGCTTTCATCGGCACTACCGCTACCGCCCGCTGTTCATCGTCCCGGGCGGCCCGTCGGCCCCCCAGGGACTGCTGGCGCTGAGCGACATCGAGGATCACGGCTACTGGGGCTGCTTCCCAGGCGAGACCTACCACGGCAAGACTTGGCTGGAACAGAACCGCATCGTCGCGGCCTCGCCCGACGTCACCGAGGCCCTGCTCGCCGGTTGCCCCCGACCGGCGCACCTGCGCTACCTGACGGCCGGGTCCTTCCCCGCCGCGCCGGCGAACGAGGCGGTCGACGAAATCGGGTATCTGTTCCGACCGCCGGACTACAACTACAGCTTCGACAGGTACTTCGAGTGCTTCTCCGGCAAGAGCCGCAAGAAACTTCAGCGCGAGATGGATGCGCTGGCCTGCGGCGGCCTGAGCTTCCGCCACGACGACCTGCGCGACGCCGACAGGGTCTTCGAGATGAACCTGGCGTCGCTGGGGGAACGATCGTATTTCGCCGACGGGCGGTTCCTGGAGTCCTTCCGGGCGCTGGTGGCCTTTCTGCACGAGCGGGGCTGGCTGCGGGTCACGACGGTCCTGGCCGGCGATCGCGTCGCGGCCGTCGACATCGGTGCGGTGTACCGCAACACGTACACGGTCCTGGCCGGGGGAACCGATCCGGCCCTGCCCGGGATCGCCAAGGTAATCAACTTCCATCACATGGACTGGGCGTGCCATCAGCGCTTTGACCTGGTGGATTTCCTCTGCGGCGACTTCGGGTGGAAAGAGCGGTTCCACCTGACGCCTCGCCCTCTGTATCAGGTGCGAAACGATGACGCCGGCGCCGACACCGCCTCCGACCGGACTGAGGTCCTCCGCGGCCGTGCCTGACACGCGCGTGCTCGTGGTCGGCACCACCACGGACTACGTCCATTGGATCGACCGGACGTGGCCCGGGCGTGCTCTCTTTGTCACCGACCCGGCCGAGCGAAGCCGCGGGATCGAACCGGCGCCGGATGAGCGGACCGAACTGCTGGAGGATCTGCGCAACTCCCAGCGGGTCCGCCGGGCCCTGACCGCACATCTGCGCCGCCACGACATCCGCCTGGGGGGCATCACCTGCTACGACTGCGAAGCCCTCGCCCTGGCGGCCAAGCTCGCCCAGGCGCTGGAGCTTCCCTACCCCTCCCTCGACACCGTCGAGCTGTGCCGCGACAAGTTCGAGTGCAAGAGCGTCTGGCGGGCGGCGGATGTTCCCTGCCCCGACGGCGCCATCATCCACACCGCCGCCGAGGCGGTCGCCTTCCAACAGCGCGTCGGCGGCGTCTGCGTCCTGAAGCCCCCCACCGGCTCGGGCAGCGAGTACGTCTTCCTGTGCAACGGCCCCGACGAGGCGGCGGCGGGCGTCACGTCGATCCAGCAGGCGATGGTCCGCCAGGCGGGCAACCGCATGTACGCCGGCGCCCGCGAGCGGATCGTCGCCGAGCAGTACGCCGTCGGCGACGAGTACAGCTGCGATTTCCTGCTGGAGGAACAGGGGCTGCGGATCGTGCGGCTGGCCAAGAAGGTTCGCCTGCGGCGCGGCCCGTTCGGCACGATTCACGGCTATGAGGTTCCCGCCGGCCTGCCCAGCGGCCTGGGCCGCACCCGCCTGACCGATGTCCTCCAGCGCGCCGCCCGCGCCGTGGGGCTGAGCCGCTCGGTGTGCATGGCGGACTTCATCGTCACGCCCGAAGGCCCGATGATGCTCGAACTGGCCCCTCGCCCGGGCGGGGACTGCCTGCCGGACCTGATCCTCCGCGCCGGCGACGTGGACATGATCGGCCTGGCGCTGGACGTCGCCGAAGGACGCCCCATCCACCTGCCGCCCGCCAACCGGTGGAAACGCCACGTCGCTGTCCGGATCCATGCCACGCAGAGCGGCACGATCCACCACATCGACACCCGCAAGGCCGCCGCCGACCCCCGCGTCTGCCAGGTGACGCTGATCCGCCAGAAGGGCCATCGCGTCATCCTGCCGCCCGAGCATTACGACCTGTGGGTCCTGGGATTCATCATCTTCCGCCCGGACCCCAAGCGCGCCGTGGCGGTCCAGTGCGAGGAACTGCTGGCCGGCGTCCAGGTGGTCATGGAGGACGCGGCGTGAACGATCCCCATGCCGCGCTGCTCGCCAAGGCGGCCGCTGCGATGAACGAGCCGCTGCCGGAGGTGCCGGCGGAGGCCATCGCGTCGATGGTGGCCCGCCACGTCGCCCGCGCCGAGTCGTACCTGGCCCTGGTGCGCCGCCACGGCTCGCCGCTGTACGTCCTGGACCGCCAGGCCCTTCGCGACCGGGCGCGGCGGTTCAGCGACGCGTTCGCCGCCGCGATGGGCCGCCCGACCCGCGTCTACTACGCGATGAAGAGCAACAACTGCCCGGACGTCGCCGCTGTCATGGTGGCGTGCGGGCTGGGGCTGGACGTCTCCAGCGGGCGCGAACTGCAGGTGGCCCTGGACCTCCCGGCCGAGTCGATCATCTTCAGCGGTCCGGGCAAGACCGACGCGGAACTGGCCCTGGCGGTCGGGCACGCCGGGCGGGTGACGATCCTCATCGACAGTTTCTCCGAGCTGGCCCGGCTGGAGGCCCTGGCGTCCGCCCGCGGGGCGACGGTCCGTGCCGGCGTGCGCCTGACGGTCGACCCGCGGGGGTTCTGGCGGAAGTTCGGCATCCCCCTGGCCGACCTGGGACGCTTCTTCGACGAGGCGGACCGCTGCGGACACGTGGACCTGCGGGGGCTGCAGTTCCACACGAGCTGGAACCTCCGGCCGTCCGCCCAGACGGACTTCCTCGGCCAGTTGGGCCGCACGCTGCGGGCGCTGCCCGCCCGGCAGGTGTCGGCCCTGGAATTCGTGGACATCGGCGGCGGCTACTGGCCCGAGTCGGGCGAGTGGCTCCAGACCGCCGCTACGCCCGCCGGGACGCTGCGGCACATGCTGTCGGCCGACGCCCTGCCCGACCCGCGGCGATGGTGGAAGGCGGGCACGCCCATCGAGGATTTCGCGGCGGCGCTGGCCGCCGCTGCGGCCGAGCACCTGCCGCTGGAGGGCGCGACGATCTGCCTGGAGCCGGGCCGCTGGCTGTGCAACGACGGGATGCACCTGCTGATGCGCGTGGTCGACCGCAAGGCGCCGGACCTGGTCATCACCGACGCCGGCACCAACGCCGTCGGCTGGGAGCGGTTCGAGACCGACTTCTTCCCCGTGGTCAACCTGACCCGCCCGGCCCTCGCCGAGCAGGCCTGCGACGTCCACGGCTGCCTGTGCACGCCGCACGACATCTGGGGGTATGCCTACTGGGGCGAAAGCATCGCGCCGGGCGACGTGCTGCTGGTGCCCAGCCAGGGCGCGTACACGTACAGCCTTCGCCAGGACTTCATCAAGCCGATTCCGCCGGTCGTCCCGCTCGACGCGGCGGAATGACGGAGCGGCCGCGGCGTCCGCGCCGGCGGGCCGCGGCCCGGCGGGAGCCGAAGGAACACCCATGGATACGCCTGACAGGATGAGCCTTGGAAGACGGCGCCGGCTGGGGGCGGCGCTGGCTGTGCCGGTGTGCATGGCCCTTGCGGTCTTCGCGGCCGACGCGGATCGCACCGGCGGCCCCGTCGCGGGCGCCGCCGCACGCGAGGCGATCGCCCCTCTCGATCCGGTCGCCGGCGTGGCCGGCGAGTTCCAGCCGCAGTCGGCCCTCATCCTCGGCGGGGGCGAACTGATCGCCCAGCACGGGGAGGTCTTCGCCACGCTGGTCGCCGCGACCCACACCCGCGTGCGCCTGATCGTGCTGGTGCCCGGCGACCTGCACCGCCAGATCGCCCGCAAGCTGCTCAGCGACAAGGGCGTCCCCGCCGATGCCGTGACCTTCGTGATCAGCCCGGCGCGGACGATGTGGGCCCGGGACTTCGGCCCCCTGTTCGTCCGCCAGGACGACGGGACCGTCGAGATCATCGACACCGAGTACGCCCAGGGCATCTACGACACCGAGGCGGCGGCCGAGGACATCGCCCCGGCGTGGCTGGGCTGGCAGTTCGGCCTGGACGCCACGCCGGTGCCGCTCCGCCTGGACGGGGGCAACTTCATCAACAACGGCGACGGGCTGTGCGTCACCACCAGCGCCCTGGTCGACTCCAACATCGACCGCGGCTACGGCGAGGAACACATCCGCGTCCTGCTGCAGTACCTCTTCCGCGTCAGGACCTGGGTCAACCTGCGCCCGCTGGACGGGGAGGAGACCGAGCACGCCGACATGTTCGTGACGTTCACGGCCCCCGACGTCGCCGTCGTCGCCCAGTGCGACGCCGCCGAGGACCCCATCAACGCCTTCATCCTCGAGCAGGCGGCCGAACGGCTCAGCGGGCTGCCCACCAGCAAAGGGCCCCTGAAGGTCTACCGCGTCCCCATGCCTGCCAACGGTGACGGCGTGTGGCGCAGCTACACCAACGTCATCTTCGCCAACGGCGTCCTGCTGGTCCCCTCCTACTCCGACGTCGACCCGGCCGTCGAGCGGCAGGTGCTGGACCTGTACAGGCGGCTGCTTCCGACGTGGCAGATCGTTCCGATCAACGTCGACTCCCTCATCCGCCTGGGCGGCGCCCTGCACTGCGTGGCGGCCCACGTGCCGGCGTTCGTGACGGTCGATCCCGACCTGCTGAGATTCTGGGCCGGCCAGACCGCCGACCCGCCCCGCCTCCGCCCCCACCAGCGCCTCGCCGGCCGGCGATAGCCATCGGCCCGCCCGGCGTCCCTGTCTAGAATTCCAACGGAACAGGCAGTTCGGACAGGGCATCGCGGGCCCGCGCCGCGGGCGGAGGAGGTTTCATGGCTTTCGAAGAATACGCCCAGTTCGTCGGCGAGGAGACCATCGAGCGGATCTGGAAGAAGGCCAGGCCGCTGCACGACCGCGAGGTCGTGCACATGAGTTCGACGTACTACGGCGGGGGCGTCGCGACGATGCTGGCGCCCCTGAGCATCCTGATGAACAACCTGGAGATCAAGACCGAGTGGCGGATCATCCAGGGCAACCCGGACTTCTTCGCGTTCACCAAGTCGGTCCACAACGCCATCCAGGGCGCGGAGATCGAGCTGCTGGAACACCCCAAGTGGGTCTACGAGCAGGTCAACCGCGAGAACGCCGTCCGCAACCACCTGCACCACGACTTCGTGGTCGTGCACGACCCCCAGCCGTTGCCGCTGATCGAGTCGTACCCGCAGTCGCGGCCGTGGATCTGGCGGTGCCACATCGACCTCACCAGCCCGAACATGGCCCTGTGGAAGTACCTGCGGCGGTTCATCGACCAGTACCAGGCGGTCATCGTGTCGATCCCGGACTACGAGCAGGACATCCATCCCCCGCAGTTCTTCTTCATGCCGGCGATCGATCCGTTCAGCATGACCAACGTGCCGCTGGGCGAAGAGCACATCGACGCGATCCTGGCCAAGTACAACATCCCCACCGACCTGCCCCTGGTGGCGCAGGTGTCGCGGTTCGACCGGTGGAAGGACCCCAACGGGGTGATCGAGGCGTTCCGCATCGCCCAGCGGGACGTGGACGCCACGCTGGTGCTCGTCGGCGCGCCGGCGACCGACGACCCGGAAGGCCAGGCGATCTACGAGTCGCTGCTCAGCCAGCAGTCCGAACGCATCCTCATCATCCACCAGGAGAACAGCCTGCTGGTCAACGCCCTGCAGCGGCGGGCGGCGGTGGTGCTGCAGAAGTCCCTGCGCGAAGGGTTCGGCCTGACGGTCGCCGAGGCCATGTGGAAGGGCACGCCCGTCATCGGCGGAAAGGTCGGCGGCATCCGCTACCAGATCCGCGACGGGATCAACGGCTATCTGGTGGCCTCGACGACCGAGGCCGCCGGCCGGATCGTCCAACTGCTCAAGGACGACGGCCTGCGCGCCCGCATGGGCGAGGCCGCCCGGGAAACGGTCCGCAGGAAGTTCCTGCTGACCCGCCTGCTGGAACAGTACATCGACCTGCTCAACTCGTTCGAGGTGCACTTCCACGTGCGCGAGAACCACCAGATCGAGCAGGCGATGCTGGAACCCGATCCGGAGGTCGAAGCCATCGCCCGGCCTCACAAGTAGCCCCGCCACCCCATGAACGCGCTGCTCCACCTACGGCCGTGGATCGCCGGGACCTTCGGGCCCGTGGCGGCGTGGTCGGCGGCCGGGGCCCTGGTCGCCCTGGTCGGCTGGGCCGTGCTGCGCCGCGTGCTGACCGAACGCCGCAGCCGCGTCGGCCACACGGTGCTGCGCTGCTGCGGCGCCCCGGTCGCGGCCGGGGTGGTCCTGCTGTTCGCCCGCCTGGGCATGCCGGACGTGACGTCCGAGACCCCGGGGGCCGACTTCACGCTCGAACACTTCTGGGCCCTGGCGATGATCGCCGTGTCGGCCTGGGCCCTGCTGGCCCTGGTCCGGGCCCTGATGGACCTGGCCAACCAGCGTTTCCGCGTCGACGTCGCCGACAACCTCCACGCGCGGAAGATCCACACCCACCTGCGCGTCCTGGGCCGCATCGCCGCGGTCACCGTCATCGTCGTGGCGTTCGCCACGGCGCTGACGACGTTCGACGCCGTCCGCCAGTTGGGCGTCAGCCTGCTGGCGTCGGCGGGCATCATCGGCATCGTCGCGGGCTTCGCCGCCCAGAAGACGCTGGGCAACCTGCTGGCGGGCATCCAGATCGCCCTGGCCCAGCCCATCCGCATCGACGACGTGGTCATCGTCGAGGGCGAATGGGGGCGCATCGAGGAGATCACGCTGACCTACGTGGTCGTGCGGATCTGGGACCTGCGGCGGCTCGTGCTGCCGATCACCTACTTCATCGACAAGCCCTTCCAGAACTGGACCCGCGCGACCAGCGAGATCATCGGCGCCGTCAAGATCCACGTGGACTACACGGTCCCCGTCCAGGCCCTCCGCGAGGAACTGGACCGGATCCTCCAGGGTTCGGCGCACTGGAACCGCCGGGTCAGCTCCCTGCAGGTCACCGACGCGACGGACCGCACCATGGAGATCCGCGCCATCATGAGCGCCGACGACGCTTCGGCCGCCTGGGCCCTCCGCTGCGAGGTCCGCGAGAAGCTCCTGACCTTCGTCCAGCAGAACTACCCCGACGCCCTGCCCCGCCTGCGGATCGAGCAGCCGTAGACGGCCGCGCTGCGGTGGGGCAGGCTCACGGCCCCGTCGCGGATCGCACAGCCGTCCTTGGACGCCAGCAGGATCGCCGCGTCGTCCAGGCCGTCGGCGAGCGGGCGGTCCAGTCCGTGGTCGGCGAGGTTGGCCAGGAGGACGAGGTCGCCGCGGCGGATCTCGAGCCACCGCGCCTGTTCATCCCAGGCGGTCCGCACCCCCGACATGTCCCCGTCGCACAGGGCGGGCGCCGAGCGGCGCAGGTGGATGAGCCGCCGGTACCAGTCGAGCATCCGCCCGTGGGGGCCCTCGGGGCGTTGGGCCCAGGGAAGCTTGGAGCGGGCGAACGTGGCGGGATCCTGCGGGTCGGGCACCTCTTCCGGCGGCCAGCCGAAGGCGGCGAACTCGCGGCGGCGGCCTTCGACGATCTGGCGGGCCAGGCGCTCATCCTCCACGGAGGTGAAGTACTGGAACGGGCTGGACGCCCCCCACTCCTCACCCGCCAGCAGCAGCGGCACGAAGGGGCTGAAGAAGATCACGGCGGCGCCGATCATCTGCATGTCGGCCCCGGCCTGCTGGCCGATGCGGTCGCCGGCGGCGCGGTTGCCGACCTGATCGTGGTTCTGCAGGCACACGACGAACCGGTGGCCGGACAGTCCCGTCGCCGGGCGCCCGTGGAGGCGGCGGCGATGGGCGGAGTACTGCCCATCGTAGACCAGGGCGCAGCGGCAGGCCTTGGCCACGTCGGCCAGCGTGCCGAAGTCGCGGTAATAGCCCCGCCGCTCGCCGGTCAGCACCGCGTGGAGGGCGTGGTGGAGGTCGTCGGCCCAGACGCCGTCCAGGCCGGACCCGCCGGCCTGGCGGGAACGGACCAGGCGGGGATCGTTCCGGTCGTTCTCGGCGATCAGCACCAGGGGACGGCCCAGCTCGGCCGCCAGCCGCTCGACCCGCTCGGCCAGGGCTTCGAGGATGGGCGTGGCGGACTGATCCGCGATGGCGTGCGTCCCGTCGAGGCGAAGGCCGTCGACGTGGTAGTCCCTCAGCCACATGACGGCGTTGTCCAGGACGAAGCGGCGGACCTCGTCGCTGTCGGCGCCGTCGAAGTTGACCGCGGCGCCCCAGTTGGTGCGGTGGTGCCCCGTCAGGTAGGGCGCGGCCCGGGGGGCGTAGGCGCCCTCGGGGCCGAGATGGTTGTACACCACGTCGAGGATCACCCCCAGGCCCGCGCGGTGGCAGGCGTCCACCAGGTACTTCAACCCCGCCGGCCCGCCGTAGGCGTGGTGCGGGGCGAAGAGGGCCACCCCGTCGTAGCCCCAGCCCCGGTCGCCGGCGAACTCGGCCACCGGCATCAGTTCGACGTGCGTGACGCCCAGGTCCACCAGGTTGTCCAGGTAGTCGGCCGCCGCCTCGAACGTGCCGTCCGGCGTGAAGGTGCCGACGTGAAGCTCGTAGATCACGGCGGCCGACAGCGGCGGCGCCCGCCAGCCGTCGTCGTGCCAGAGGAAGGCGCCGTGGTCGAGCGGATGGGACGGCCCGTGCACGCCCCAGGGCTGCCAGGGCGACCGGGGGTCGGGGATGCCCGCGGCCCCGTCCAGGCTGAACAGGTAGCCGTGCTCGCGGACCGTGTCCGGGACGTCGGCGGCCCACCAGCCGTGCCCGGCCGGCTCCAGCGGATGCGCCGCGTCGCCGATCAGCGCCGCCACCGACCGGCAGTACGGCGCCCACAGGGTCAACCGTTCCATGCTCTCACCCCTCTTTCACCAGAAGTCCTGCGCACAAGGTGCCAAAAACGTCTCGGACGCGGACCCAGCCGCCCTGGAAGACGCGGTCCGTAAAGGCATCGCGGTAGCGCCCTGCCGGCAGGCGGAACGCCGTGCCGCCCCAGCACCCGTCCAGGTGCAGCACGAGGCGGGGGACGACGGTCACGACCCTATCGCCGCGGGCGAAGGCGACCAGGTGGTCGGCGGCGGCGCCCTCGGTCTGGAGCGGCTCGTACCGGCCCTGCGGCCCGAACGCCTCGGGGCAGCCCCGGCGGACCCGGAGGGCCGTGTGGATGACCCTCAGCTTGGGCGCCGCCGTGTCCATGGCGGGCGGCGCCTCGGCCAGGAGGCGCCGGCGCGCGTCGAAGTCGACCGGACGGCGGTTGTCCGGATCGACCAGGCTGTTGGTCCACAGCTCGCTGCCCTGGTAGAAGTCCGGCACGCCCGGGCAGGTGCACTTGAGCAGCGTCTGGGCGAGCGAGTGAATGCGGGCCGCGGGGGCCAGCCGATCCACGAGGCGCTTCAGGTCATCCAGGAAGGCCGCGTCGGCCAGCAGGGCCGCGATGAACCCCTTCAGCGCATCCTCGTATGCCTCGCTAGGCGACGTCCAGGAGGTGTGCACCTTGGCCTCGCGGGCGGCCTTGACAGCGTAGGCGTCCAGCCTCTCGCGTTCGAGCGGCCAGGCACCGATGAGCGTCTGGTAGAGCAGGTACTCGTCATTGCGGCCCGGCCGGACCCCGCGCCCGACGCCTCCCCAGCGGCGGACGGCGTCGATCCACGCGTCGGGCATCTCCGTAAGCGCGCTGATTCGCAGGCGGACATCCTCGCTGCGCTTCGTGTCGTGCGTCGAGGTGCCCAGCAGGCTCGACGGCCAGCGGCACTGGCGGTCCAGGCAGAAGCGGTGGAACGCCTCGACCGGCACCCCGAAACGCCCCGGGTCGCCGCCGACCTCGTTGAGCGACGCCAGGCGGAGGTAGCGGTACAGGGCCGTGTCCTCGACGCCCTTGGCCGCCGCCGCCCCGGTGAGCTGCTGGAATCGCGCGACGACCTCCATGGCCTCGGGGTCGTCCACCCGCTTGCTCAGCACCGCCGCCAGGTAGTCCCAGACCAACGGGTCGTCGCCGTCGCCCCGCGCCTCGGCGACCGCGCGGCCGATGCGGGCGGCGTCGGCGGCCAAGGGGCCCGCCGGACCGTCGTCGACGTAGGTGCGGTAGGTCGGCAGGCAGGCGGCCAGTTCCCGCAGGGCGCCGCGGAGCTGCCGCCGGGTGAGATCCCGCCAGGCGGGCCGGCGCTGGGCGATCCGCACGAGGCGCTCCACGAGGCGGTCGAGGTCCCCGCCGAACAGGGCGTCGAGCATCTCGCGCTTGCCGCGCCGGGCGACGTCGGCGAAGCCGTCCGTCGCCCCGGTGAACTCGGCGTAGAAGTCGGTCAGGGGCCGCTCGGCGCAGGGATCGATGAAAAGCCCCCCGACGGCGTTGGCGAAGTCATAGCCGGTCGTGCCGTCCACGGCCCAGGCGGGGAGGCGCTCCTGGCCGGTGAGGATCTTCTCGGCGACGATCCACGCCTCCGGCGCCGCTGAGCGCAGGTGGTCGAAGTACGCCTTCGGGTCCCGCAGGCCGTCCGGGTGATCGACGCGGAGGCCCTGGACGAGGCCCTCGGCGATCCACGCCAGCGGGAGCTGATGGATGTGCTGGAAGACCTCCGGCCGTTCGACGCACAGGCCGACCAGGTGGGTGATGTCGAAGAACCGGCGGTAGTTGATCATGCTGGCGGCGGCGGGCCAGTACGCCAGGAGGTAGTGCTGTTCGCCCAGCAGGCGGTGGAGGCGCTGGGGATCGCGGGCGAGGGCCTCGACCGTTTCGGCCGTCGCCTCGGCGCCGCTCAGCGGCAGTTCCAGCTCGCCGCACCGCAGGACGAGGCGGCCGTCCTTCAGGACCGGCGCGATCCGCCCGTCGGCGAGCATCGCCCCGTAGTGGTCGCCCAGGATGGGCAGGAGGACCTTGCCCCGCAGTTCCTCCCAGGGCGGGTCCCAGTCGATGTCGAAGAAGCCGGCCCAGCGGCTGTCGCGGCCGCGGGCGAGCACGTCGAGCCACAGGTGGTTGGCCGGCCAGACGGCCATGTGGTTGGGCACGATGTCCAGCACGACGCCCAGGCCGTGCTCCCGGAAGACGCCGACCATCCGTCTGAAGCCCGCCTCGCCCCCCAGCTCGGGACTGACCCGCGTGGGGTCGATCACGTCGTAGCCGTGCGTGCTGCCGGGCCGCGCCGCCAGGACGGGCGAGAGGTACACGTGGCTGACGCCCAGCGCCGCCAGGTAGCCGGCGACCGCGGCGGCGTCGTCGAAACCGAAGCCGGCCTGAAGCTGCAGGCGGTAGGTCGCGACGGGTTGGGACATTGCGCTAGCGTTCACGGCTCAGCACCACCAGTCCGTGGCTCTGGACGGCCACGGGCTGTCCGTTGGGGACGGGCTCGGCGTCGAGGTCTTCGGCCTCGGGCCGGGCCGAGTCGACGACGACCCGCCAGTCGTCGCCCAGGACGGCGGCCAGTGTGAACATCCTCACGTCGGTCGCGGCGTTCATCAGGAGGAGGAAGTCGTCGTCCTGGATGGTCTGGCCCCGTTCATTCACCAGGCCGACCTCCCCCGAGAGGAACAGCCCGATCGCCCGCAGGTTCCCGTCGAGGTCCTCGTCGGCCAGTTCGTGGCCGTCCGGGGCGTACCACGCCCGGTGGGGACGGCCGTCGCCGGCGGGGCGATCCTCGAACCACCGCCAGCGCCGGAAGACCGGGTGCGTCCGGCGGAGATGGACCAGCCGTGCGGCGAAGGCCAGCAGCGTGGGGTTGGCATGGTCCCAGTCGTACCAGGACAGTTCGTTGTCCTGGCAGTAGGCGTTGTTGTTGCCGCCCTGGGTCCGCCCGATCTCGTCGCCCCCCAGGAGCATGGGGATGCCCAGCGAGAGCATCAGCGTGCCCAGGAAGCTGCACTGCTGGCGGAGGCGGATCGCCTCGAGGGCCGGGTCGTCGGAGGGCCCCTCGGCGCCGAAGTTGCACGAGTAGTTCTGGTCCAGGCCGTCGCGGTTGTCCTCCCGGTTGGCCTCGTTGTGCTTGCGGTCGTAGCTCACCAGGTCGCGGAGCGTGAAGCCGTCGTGGGCCGTGACGAAGTTGACGCTGGCGTGCGGGCGGCGCCCGGTGCCTTCGTAGAGGTCGGGGCTGCCCTGGAGGCGCTGGATCAGCTCGCGGTCCACCGGCTGGAAGCCGTGCCAGAAGCGCCGGACGGTGTCGCGGTAGCGGTCGTTCCACTCCGACCACAACGGCGGGAACCGCCCCACCTGGTAGCCCCCCTCCCCGACGTCCCAGGGCTCGGCGATCAGCTTGACCTGGCTGAGGATGGGGTCCTGGTGGATGATGTCGAAGAACGAGCTGAGGCGGTCGACCTCGTGCAGCTCGCGGGCCAGCGCGGGGGCCAGGTCGAAGCGGAAGCCGTCCACGTGCATCTCGGTCACCCAGTAGCGCAGGGAGTCCATGATGAGCTGCAGGACGACGGGGTGGCTGGTGTTCAGCGTGTTGCCGGTGCCGGAGAAGTCGACGTACCGCCGCGGGTCGCGCTCGTCGAGGTGGTAGTACGCGGCGTTGTCGATCCCGCGGAACGCCAGGACCGGCCCGCGGCGGTTGCCTTCGGCGGTGTGGTTGTAGACCACGTCGATGATCACCTCGATGCCCGCCAGGTGGAGGTACTTGACCATGTTCTTGAACTGCCGCACCTCCGCGCCGGGCTCGCCCGGCCGGACGTAGGGGTGGGGGGCGAAGTAGCCGATGGTGTCGTATCCCCAGTAATTCCGCAGCCCGCGGTCGGCCAGGTGCTTGGGGGTGATGTGGCGGTGGACCGGCATCAGTTCCAGCGTGGTGATGCCCAGCGACTGGAAATGCTCGATGGCCGCCGGGTGCGACAGCCCCTCGTACGTGCCGCGAAGCTCCTGGGGGATCTCGCCGTGGCGCAGGGAGAAGCCCCGGACGTGGGTTTCGTAGATGATCGTGTCGTAGAGGGGCACGTGGGGGCGGTGCACGTGGTTCCAGTCGAAGAAGGGGTTGACCACGACCGCCCGCGGCGCGTAGGGCCCGCTGTCGCTGTCGTTGAGGGGCCCGTCGGGGTTGTTGAGCCAGTGCGCGAAGAGGGCCTCGTTCCACTGCGGGTCCCCGTCGATGGCCTTGGCGTACGGGTCCAGCAGGAGCTTGCCGGGGCAGCAGCGGTGGCCCTTCTCCGGCTGCCAGGGCCCGTGGACGCGGAAGCCGTACCGCTGGACGGGGGTGACCTCGGGCAGGTAGGCGTGCCAGCAGAAGTTCGTCCGCTCGGGCAGGTCGACGCAGGTCTGGACACCCTGGTCGTCGAACAGGCACAGTTCGACGCGCTGGGCGACCTCCGAATACAGCGACACGTTCGTCCCGCTGCCGTCGAAGGTCGCCCCCAGCGGATACGGTCTGCCGGGCAGGGCCTTCATGCCTTCATCCCCCGCCCCGCCGGGCGACCGGGGCGTCCCTCGCCGCCGCCAGCCGCCGCAGGCGCCCCGCCACCGCGTCCAGGGCGTCGAACTCCTCCAGGCGATGGCGCGCTCGACTGCGCCAGTTGGCCGGATCGTCCACGCCGGGCCGGTTCTGCTCCTGCGTCTCCAGCCACAGGTCCTCCACGTTCACCAGCACTACCCGGGCGGCGCTGCGTCCCAGCAGTTCCAGGCACGCGTCCAGCACCGCCGACAGGTCGTCGGCCGCCGGGTGCAGGCCCAGGCCGCCCAGCGCCTCCAGCAGCGCCCGGCGGAGGCTGTCCCGCCGGTCGTGCTCGGCGCCGACGTTGTCGTCGGCCAGCTCGCCGGCGGCGCGACGGGCCTCGACGTCGGCGTCCTGCCAGAAGCCGGCGAAGGGGGGCATGTCGTGCGTGTTCAGCGACGCCAGATGATCGGCCCGCGGCGGCCGCACCGGCGGGTCGGCGCCGGGGCGGATCTCGAAGGGCAGCACGTACATCCCCATCAGGCCGTGACGGTCCATCGAGCGGCCCACCGTGTCGGGCACGGTGCCGAGGTTCTCCCCCACCAGGACCACCTGCCGGCGGTGGCTCTCCACCGTCAGCACCGCCAGCAGCTCCTCGGCGCACGAGTGGACGTACACGCCCTGGGCCGCCGCCATCCCCGAGGGGATCCAGAACAGCCGGTGCAGCCCCATCACGTGGTCCAGCCGGAGCATCCCCGCCAGGTCGAGCTGGGCGGCGACGATCGCCCGGAAATACGCGTACTGGTGGTCCCGCAGCCGTCGCGGGTGCAGCGGGGCCAGCCCCCAGTTCTGACCGCCGGGGTGGAAATCGTCCGGCGGGGCCCCCATCGCCATGCCCGCGGCGAAGCTGTCCCGCCACGCCCACAGGTCGTAGCCGTCCGGGCTGGACCCCAGCGGCAGGTCCAGGTACACCGACACGCCCCGCTCGTCGGCGCGGCGGGCGACGGCCTGAAGCTGGCGGCGGACCTGCCACTGCGTGAACAGGAAGTACCGCACGTCCCGCTGGCTGTAGTCCTCCGGCCGCAGGTGCCCGTTCCGCAGCGCCTCGGGCCACTGACCCCACGGACGGCCCTGGCGGCGACAGACGGCCCGAAACCGGGCGAAACGCTCGGCGTCGGGCACCTCCCGCAGAAAACGCTCGAAATCCGACCGGTCCGGCGCCTCGGCGAAGAACCAGTCCGACAGGATCTCCAGGACCCGCCGCTTGAGGGTCATCTGCCGGCGGTAGTCCACCAGGTCGGCCGACCACAGCCCACGGACGGCCGCCTGGAACTCGTCCGACCGCATCAGCTCCAGGGCCGCGCGGCATTCGCTCATCTCGGCGGCGACGGCAACGTCGATGTAAAACTCGTCGAAGAACAGGCGGCTCATCGGCGAATACGGGCTGACGTCCCCCCCCAGCTCCCACGCCCGCGCCAGCAGCGGCAGGCAGCCCACGACCGACCCGCCGTGGTCGGCCGTCCAGTCCAGCAGGGCCTTGAAGTCCCCCAGGTCGCCGGCGCCCCAACTGCCCTGGCGGTGCAGGGCGTGGACCGGCAGGAACAGCCCCCAGACCCGGCGCGGCGGCGGGGCGAACGCGCGGCCGGGGGCGACGATGACCATCGTGCCGTGCGTGCGGCCCCCGCAGTCGACGTCCAGGTGGTGGTAGCCAGCCGGCAGATCATCCGGAAGCGGCAGCGCCGTGCGGACGTACGGCACGCCCTCCACCGACGCGCCCCGCCGCACCGGCAGGTCCTCCAGGCGGCCCGTCCAGCGGCGCTCCTGCCCGTCCTCGCTGTGCAGACGGCAGGCGAAGGCCCCGGCCGCCTCGTCGGCCGCCAGACGCAGCCGGACACCCCCCGGCGCCTCCCGCCAGCGGACCTGCGCCTTCGGCAGCACCTCCCGCCACAGCCCCTGGCGCCGCCGGCGGCAGGCGTCGGCCGCCTCGCCCGGATGCGCCAACTCGGCCCCCAGCTCGCGCAGCACCGCCAGCAGCGGCTCGATCCCCGCCTCGACGAGTCTGCCCCGGGTGTCGAAGTAGGATGTCTGCACCCCGAACAGTTGGGCAAGCGTGACTAATGCGTCCCGCGGCATCCTCCGCCTTCCTTGCCGACCGAACAGCCGTCCCAGCAGAATCATACGCGCCAGGGAAGGCTCGAAGCTTGAAGCGCGGGGCGCCGGGAACGCAAACGTCCCCAACCGCAGGAAGCCATTCGCCGTAGCTCAGGCCTCACGCCTCTTCCTCGGAGAAGATCTCCGGGTAGAGCTTGGCGGCGCACTCGGGGCACAGGCCGTGGCTGAACTCCGCCTCGGAGTGCTCGCGGATGTACGACTCGATCTGGCTCCAGTACCCCCGGTCGTCGCGGACCTTCTTGCAGTTGCTGCAGATCGGCAGCAGCCCGCTGAGCTGCTTGACGCGGTCGAGGGCCGACTGCAGTTCGCCGATGAGCCGGTCGCGCTCCTGGAGGATCTCGCGGCGTTCAATGGCGTAGCGGATCGCGCGGGCGACCAGCCGATCGTCGGCCTGGCCCTTGATGAGGAAGTCCTGCGCCCCCCGGCGGACTGCCTCGCGCCCGAGCATCTCGTCGTCGCTGGCCGTCAGCACGACGATCGGCGTCTGCGGCGACGCGGCGTGAACCGCATCCAGCGTCCGCATCCCCCGGCTGTCCGGCAGCGACAGGTCCAGCAGCAGGACGTCGAAGGGCGCCTCGCCCAGGCGAGCCTCCGCCTGGGCCAGCGAGACGGCGTGGGTGATCTCGAAGTCGGCGAAGTCCGTCTCGGCAAGGGCCTGCTTGAGCACCCTGGCGAAGATCTCGCTGTCTTCCACCAGCAGCACCGCGATCGCCGACGTCGCCTGGTCCCGTATCGTCGCCATGCCCCATTATACCCGCGGCCCCCTCGACCGTCCGCCCGGCCGGCTCCCCCGCCGCGGCGGGAAGGCCGCCTCGGGCAGGGGCGCCCAAGGCCGGGACGCCGAACATCTTACGAAACTGTCGATCGTGGCGGTCCGATGGGGCGTAGTGTACTATAGTTTCATAGTTCTGGATACGGGACACCATGACCGACCGCATTCCAGCAGAATCGCATGACGACCGGTCTACGGATCGCCACCTGGCGACCCGGCAGGACCTGCAGCGCGCCCAGGCCGTCGGCCGCTTGGGGAACTGGCGGCTCGACACCCGGCGGAACGTGCTGACCTGGTCGGCCGAGACCTACCGCATCTTCGGCATCCCCGAGGGCACGCCCCTGACGTACGAGCGGTTTCTGGAATCGGTCCACCCCGACGACCGGACGTACGTCCAGGCGATGTGGCAGGCGTGCCTGCGGGGCGAGCCCTACGACATCGAACACCGCATCCTCGTCGACGGCGCCGTCCGCTGGGTCCGCGAGAAGGCCTACATGGAGTTCGACGCCGGCGGCGCGGTCCAGAGCGGCTTCGGCATCGTGCAGGACATCACCGACCTCAAGGCGACCGAGGAGGCCCTGCGGCGGCTGTCGCAGTTCCCCGAGGAGAACCCCAACCCTGTGATGCGGCTGGACCCGGACGGCAGCCTGGGCTACGCCAACGCCCCCGCCCGCCGCTGGCTGGCCGCCCTGGGCTGGTCGCCCGGCGGGCCGCTCCCGGCGGCCGTCCGCGACGTCGCCGCCGACGTGCACCGGCACTGCGGGGTGGTCGAGGCCGAGATCACCGGCGCCGACGACCTGACGCTCTGGGTGTCGGCCGTCCAGCCCCCCGGCGAGGCGTACGTGAACATCTACGGGCGCGACGTGACCAAGCGGAAGCGCGCCGAGCAGCGGCTCCAGCAGGCCCGCGACGAACTCGAGCAGCGGGTCGCCGACCGCACCGCCGAACTGGAGCGGCGGGCCGGGCAGTTGGCGCGCCTGACGTCGGAGCTGACGCTGACCGAGCAGCGGGAGCGCCAGCGGCTGGCCCAGGTGCTGCACGACCATCTTCAGCAACTGCTGGCCGCCGGCCGCTTCGCCCTGGACATGCTGGCCTCCCGCGTGGGCGACGAACACGCCGCCTCCGTCCACCAGGTCCACGATCTGCTCGACGAGGCGATCGAGGCCGCCCGCTCGCTGACGGCCGAACTGTCCCCGCCGATCCTCTACGAGGCCGACCTGCCGGCGGCGCTGGAGTGGCTGGGGCGGTTCATGCGGCAGCGGTACCGGCTGGCGGTCGAGGTGGAGGTCGCCGGCGACATCCCGCCGCTGCGGGAGGACCGCAAGGTGCTGCTTTTCCAGGCGGCCAGGGAACTGCTGTTCAACGTCATCAAGCACGCCGGCGTCAACGAGGCCCGCGTGGACCTGGCCGCCGATGAGGAGGGCCGCATCCGCCTGACCGTCAGCGACCGCGGCGCCGGCTTCGACACCGAGGCGGTCGACTCCTCCCCCAAGGGGGGCGTGTCGGCCGGCGGGTTCGGCCTGTTCAGCATCCGCGAGCGCCTGCAGATGCTCGGCGGCTGCATGGAGATCGCCGCCGTCCCCGGCGGCGGCGCCGCCGTCACGCTGCTGGCGCCGTGCGAGACGTCCGAGGCGCCGGCGGCCAGGGCGATACCGGCCGGCGAGGCGCACGAGATCCCGCCGGCCCCCGCCGGCCGGATCACCGTCCTGCTGGCCGACGACCACAGCGTCATGCGCGAGGGGCTGGCGCAGTTCCTGGGCATGGAGGACGACATCGCCGTCATCGGCCAGGCCGCCGACGGCCAGGAGGCCGTCGACCTGGCGCGGCGGCTCCATCCCGACGTGGTCCTCATGGACTTCTCCATGCCCCGCCTGGACGGCGTGGCCGCCACCCGCCTCATCCTCGCCGACCACCCCGACATCCGCATCATCGGCCTGTCCATGTACGTCGAGGCCGACCGCGCCGGCGCCATGACCGACGCCGGTGCCGTCGCCTACCTCACCAAGAGCGGCTCGACCGACCTCCTCCTGGATACCATCCGCCGCCACGGCCGGCGCACCGTGTAGGCGCCCGCGGAAGGCCGTCCGCCCCCGCCGCGGATCGGACCGGAAAAGGACGGGGCCGTGACACAAGCGTGACAGTCGCGCCCGATAATCCCGCTGCAGTGGCAATGCGTTCAGTGTATCCTCTTTGGGAAAGGGAGCGACGATGAAACGCAGGATGATGGTGATGGCGTTGTGGATGGCGGCGGCGGCGTGGCCCTGCGCGGGGCGGGCCCAGACGGCCCAGACGCCGGCGATGCTGCTGGAACGGGGCATCTACACGGAAGAGACGGTCGGGGACCTCGACGCGGCCATTGTGATCTACCGGCAGGTCGTCAAGGAGGCCGCGGCGGGCCAGTCGTGCGCCGCTCAGGCGCAGTACCGGCTGGCGATGTGCTACGCCAGGAAGGGCGACGCCGCCAGGGCCGCGGCGGAGCTGAACGCCGTGCTGACGGCGTATCCGCAGGAGACCGGAGTGGTGAAGCTGGCGCAGCGGGAGCTGGCGAAGCTCAGGGCGGATGGGCCGGCCGCTGACGCCGCCCCGCGCGTGGCGGCCACCGTGCCGAAGGCCTTCGCCGACGACGTCGACCCGTCGCTGGAGGCCGTCAGCGTCACGTTCGACCGGCCGATGCTGACGGATCGGTGGGCGTTCATCCGCAGCGGCGGGATGTTCCCGGAGCGGAGCGGCCCGATCAGCTACGACAAGGCGGGCACGACCTGCACGCTGCCGGTGAAACTCCAGAGCGGGACGGTGTACTGGGTGGGCGTGAACGCCCCGGGCCACGACGGCTTCCAGGCCGCCGACGGCACGCCGGCCCCGCCGTACGTGATCCTCTTCGCCACACGGGCCGCCGACGGGAGCCCCACGCCCCTGCCCGAGGCCCTGGTTCAACAGGCCAGGGAGATCAACGCCGGCCGCGGGCCGCAGCGCCTCAACACGCTGGCGATCCCCCACGCGGCGCTCTACCAGGTGCTCGGCGGCTTCCTTGCCGCGGCCATGCCCTACTGGCAGCGCGGTCAGGAGGCCGGCGCGCAGATCCACCTGGTGACCGACCAGGACCGCCGCGTGCTGGCGGGGCTGATCGCCGTCTACAACGCCACCGGCAAGCCGTGGACGGACGAAGTGAGGATCACGTCCATGGACGGCGACGACGTGCTCCTGTTCGACGCCAAGGACCCCGCCGGGCCGCGTCCGGACTACCGCCTCGTCAAGAAGACCGGCGGCGGCGGATCCCACGCCCTGATGTGGACGCCCAGGTATCCCCTCAACCCCGGCGACTCCCAGATGTTCGTCTGGCAGAGCCCCGCCGCCGGGCCCCTGCCGCACACGCCCGAGGGCCTGCAGGTCCGCATGGGCAACCGCCTCGGCGCGCACGGCATTCAGCAGTTCTACCTCGTCGTGCCCGCGGGGCGCCGGGTGATCGAGACCTCCGTGCCGCCGGACTCGAAGAGCTCGGCCGGCGGGTACGACATTTACTGCTTCCAGCGCGACGTCACGCCCGAGACGACGCACGCCGTCACCGCGATCCTCGCCCCGGCCGGCGCCGGGAGCACGGCGCCTTCGTCAAGGCCCGCGGCCGGCAGGCGGCAGGCGGAGAGTCTCCACGCCGAGGGCTGGCAGCTCTGGCAGCAACAGCAACTGCCCCAGGCCGAGGCCCGCTTCCGCCAGGCCGTCCAGGCCGATCCCGCCTATGCCGACGCCTGGAACGGCCTGGGCTGGGCTCAGTTCAACCAGGGCAAGCGCCTCGACGCCCAGGAGGCTTTCGAGAAAGCCGTCGCCCTCGACCCCAAGACGGCGGGCGCCTGGAACGGCCTGGGGTACCTGGCCAAGCAGCGGGGGGACGTCGACGGGGCGATCGAGTACTGGAAGAAGGCCGTCGCGGCGAATCCGAACGCGACGGCATCGCTGCAGGGCCTGACCGCCGCGCTGGGCGAACGGGGGCAGTACGACCAGGCCGTCACCTACTACCGGATGTGGCTGGCCGTCGAGCCGGATAACGCCGAGGCTGCCTCCGGCCTCGAAAAGGCCCTCGGGCAGCAGGGCGGCGGAGATGCCACCCCATGAGCCGCCGGCGCACCACACCGCGACCGGCGCCGCGCGGCGGCGGCCCCTGGCTGGTCTTCGCGGCCGCCCTGGCCGCGGCGCTGGTCCCGACGGCGTGCGTCCTGGCCTTCATGACAGCCGCGATGCGCAACGCGGAGCTGGCCGTGCGCCAGCGCCTGGCCGAGGCCTACCGCCAGCGGGTCGGGGCCGACCGGGAGGAGATCGCCTCCTTCTGGTCGGCCCGTGCGCCACTGGAGGCGGCGGGGTCCCAGGGGGCCGGCGCGATGGCCCCCCCTGCCCGTTTCGCCGACCTCGTCGGACGGGGAGCCGCCCAGAGCGTCATCATCCTGGATGGGGAGGGAAGGCCCGCCTACCCCGCCCCGGCCGCGCCGGCGGACGCCGAGGGGGCCGCGTCGTCCCCCTTCCTGGACCGCGCCCGCCATGCGGAGTTCGTCCTCCGCCAGTACGGCGCGGCCGCCGAGGACTACCGCCGCGCCGCGGAGGATCCCGCGTGCGGGCAGCCCTCCGCGCAGGCGGCGGTGCGTCTTGCCCGGGCCCGCTGCCTGCACCGCGCGGGGCAGCGGGAGGAGGCGATGCGGATCCTCCTGGAGGATCTGGCCGCCCCGTCGCTGGCCGCGGCGCGGGATGGGTCGGGTCGATCCATCCCCCTCGACGCCCGCATGCTGGCCCTGCAGTGGATGGGCCGCGACGACAGCCGGCGGCAGCCGCTTGCCCTGCAGCTCGCCGGCGAGCTGAACGCCTACGCGGCCGCCCCGCCGGCGCCGGCGGCGCCACAGCGGCTGCTGCTGATGGAGCTGCTGGGCGCGATGGGGATCGAGGGGGTGTCCTTCCCCATGCTGGAGGCTGAACGCCTGGGGCAGGAGTACCTCGCGTACGCTTCGGCCGCCGCCGAGCGCGGCACGGTGACCCCCGCGGGCGCTCCGGGGCTGTGGCAGGTCGCGTCGGAGGATGGGCGGGTCGTGGGCGTCTTCCGCGAAGGGCGGCTCATCGAAGAGCTTACGGCCGCCGCCGGCCTCGACGAACCGCTGGCCGGCGTGGCGACCGTCCTGCACCCGCCGGGCGACCGGCGGGCGGAGGTGCCGTTCCTGACCGTCCCGGCGGGCGAGCCCCTGCCCGGCTGGACGCTGGCGGTGTACCTCGACGAGGACCCCCTGGCGGCCTCGGCGGCCCGGGCGCAGACGGCGTATCTCATCGCGGGGCTGTCGGCGACGGCCGTCATCGTCGCGCTGGCGGGGGCGGCGGCGGCGTATCTCGGCCGCCAGATCCGCCTGACCCGCCTCAAGAACGACCTGATCGCCACTGTCAGCCACGAACTGAAGACGCCGCTGGCCTCGATGCGCGTCCTGGTCGACACCCTCCAGGAGGGCCGCACCCGCGACGCCGCCCAGGCCGGCCAGTACCTCGGCCTGATCGCCCGCGAGAACGAGCGGCTCAGCCGCCTGATCGATAACTTCCTGGCATTCAGCAGGATGGAGCGCCACAAGCGCGTGTTCACCTTCGAGCCGTCCGACCTGGCCGGCGTCGTCCGCACCGCCGTCGCGGCCATGGGGGAGCGGCCGGCGGCGGCCGAGGCCCGCGTGGACGTCGACCTGCCGGCCGACCTGCCGCCCGTCCGCGGCGACCGCGACGCCCTGGTCACCGTCGTGCTCAACCTGCTGGACAACGCCTGGAAGTACACCGGCGACCGCAAGGAGATCGCCGTCCGCGCCGCCGCCGAGGGCGGGCGGGTCCGCCTGGACGTCGCCGACAACGGCATCGGCCTGAACCGCCGGGCCCAGCGGCGGGTCTTCGACAGGTTCTACCAGGTCGACCAGACCCTCGCCCGCCGCCAGGGCGGGTGCGGGCTGGGGCTGGCCATCGTCAAGTTCATCGTCGACGCCCACGGCGGCACCGTCAGCGTGCGGAGCCAGCCGGGACAGGGAACCACTTTCACAATGCGCCTGCCCGCGGACGGGGCGCCGGCGGAGCATCAGGACCATGGCGGGCGAGACGATTCTGATCATTGAAGACGATCCGACGATGCTTCGCGGGCTGAAGGACAACTTCCAGTTCGAGGGCTACAACGTCGCCGCAGCCGCCGACGGGGAGAGGGGCCTGCAGGCCGCCCTGTCGGTCAACGCCGACCTGATCGTCCTGGACATCATGCTGCCCTACATCAACGGCTACGAGATCTGCCGGCGGATCCGCGCCGCGGGGCTGGACGCCCCCATCATCATGCTGACGGCCAAAGGCCAGGAGCAGGACATCATCCTGGGCCTGAACCTCGGGGCCGATGATTACGTCACCAAGCCCTTCAGCATCAAGCAGTTGCTGGCCCGCGCCCGCGCCTTTCTGCGCCGGCGCCGCCGGGAGGACGGCCCGGTCCACCGGTTCGGGGCCTTCGCGCTGGACCTGGCCGCCCGCCGCCTGACCCGCGGGGGCGAGCCGGTGGCCCTCACCCCCAAGGAATTCGACCTGCTGGCCCTGTTCCTCCGCCGTCCCGGCCGCGCCCTCACGCGGGATGAGATCCTCTCGCGCATCTGGGGCCACGGCGTCTTCGTCACCGCCCGGAGCGTCGACCGCTGCGTCAACACCCTCCGCGCCAAGATCGAAGCCGACCCCGCCCGCCCCCGCTTCATCCAGACCGTCAGACCGATCGGCTACCGCTTCGAAAGCGATGGCTGAATCGCCCCGGCGCCCGCTTCTCCGCGCTGCCATTGAGCAGGGCTTCTCGTGGGGGCATGTCACGTAGTCTGCGCAGCAACGGGTCAACTCCTCCGCCGATACGGCGGGCGGATGTCCACGCGCCGCAGCCGGTTGGCGTTGCCCACGACGGTGATGGAGCTGGTTGCCATGGCGATCTCGGCCAGGACGGGGTGCATCCAGCCGATGACGGCCAGGGGGATCATGACGACGTTGTAGAAGAAGGCCCAGAAGAGGTTCTGCTGGATCGTGCGGAAGGTTGCGCGGCTGAGGTTCACAGCCTCGACGACGCCGGACAGTTCGCCCCGGACGAGCGTGACGTCGGCGGCTTCGATGGCGATGTCGGTGCCGGTGCCGATGGCGATGCCGACGTCGGCGGCCGTGAGGGCCGGGGCGTCGTTGATCCCGTCGCCGACGAAGGCGACGCGGCCGTGCTCGGCCTGCAGGCGGCGGATCTCCGCGGTCTTGCCGTCCGGCAGGACGCCGGCGACGACGTGGTCGATGCCCGCCTGGCCCGCGATCGCCTCGGCGGTGCGGGCGTTGTCGCCGGTGAGCATCGCCGTCTTCAGCCCCAGGGCGTGCAGCGCCTTGATCGCGTCGGCCGAGTCGGCCTTCATCGTGTCGGCCACGGCGATCACGCCCGCCGGCGCCCCATCGACCGCCACGAGCATCGCCGTCTTGGCCTCGTGCTCCAGCGCCCCCATCCGCTCGGCCAGCGGTCCGACGTCCACGCCGCCCTCGGCCATCAGCTCCCGCGTGCCCACCAGGACGCTCCGCCCCCCGACCGTCGCGCGGATCCCCCGGCCGCGCACGGCCTCGAAGCCCCGCGGCTCGCCCGCGGCGGCCCCGGCGGCCTCGGCCCGCGCGACGATGGCCCGGGCCAGCGCGTGCTCGCTGCCCCGCTCGGCCGCGGCGGCCGCCGCCAGCAGGTCCCGCTCGCTCCAGCCGGCCGCGCAGACGACGTCGGTGACCTGGGGCGCCCCCTGCGTGAGCGTGCCGGTCTTGTCGAAGACGATGACGCGGACGTCCTTGAGCGTCTGGACGGCCTCGCCGGAGCGGATGAGAATCCCGTGCTCGGCTCCGATGCCGCTGGAGACCATCAGCGCCGTCGGCGTGGC
Source organism: Planctomycetota bacterium (assembly GCA_012514895.1). Lineage (GTDB taxonomy): Bacteria > Planctomycetota > Phycisphaerae > SM23-33 > FEN-1343 > JAAYZK01. The sequence continues at coordinate 20,866 of JAAYZK010000188.1, read as the reverse complement.
CAGGCCCAACGCGCACGGGCAGGCGATGACGAAGACGGCGACCATGCTCGTCACCGCCAGCGTCGCGACGCCCAGGTCGGCCAGGACCCACGGCAGGAACGACCCCGCCTCCACCAGCGGGCGCATCACCCCGGGGACGATCAGCCAGGCGGCGAGGGTCGCCAGGGCGACGGCGATGATCACCGGGACGAACACGCCGGTGATGCGGTCGGCCAGGGCCTGGATGGGCACCTTGGTCGACTGGGCCTGCTCGACCATGCGGACGACCTGGGCGAGGAAGGTGTCGCGGCCGACGCGGGTCGCCTCGACCTTCAGCAGCCCATCCTGGTTGATCGTCGCGCCGATGACGTCGTCGCCGGCGGTCTTGGCCACGGGCATGCTCTCGCCGGTGGCCATGGACTCATCGACAGCGCTGTCGCCCTCGACGACCCGTCCGTCGGTGGGGATCTTCTCGCCGGGCCGCACGACCATCACGTCGCCGGGGGCGACCTGGTCGATGGGCACCTCCTGCTCGCGGCCGTCCCGCAGGACGCGGGCGCTGCGGGCCTCCAGGTGCATCAGCTTGCGGATGGCCGCCGACGCGCGGCCCTTGGCCGACTGCTCGATGGACCGGCCGGTCAGGTGGAAGGCCATGATCATCGCGGCGACGCCGGCGTAGTTGGCGACGTCGGCGACCAACGACGCCGGGCCGGTCAGGAACGCGACGCCCGAGCCGAGCACGATCAGCGAGTCCATGTTCGCCCGTCCGCCGACCAGGGCCCGCAGGCCGCTGGAGTACGTGGCCCAGCCCGCCCAGGCGAGCACCGGGGCCGCCAGGACGATCATGCCGAGATGGAAGACCTCCTCGCTGGGCCAGACGATGCCGAAGACCATCTCCAGGATCATCCAGACGATGATCGGCAGCGTGAAGGCCCACGCCGTTACCGCCCGCCGGCGGGCCAGGGCGACCTTGCGGCGGCTCTTCGCCTCCTCGTCCTCGGCCGTCGGCGGCGTTTCGGCCTGGGGCGCCACGACGTACCCGGCCCGGGCGACGGCCTGCTCCATGTCCCGCCGGCCGACTGCGCCGCCGACGTAGCGGACCGTCGCGGTCTCGGCCGCGAGATTGACGCTCGCCTCCAGCACGCCCGGCAGGTCCGCCAGGGCCTTGTCGACGCGGTTGACGCACGAGGCGCAGTGCATCCCCTCGATCGCCAGCGTCGCCGTCTCGGAAGGCACCTCGAACCCGGCCCCGGCGACGGCGTCGACCAGCCGCCCCGGGTCCGTCCCCGCCGCGGCCGTAACGGCGGCCTTCTCGGTCGCCAGGTTCACGGCCACGTCCTCGACCCCCTCCACCCGCCGCAGGGCCTTCTCCACCCGCGCCACGCACGAGGCGCAATGCATACCCTTGACGGGCAGGGAGATCCGTTGCGGGGCGTTCGTATCGCTGCTCAAGGTGCACCTCGCGTGAACAGAAGGCTACAGCCTGCAAGCTGCCTTCATTATAGGTCCCGGTGAGTTGTCCACCGTCACTTCCGCCGGCTTCGCTGGGCGAAAGCCGTCGGCGAGAGGCCGACGTGGCGGTGGAAGGTGCGGCTGAAGTAGTGCAGGGAGTGGAAGCCGGCCCGGTCGGCCACCTCGCCCACGCTCGTGCCGCGGGCCAGCAGGTTGCGGGCGTGGCGGAGGCGCAGTTCGGTCTGGTACTGGATGGGCGAGCGGCCCAGGTGGCGGCGGAAGAGCGTCAGCAGGTAGCTGGAGCTCAAGTCGGCGGCCTCGGCGATCTCGTCGAGGGTGAGGTCGCGGCAGTGATGGCGGACGATGAAGTCGCGGGCCCGCATGAGCTTCGGCCAGGCCGGCGGGAGGGTCTCGCACGTCTCGTGGCGCAGGCGGGTGAAGATGATCTGGAAGATCGAGAGCATCAGGGCCTTCAGCCGCAGGTCGTACCCATCGGCACGGGCGGTCCAGACCTCGAACAGCTCGGCGAACAGCCCCTCCAGCGCCGGCTGGTGCGCGAAGGACAGCCGTCGGGGCCAGGCGGCGGCCAGGGCCCTGTCCAGCTTGTCGTGGCGCCCGCCCAGGGGCAGCACGTGGACGTAGTACTGCTCAAACGGGTCGGTCGCGTCGGCCTGGTCCTCGCGGTAGTGCTCCCCGGGGCGGATGAGCAGCAGGTCGCCGCCGGCGAAGTCGACCCACTGCTCATCGATAAGCACCCGCCCGCGGCCGCGAACCGTGTACCACAGGTCGAAGTCCTCGATGAGCTGGTGTACGGGCCGGAAGACCTGCCCCGGCGTCGCCGGCATCAGGCCCATCTTCTGGACGAGAGGGTCGACGGCCCGATAAAATGCGTCATTCCAGAGTTGCGTGTCCGCGCTGGTCATGGGTGCTTCTCGCAAAAGTTATTCTGTGCAACCGATTGTAGCATCGCCCAACGACAGCGCCAAGGCCCCCGGTTACACTGGAGGGCCGTGGCGTAAGAGAGTCTCTTTTCGAGCAAATGGAGCATCGTGGTGGCTGAAAGCATGACCCCCCGTGAGCGGATCCTGGCGGCGATGCGCCGCCAGCCCGTCGACCGCGTGCCGTGTGCGATATCGTTCAACCCGCTGTATCCCTCTCAGCGGACGTGCTGGAACTTCCCCTGGCCGCAGGAGGCCACGGTCGCCGAGCGGACGGCGTACCAGGTCGGGCAGCTCGGCCTGGACCAGGTCCTCTCGGTGGGCGTGGACGGCTGCCGCCCGTCCGAGGGCGTGACGTCGCGGACCTGGATTGCCGACGGGCTGCTGCACAAGGCCTACGACACCCCCGCCGGCGAGATGCACGCGTCGGTCCGCTACAACGAGCTGTGGGCCCACGGGCAGGACATCCCGCTGATGTCCGACTTCAACGTCGGCCATTTCGTCAAGCCGTGGATCCGCGACGAGCGGGATCTGGACTGCCTGCGGCACATCCTGCGGTGGGACACGACCGGCCGTTCGCAGGAGGCGACGCGTCGGATCTTCGCCGAGTACCGCCCGGTCGCCGGGAAGTACCGGCTGGCCCTGGCGGCGCAGTTCGGCGAGGGGCTCACCGGGGCGATGAAGATGTTCGGCGCCGAGCCGCTCATGGTGGCGGCGGTCGACCAGCCGGCCCTGGTCGAGGCGTACATGGAGCTGGAAAACGAGGTGAACCTCAAGCGGGTCGCGCTGGCGGCCGAGTGCGGCGCCGACATGATCTCCCGCAACGGGTTCTACGAGACGGGCGACTTCTACAGTCCGGCCATGCTCGAACGGTTCGTCCGCGGCCCCCTTCACCGCGAAGCCGACGCCGCCCGGGCGGCCGGGCTGCTCAGCCGCTACGTCCTGCACACCGGCGTGATGCCCATCCTCGACTACCTCGACACCCTGTCCGTCGATTCGCTGTTCGGGATCGACATCGGCTTCCACGGCGTGGACCTGGAGCAGATCCGCGACCGGCTGGGCGCGACCAAGAGCCTCTGGATCGGCCCCAGCAGCACCTATCACCTGTGGAAAGGCCCCCAGGTCACGGCCGAGGCGTCGCGCCGGACGTTCGAGGTCTTCGCCGACCACCCGGGCTTCATCTTCGCCCCCGGCGTCTCGGCCCACTCCATCATGCCGTGGGAGAGCACGCTGGCGATGATCGACACGTGGAAGCGGCTGACAGACGGCTGAGTGAAGGAGGCGGCGAAATGACACGATGGGCGCTTGTAGTCCTGGCGCTGTGGATTCCGGCCCTGCCGGCTCCGGCGGCCGAGCATGTCGTCGACCCCGCCCATCCCCGGGCGGGCGATGACGGGCCCGGCGACGAGGCCCGCCCGTGGGCGACGCTCGCCCGCGCGGCCGAGGCCGCCCGGCCGGGCGACACCGTCCGCGTCCTGCCGGGCAGCTATCCCGGCACGTTCCGCCCGGCCCGCAGCGGGGCGCCCGCCGCGCCGATCCGGTTCGTCGGCGTCGCCGACGGCGACGCGCGGCCGGTCATCGAGGGAGGCGCTCCGGGCGTCGATCTGAGCAAGCGGGCGTGGATCCGCGTCGAGGGCTTCGAGATCCGCAACGCCGCCGGCGTCGGCGTGCACATGGACGAAGGCGACCACCTTGAACTGGTCGCCAACCACATCCACCATACCGCCGGCACCGGTGTGCGGATCCCCCGGGGCAGCGACTGCCTCATCGACGCCAACTCCATCCACGACCTGGGCGGCCAGGGCATCCAGGGCGGCGGGTGGACCTACGACGTCGACCGCTGCACCTTCAGCCGCAACCGCATCCACACCAACCAGGTCGAAGACGGCATCCAGCTCGGCAGCGGGCGCGACACCGTCGTGGCCTTCAACTACATCCACAACATCCAGTCGCCGCCGCCCTCGCACACCGACGCCATCGAGATCCACAGCGACAACCGCAACTTCCGCATCATCGGCAACGTGATGCACCACATCCGCAGCGAGGCCCTCATGATCGAGGGCAACGAACGTCGCGGCGCCCCCGGCCGTCCGCTGGTCGTGGGCAACATCATCTCCGACGGCGGCGGCGTGCCCCTCCAGTTGTCCTGGACGCCGCGCATGGCCCCCGAGGGCTCGGCCTACCACGGGGCCGTCGCCCTGCACAACACCGTCATCGGCGGCAAGTACCAGGGCGTGAAGGTCGGCACGAAGGCGCACGGCGCCTTCGTCCTGGGCAACATCCTCGCCTGCCCCGAGGGGGGGGTGCGCAGCTACGTCGAGCAGGAGGCCGACGCTCCGATCGTGGACTACAACCTCTCACCGATCCGTCGCGGCAACGGCGGCCCGCACGCCGTCACCGCCGATCCGATGTTCGTGGACCCCAAGGCGCCGCCCGGCGCCGCCCTGCCGAACGTCCGCCTCCGGCCGGGCAGCCCGGCCATCGACGCCGGACCGGACGGCAGCGACATCGGCGCCCTGGCGTACCCGAACGTCTACGTCGTCGACGTGGCCCACGCGGGGGCGAGCGACGACTTCTACGGCTATCCCGGCCTGCCGTTCAGGACCCTCGGCGCCGCCGTGGCCGCGGCCGCGGCCGGAGAGACGATCGAGGTCCGTGCCGGGGTGTACCGCGAGACGATTCGCCCCACCGTCGACGACCTCACGATCCGCGCCGCCGAGGGCGCCCGCGTGATCGTCAGCGGCGCCGATCCGGTGACCGGCTGGACGCGCGACGGCGACACGTGGCGCGCGGCCCTGGCCGAGCGGCCGGCCGGCGTCCTCCGCGACGGGGAACGGATCGACGCGTGGCGCTACGACGCCGAGGCGCACCAACTCATCGTCGAGAACCCCGACCCGCGGCTGCACCCGGTCGAGGTCCTTGTCCGCACCACCGGCATCGACCGTTCCGCCTGCAACGGCCTGGCGGTCGAGGGCATCACTGAAGGGAGCCTGATTCATGACCACCGCACGCCGTGACACTACTGCCGAGCCGCTCGCTCTCGAAGGCGGCCCCAAGGCCAAGCCCACGCCCTACACGACCGGGCGGCGATTCGGCGACGAGGAGATGGAGGAGCTGCGCGAGGCGTTGGAGCAGAACACGCTGTTCTACGCCAAGGGGCGCAAGGTGCGGGAGCTCTGCGAGCGGTTCGCCGCGATGTACGGCAAGCCGTACTGCACCGCCTCGTCCAGCGGGACGGCGGCGCTGCACGTGGCGATGGGCGCGGCCGGGGTGACGGTGGGCGACGAGGTGGTCACCAGCACGCTGACGGACGCCGGGACGTTCATCGGCATCCTGTACCAGAACGCCGTGCCGATCTTCACGGACGTCGATCCGCGGACGTACAACATGACGGCTGACACCGTCGAGGCGCGCCTGACCGAGCGGACCCGGGCGGTGATCGTCGTTCACCTGTCGGGCACCCCCGCCGACACGGATCCCATCGTCGAGCTGTGCCGTCCGCGCGGCATCGCCGTCATCGAGGACTGCGCCCAGGCGCACCTGGCGCGGTACAGGGACCGCCTGGTCGGGACGATCGGGGACATCGGCTGCTTCAGCCTCAACGACTTCAAGCACATCTCCACCGGCGAGGGCGGGCTGTGCATCACCGGCGACCAGGCGCTCGCGCAGCGGATGGCCCTTTTCTGCGACAAGTGCTATCCCCGCGACCACTGGGGCATGCGCACGGGCCGCCAGTGCCAGTTCCTCGCCCCCAACTACCGCATGAGCGAACTGTGCGGCGCCGTGGGCCTGGCCCAGGTGCGGAGGGTCGAGGCCATCTGCGCCCGCCGCGCGGAGATCGGCCGCATGCTCACCGGCCTGATCGCCGGCGTGCCGGGCATTCTGCCGCCGGAGATCCCCGCCGGGTGCGAATCGACGCACTACTACTACATGTTCCGCGTCGACGAGAATGTCCTTGGCGTCGGCCGCAACGAGGTGATCAGGGCTCTGGCCGCCGAGGGGGTGCCGGCGTCGTTCTATCTCAAGCGGATGGACCAGATGGAGCTGTTCCAGAAGATGACCATCTACCCGCCCCGCGCCGACGGCTTCGTCTGCCCCTACGACCTGCCGCAGTACCCCCCCGGCCGCCTGCCCTACGCCGCCGCCGACTGTCCCAACGCGGACCTGGTCCTGCGGACGGCCGTCATCCTCTCGATGACCGAGTTCTGGAGCGACGACGACGTCCGCCAGACCGCCGCGGCCATCGGCAAGGTGGCGTCGAGCTACGCGCGGCGCCGCGGATAACTGTCGGGTCGTACGCCGCTTGCGCTGCCGGCGGGCTGCCGCTCTCCGGCCGGCCGGCAGCGCGGCGGGCGGGGCGGTTTTTTCCGCGCGGGCCGTTGACATCCGATCCCCGCGTCCCCTAATATAAGGGGTCCTCTCCTCTCCCCGTCAGGCTGGTGGGTCTGACGCAGCGATCACTGCGGGGACTCGGGGTACATCACGGCGCGCGGAGGGCGCCGGTCCGCGGGGCCGCTCCGCATCGAAAGGCTGGGGCCATGTCACACAATGGGTGGGCCGGCGAGGGCGGCAATGGACGGGGCGGTTCTCCCCTTCTCGAAGGCACGCGGGGCGTCCGGGAGCTTCGAGACCGTCCGGCGGCCTTCGAGCCGCTGGAGAGGCGGGTGCTGCTGGCGGCCTCCATCAGCGGTTACGTCATCCAGGCCAACGGCGGCGGCGGCGTGGCGGGGGCGACGGTGTTCATGGACGACAACCGCAACGGCAAGGTGGACGCCGGCGAACGCGCCGTCGTGACCGACGCCGCCGGACGTTACGAGTTTGCCGACACGCCGCCAGGGAACTACAACATCGCCGCGATGCCGAAGGACAGCCGGTACTGGACGGCCGAGACCTTCGGCCGCCTGATCGGCCTGGGCTCGTGGGAGGACTCCGGCAGGATCGGCCCCTACGCCTCCGACCAGACGACCGACAACTACGCCTCCCTCTGGGAGATCGACCCCGACACCGGCTTCGCCGCCAACCGGTTTCCCATCCTCGACACCAGCTCGCCCCTGGGGGGCCAGAGCCCGCACCGCGTCAACTACGCCGGGCTGACCGCCGTCCCGGGCCGGCCCGGCTGGTACCTGACGCAGACCCAGGACCAGGGCTCGGCGTCGTGGAACCTGTTCTTCGACTGTGAAGCACATCTCGTGTCGCTCCACTGGGAGCCGGGAATGCCCTTCGCCCAGGCCGCGTGGGTCACCGACCCGGACCACGACCTTTCGTACGGGGGCGGGCTGGACTTCGACCCCACCGGCAGCGGCCGTGTCGTCTACGGCGGCCTGGGCGACGACTACGCCTGGCCGTGGAACACCACGTATAACCGCCGATGGCTGTGGAAGACGGACCTGGACGACATCGGCCCGCTGAACGACGGCACCGACGACGTGGGTACCGTGTGGCTGTTGGGCGGCGACAACGACTGGCCGGGCGACATCCAGTTCGACGCAAACGGCAACCTCTACGTGTTCGCCGGCAAGCTCTTTCGCATCGACAAGGCCACCGGGGCCCAACTGGAGCGGATCGAGGCCCAGGTCGGCGACGCGGCCGCCGAATGGAACCCCCAGACCCTGACGTTCTGGACCGCCTCGGACGGACTGGGGACGGTCAACCCCGCCAACGGCCACACCACCACCATCCGTTCGAGCTTCGACTTCGGCATCCCCGACGGGTGGAACGACTTCGGCGGCTGGGCCCGACCCTACGTCATCGAGGGGCTGGAGTACATCCCCGACGGCTTCACCGACCGGCCTGTCGAACTGCGCGGCACGGATGTCGAGTACATCAACTTCAGCCACGTCTACCACGCCGTCGGCATCCGCGGGCAGGTCTTCATCGACCCCAACGGCAACGGGGTGAAGGACCCGGGCGAGAACGCCGCCCCCGCGGCCATGCAGAAGGTCTTCCTTGACGCCAACGGCAACAACCGTCATGACGCCGACGAGGTCAGCGACTTCACGGACGCCCAGGGCCGCTTCGAACTGCTCAACCAGCCCGCCGGCTCGTACCGCATCGTCCTGGAATCCCCCTTCGGCGGCGACGACGTCACCTGGGGCGGAAACCTTCGCCCGGGCACCGAACTGGTCACCCTCGACGAGGGCGAGTACCACACGGTCAACTTCGGCATCGGCCCGGCCGGCGACGTCCGCGGACGCGTCTTCGACGACCGCAACGCCGACGGCGTCCACCAGGACTGGCTCACCGAGACGCTGGGCGCCTCGGCGACGCCCGCTCTGCCCATCCCCGACGGATCCATGGCCGTCTCGACGATCGTCCTGGACCGCCCCGGGGCCACCGTCGCCGACCTCGACGTGTACCTGGACATCGCCCACACCTTCGTCGGCGACCTGAGGGTGGACCTGGTCAGCCCCGCCGGAACCCGCGTCATCCTCGTGGCGCACGCCGGCGGGCCGGGAGACGACTTCAGCGGCACGGTGCTGGACGACGAGGCCCCCGCGGGCATCGGCACCGTCACCCCCTCCGACGCGCCCTTCACTGCCGCCTATCGGCCCGAGCAGCCGCTGGCGGCCTTCGACGGCGAGACGCTCAGCGGCACCTGGACGTTGGAGGTCTGCGACGAGGCCGCCGGCGACGTCGGCACGCTGAATCTCTGGGGGCTCATCGCCACGGTGCCCGGACCGGCCGAGGGTGGACTGGCGGGGATTCCCGTGTACGTCGACCTCGACGACAACGGCGTCATGAACACCGTCACGGTCCAGGGCGATTCGACCGGCCCCGTGGCGATCCCCGACCCCGGCACCGTCGAATCGATCATCCCCATCGGCAGCGATTCCGCCCCCATCGCCGACGTCGATGTCTACCTCAACATCACCCATCCCCATGTCGGCACCCTTGTCGTCGATCTGATCAGCCCCCAGGGCACCACCGTCCGGCTGACCCGCCTCAACGGCGAGGACGGGGAGGACTTCACCGGGACGATCTTCGACGACGAGGCCGGCTGGAGCATCGAAGAGGCCAGCGGGCAGCACAACCCCTTTACCGGCAGATGGCGGCCCTGCAGCCCGCTGGCCGACTTCGACGGGGAACTGCCCGGGGGGAACTGGACGCTGCGGGTGACCGACACATACGACGGCCAGGCCGGGACGCTGGCCTTCTGGTCGCTCAAGCTGACCTTGGGCGATATCGTCACCACGACGGACGCCCAGGGCGCCTACGCCTTCGAAAACCTGCCGCCCGGACCGCTGACGATCCGCCAGCAGCTTACGGCCCTGCGTTCACCGACGCGGCCCCGACCGGCCGGCCAGAGCGTCATCGAGGATTTCGAGGCCGACCTGAGCCGCTATGTCCAGCGGGAGGCCGGCGGCGGCGGCACGCTGTCGGCCGAGGCGGCCTACGAGGGCGCGCAAGGTCTGATCGCGGGCCGATGGCTGGTCGGCACCGAGGCGGCGCCTGTCGTCCGCAGGGGCGACACGATCTCGGCGTACCTGAGCTTCCCCGCCGGCGCCAGCCAGGGCGGCTGGGCGTGGGTGGGCTTCGGGGCCTGCGACGCCGGAACGCTCGCCGTCGCGGTGCACCCCGGGCTGAGCATGGCCGGCGGCGGACCCGGCCGCCTGGCCATCTGGCAGTGGACGGGCGGGTGGGACACCGCCGACGTCCGGACGTTCTGCCTGACCGACGAGACGTTCGGCACGCTCGCCGCCGGCCTGTGGTACCGCCTGGACATCGAATGGGGCCTGACCGACACCATCACCGCGCGGCTCTTCCCCGCCAACGGCAGCCCCGCCACTGCGTGGGAAGCACACGCCGTGGCGCCGTGGCCCGTCGAGGAGGGCACGCTCGCCTTCCGCGGCAAGCTGTCGGCGAGCTTCCCGGACTACTACATCGACCACGTCAGCGTCCGCCGCGACACGGGGCAGACCGTTCTGACCGCCTCCGCCCAGGGGGCGTCCGTGAGCTTCGGCTCGGCCGCCGACGGCCTCCTGGCCGGCACCGTCTTCCAGGACACCAGCGGCGACGGCCCCACGGCCGGTGACAGCGGCCTGGCGGGCGTTCGGATCTACGCAGACGGCAACCTCAACGGCATCTTCGACACCCGCCCGGCCATGGCGACCAACACGTCCAACTGGGGGATCGACGACCGCGGGACCGTCGTGTCGGAAATCCGCGTCAACGGCCTGGCTGGATTCATCCGGCAGGCCGCCGCGCGGATCGACATCGACCACAGCCGCGTCGGCGATCTGAGCGTCGACCTGGTCAGCCCCTGGGGCACCCGGGTGGCGCTGGTCCACGGCGTGGGAGGCAACAACGACGACTTCGACAACACCTGGTTCCGCGACACCGCCGCAGTGTCCATCGCCGAGGCGGCCTGGCCGCTGTCGGGGGAGTACCGCCCCCAGGGGTCCCTGGCCGACCTGGTCGGCGAGGACCCCAACGGCGTCTGGCGCCTGGTCGTCAGCGATGACGTCGCCAACGGCGTCGAGGGGCTCCTGGACAACTTCACCCTATCGCTGGAGGTCGGCGATCTGGACGTGGCCACCGACGCCAACGGCTTCTACCTCGGCGCGGCCCTGCCGGCGCGGTGGTACGCCGTCGCCCAGGAGGTGCCGGCCGGCTGGGTGCAGACGGCCCCGCGACCCCTGCCCTGGCACGTCCTGCCCATGGGCGGCGGCGGAGTCCTCTGGCCGGTCGACTTCGCCTGCACGCGCGTCGCGCAGGTGCAGGGCGCCGTCTGGGATGACCGGGACGAGAATGGCCACCGCGGTCCGCGCGAACCGGGCGTGGAAGGCCAGACCGTCTACCTGGACGTCGACGGCGACGGGCAGAGGGATCTCGATCCGCCCACGACCCTGGCGCAGACCGCCTCGACGACTCTCATCGACAACGGCGCGGCCGCATCGACTATCCCCGTCGAGGGGCTGAACGGACGGATCCTCGACGTCAACGTCCGCCTGACCCTCATGCACACGTGCGACAGCGACCTGGCGGTCTACCTCCTCAGCCCGCAGGGCACCCGCGTGCTGCTGATGGCCGGGATCGGGGGCGACGCCGACGGCTTCATGGGCACCCTCCTGGACGACCAGGCCGCCTGGCCCATCAGCTACGCCACCTGGCCCTTCAGCGGCAGCTACAGGCCCATGGAAGCCCTGGCGGCCCTGAACGGCCAGGACCCCAACGGCCTGTGGCGGCTGGAGGTCCGAGACTTCGTCCCCGGCAACAGCGGCGTCCTGGCACAGTGGGAGGTCTCCGTGACCACGGGGGACCCCGCGGCGACCAGCGGCGCCCAGGGCGACTACCTGCTGAGCGGCGTGCTGCCGGGCGAGTGTGTTGTGGCCCTCCAGACGCTGCCCCCCTGGGTGCGTTTCGCCCCCCCCAACGGCGTCCAGGACGTGACGCTCCTCGACAACGACTCGGTTAGGGACGTCAACTTCGGCGTCATCGACCACGGCGTCGTCCTGGCCGCGCACGTGTTCTACAACGACTCGGTCCTGGACGGCTTCGACCCGGCGGTCAACGCGGCCGACGACGGGGCGATCGACACCGGCAAGGGCGTGCTGCTGCCCGGCGGCACCGGCGGCCCGGCCCACATCACGGCCTTCAGCCACGGTCTGACGGGCCTGATGATCGACATGAACTTGCCCGGTGGGTCGCTCAGTACGTCCGATTTCCTGTTCCGCACCGGCCAGGGTGGCGATCCCGGCGCGTGGGGCGCCGCGCCCGAACCCATGGACATCCTCGTCCGCAGCCGCGACGGCGATGACGGCAGCGACCGCGTAACCCTGGCCTGGGCGACCAACGACCGGGACGCCGTCGCCGACCCCAACGAGGCCGTACTGGGCGGCTGGCTGGAGGTGACCGTCCGCGCCACGCCGATCACCGGCCTGGAGGAGGACTACGTCTTCTACGTGGCCAACCTGCCCGCCGACGCCGACGGCACCGGCACGGTGGATCTTGACGACTTCGTCATCCTCAAGCAGTATTTCGGCCAGACCGGTGCGGGGACCGGCCACGGCGATTTCGACCTGAGCGGCGCAGTGGACCTGGATGACTTCGTCATCCTCAAGCAGCGATTCGGCACCTCCGTGGGACCGTTGGAGTGGTCCGATTCGGGTGGCGGTGCGGCGGAACCCGCGGACGTTGCGGCGGCGGGGTCCAGGCGGCCGGCGCCGCTGCGCCGCGGGCGCCGCAGGATGCATGCCCCCCGCGCCGGGGGCGCCGACCTGCTGGCCGATCTCCATCGCCTGCCGGCGTGAAGCCCCTCTTGCGGCCGGCGCCGGGGGTCACGTATAGTGGCAATCCTCGGCGCCGGTTCCGCCATGAGACCGGCTGAACCGCGCTGCCGACACGTGAAGGAGACCCGCAATGGCGCCGACCACTCTGCGCATCCTCATCCTTGCCGTCGCCCTGCCGGCTGCCGCCGTCCGCGACGCCGCGGCATCGATCACGCTGGTCGCGGAAGGCCGCAGCGACTACGTCATCGTCGTCGGCCCCCAGGCCTCCCCGTCCGAGCGGTTCGCCGCCGAGGAACTGCAGACGCACATCGAGAAGATGAGCGGGGCGAAGCTGCCCATCGTCGTCCGCGGCGGGGCCGTGCCGGACAGGGCCGTCGCGCTGGGCATCGGCGCGGCGCCGGCGGGGCTGGACGTGGCCGACCTGGGCGACGAGGGCTACATCATCCGCACGGAGGGCGAGCGGCTCATCATCGTCGGCGGCGCCAGGCGCGGGACGCTGTACGGCGTCTACACGTTCCTGGAGTCGCTCGGCGTGCGGTGGTGGTACCGCGACGAGATGACGATTCCCCAGACGGCCACCATCGTCGTGCCAGACACGCTCCTGCGGCAAAAGCCCGTCCTGGAATACCGCGACATGATGTTCGAGGAGAGCTTCCACAACCCCCTGTGGATGGCGCGGAACAAGGTCAACGGCCACGCGTGGGAAAAGGACGTGCCCGACTCGCTGGGCGGGCGCTACGAGTTCGTCGGCAACCTCGTCCACTCCTACAGCCAACTGCTGGCTCTCAGCGGTCATGAGATCACCGACGACATGCTGGCCCTGGTGGACGGGCGGCGGACGGCCGACCAGCCGTGCCTGTCCAACCCCAAGACCCTCGCGGCCATGGTGGACGGCGTGCTCAAGGCGTTCGAGGAGTCGCCCGATGCGGAGTTCGTCGTCGTCGGCCAGATGGACAACCACAACTACTGCCGCTGCGCCGACTGCGCCGCCATCGACCGCCAGGAGGACATCCGCGAGGGCCGGGCGGTTCAGGCCGGCTCGAGGATGGACACCTCCCACTCAGGGCAGGTGATCCGCTTCGCCAACCGCGTCGCCGAAGAGGTCGAGAAGCGGCGGCCGGGCTCGTGCATCGTCACGGCCGCCTACGAGTGGTCCCGCGCCCCTACCAGGACGATCCGCCCCCGCCACAACGTGTTCATCAGCCTCTGCTCGATCGAGTGCGACTTCGCGCATCCCATCGCTGCCGGTGACAGCGAGCGGAACCGGCAGTTCGCCGAAGACATCCAGGGCTGGTCGAAGATCGCCCGCAAGATCTTCATCTGGCACTACGTCGGCAACCGCGTGCACTACATGCAGCCCAACGCCGAGCTGGAGACGCTGGCCCCGAACATGAAGTTCTTCGCCGATCACGGCTGCGCGGGCGTGTTCAACCAGGGCACGCACGTCGGCACCGCGACGGACATGACGATGCTCAAGCAGTGGGTGCTCGCCAAGGCGCTGTGGAACCCCCAGGCCGACGGGCAGGCGCTGATCGAGGAGTTCTGCCGGGGCTACTACGGGCCGGCCGGCCAGGACATCCTGCGGTATATCGACCTCATCCACGCCCCGGCGCACGAGCGGTCGTTCCACAACGGCCGGCGGGTCAACCTCGACGCGCCCTACCTGCGGCCGGAGATCATCGCCGAGGCCGAGGCCATCCTGCGGCAGGCCGAGGCGAAGGTGGACCCGGCCGGCGACTACGGCCGGCGCGTGCGCCACGTGCACATGGGCGTGTGGTACGTCCTGGCCAAGCGCGGGCCCGGCTCGCTGACGTGGCGGACGGTGGAGGCGAAGGTCGGCCCGCTGGATCCGACGGCGATCGCCGCCAACCTGGCGCGGGTGGTGAAGGAGTCGAACGTCACGAAGATCCTGGACAACTGGTCGCCGGAGCCGTGGGTCGCGTGGCTCGAGCAGTACATGGCCTCCGCCAAGGCCCGCGGCGGACCCGTGGTGCCGGCGGAACTGGCCGCGGCCGCGCCCGGAACGTTCCACGTGGTCCAGGCCAACCAGTGGGACAACCATCCCAGGTCGTGGCTGCCCGCCGACGGCGCCAGCGACGGCTATGCCGCCTTCGTCGATCAGTTCAGCGGGTTCTGGTACAACAAGACCCTCCTGGCCGGCGACGACTACACCCCCGGCCGCACCTACAGGCTGCACGTCCGCGCCAAGGCCGACCTGGCCGAGGGCGCCGAGGGCCTTGTCTGGCAGTTCGGCATCAGCGGCGGCCCGCGGGGCGGGCTGCGCGCCGCGATCGACGCGGCCGACCTGAGCCAGAGCGAGTGGCGGGTCTTCGACCTGGGTCCCTGGACACCCGACGCCGACACCCGCTACGAGTTCTCGACCAACCTGCGGCGGGCGCCCAAGGGCGCCAACCACGTGGCCGTCGATTGCTTCTGGCTGAGCGAGGTGGCCGAGTAACACCGAAGGCGGACCGGCCTCCTACGAAAAAACCCTACCGCACTGTTGACAATGCACCCGATGGGAGCTAATAATCCGGGTGCATTGTCATTCTGCGGGTGAAGAGAGACCTGGCACACTCTTTTACAGGCTTGCCGATGAGGTGAGTTGGGGTACGCGGAGCAGATGTTTCCGCGGGGTTGTACTGCGGCTCCATTTCCAGGCAAGCCCATCGGTGCGTAAAGGGGCTGCCCTCGATCGGGAGGAGTTCCGCCATGTCGCCGGCATCTCACGCCATGTCCATGCTGCGCCGCCTGTACGCCGTGGTCCTGCATCGGATGCGCCTGCTTCAGTCCTGTCTGGAACACGGGCTGAGAGCCGCCCCCCCGGCCGACCTGGAGGAGCTCGAACCGAAGCTGATGCTCAGCGCGAGCCTGGCGATGGACGAGCCGGACATGCCGCCTTATGTCACTGCCGGCAGGGAACTGACGTTCACAGGACCCCTGGACCTCGGCGTCGAGGATGACCTCCACGTCGACGAAACGGTCGATCTGCTGCTGACCGTCGGTCACGGCGTCCTCCAGGCCGTCCTGCCCGGCGGCCAGCCGGCCTCGGCGCCCCAGATTGAGATCATCGGCACGCTGTCGCAGGTGAACGCATCCCTGAACACGCTGACCTACGCCCCCGCCGCCGGCTACGCGGGCGTCGACGCGATGGCGTACCTCCTGACCGACGACAACAGCGGCTGCGACGAGGGCGCCGTCGCCATCGCCGTCGACCTCGCCAAGGATGCCCCCGTGCTGAGCGTGCCGGCCTCCGCGGCCATGGTGAAGAACTCCCAGTTCCACTTCTCCCCGGCCAGTCCCCCCCTGGAGATCATCGACCCGGACGGCCCCGGCGCCCTGTACGAAGCGACGCTGATCATGGATCACGGCGGCGTGACGGTCTCCCCCGGCGGCGCGGAGGTCAGCGGAGACCCGAACTCGGAGTTGCTCATCCTGGGCACGCTGGCCGAGGTGAACGCCGCCCTCGACAGCATCGTGTTCAGCCCCGCCGCCGGTCACGTCGGCACCGCCGGCTTCGAGATGTGGGTCTGTGCCTGGTACCCGGGCGATGCGTTCGGCTATGCCGTCTCGCACGGCATGGCGGCCATCACCGTCCTGGCCGGCACCGTCCCCCACACGATCACCGCGCCGCAGGCGCCGCTGGCCGTGGCCGACGCGCCGCTGCGTTTCACGACCGCCCAGGGCACCGGGATCCGATTCGTGGATGCGCAGGGCGACCTCTTCCTCTACAGCGCCACGTGCGTCGTGCCCGTCCATGGAGGGGTCTACTTCGGCCCCGACGCCGGGACGGCCGAGGTCGGTGGCCCGCCCGAGGAGAGGTGGATCGGGGGCACGCTGGATGAGGTCAACACGGCCCTGGACGCCATGGTGTTCGTCCCCGAGGAAGGCTACACGGGCCCGGCGGGCATCGAGATCCACTCGACGAAGTACTTTCCCGCCTGCTACACCGGCTGGCAGACGGCTTACGCCGCCATCGACGTCACCGTGTACGAACCCGTCCTGACCGTTCCCGCAGCCGTCGAAGGCGCCTTCGGCGGCGCGATCGCCGTAGCCGCCGGCGACACGCGGATCGCCATCGCCGACGGACTGGGCGCGGGCGCCGGCCCGGTCTACACCGTCACGCTCGATCCGCATCGCGGCTCGCTCGAGGTGGACGGCGTCGCCGGCGTGACCGCGACGGGCCCGGCCCCCGGCGACGACGCCCTGGTCCTGTCGGGAGCGCGTGATGCCCTCAACGACGCGCTGGCGACGCTGCGGTTCATCCCGGCCGCCCACGCGGCGGTCGCCGGGACGATCGCCGTCACGGTCGCCTGGCCGGACGAGGGATCGGCCGATCCGGCCCACTCCCGATCGAAGCTGATCCAGGTCCTCGTGGACGCGCCCGACCTCCTGCCGCCGCAGTTCGAGACGGACCGTCTGGACCTCACCGCCTACCGCGCCGGCGGGATGGACCTCGTATGCCCGCTGCCCCTGGCCAATCCCGACGGCCCGTACCAGTACGCGGCCTGGCTGGACGGGGTTCCGATCCCTTCCTATGACGCCGCCATGTTCGTCGATCCCGGGCAGGGCGTGTTCACCTGGCGCCATGACGACCCATGGTCCACCCTGGATCTCCAGGGAACCGCGCCCGGACGCCACGTCGTGAGAATCGAGGCTTCCGGCTCCGGCACGACCGCCTCCATCACGCTGTCGGTGCTGGTCACCGACGCAGCCGTCGCGCCCACGTTCGAGATCGACCCGCTGGGCGACTGCCGCATCGGCGACACCTATGTCCAGCCCTTCCGCGTGCTCGATCCGGCGGGGGCGTTCTGCCCCGAGGCCCTCTACCTGACGGTGGGCGCCCAGCAGGTGGCGCTGGCCGAGGCCGTGCTCGTCGACGCCCAGTTCGGCGACCTCGACGTGACCGAACGGTTCACCCTGGCCGACGCCGACCCGTTCTCGGGGCAGATCGTCCTGTTCCTCGCCCGCACCGGCGACGGGGACGACGCGGCCGCGTTCGAACCCCGGCTGGCCGGGCGGGACCTCGCCGGCAGAGAGATCCGTCTGACGCTCACGGCCACAGGCTGGACGGGTGCGACGACGGACTACACCTGCAGCCTCCGCATCAGCGTCGATCCGGCCCACACCCCGCCGATGGTCCTTGGGGAGGGGACGGCCGCCATCGAGCCGACCGGTCGCACGGGCACGCCCTACCTGTCCTGGGCCCACCAGGTGCAGGCGAACCTCTCGGCGCCCGTCTACAAGTACGAGCTCCTCCCCGCCGCGGGCCAGCCGTCCGTCGCGGCCGGACTGGCGATCTCGGAGCTCCACGGGCTGCTGACGTGGGACGCCGACGCCATCGCCGCGGCGGCACCGGCCACCGGACAGACCACCTTCGACTTCATCATCCGCGTGACGGACATGCGGGGCGGCGTCGCCGAGCGGCCGTTCAGCCTGACCGTCAAGGGTATCCAGGGCAACTATGCCGTGCGCGGCGTGCTCTTCGACGACATCAACGGCAACGGCGTCCGTGACATGTTCCCGATGTCCTCCACGCGGCCGCTGATCGTCTACGTCGTGGACGTCTCCGGCAGCACGGAACTGCCCCATGAGGGCAGCACTCGCCGTCAGACGCAGATCGACTACCTCACCAGCGCCAACATGGCCCTCATCAATGCGGGCCTGGGCGAGTTCGTCGACGTCGCCATCGTCTGCTTCAGCGGGAACGCCCAGGTCCTGAGCCTCGGCGTCGGCTGCCAGGCTCTGCCTGTCGGGGCCGACACGGACGCCGACGGCCGCTACGACATCCTGGAGGCAGCCCAGAGGATCGACGGCGAAGGCATCACCGATTTCACCACGGCCCTGGGCGGCACGGAAGACCTGGTCCGCGCCCTGACCGGCGGCCTCCACGAAGCCATCGAGCGGGACGTCCTGGTCATGTTCTTCTCGGATGGATGGGCCAACGGACCCGGCGACCCCTGGGGAATCGGCCCGGCATTGCAGTCCATGGACGCCATGGTGGAAGACCGCGACGACGGCATCTCCGCCAACGGTGAGCCGTCCCTGGTCGTCCGAGGCTACGCCGACCCCGTGTGGGGCGGGATAGCCCTGGAGGAATTCGGCTGTTCGTATTACGGCATGCTGCCTCCCCCCGGCGTGGACAGCGACTACGTCCCCGCCACTTCGCAGGAGGAGTTTCTCGCGGACTTCACCACCGTCCTGGCCAGCCGCTGGGGCGTGGACCTGACCAACACGTGGGAACCCGGGCTAGGCGGCCAGACGGTCTTCATCGACGCCAACCTGAATGGATATCTCGACGATGGCGAGAGGTTCACGGTCACCGACCAGTACGGGTGCTACACCTTCGGCGGCCTGGACGAAGGAACCTACACCGTCCGCACCGGCCCCGTCCGGACCCTGGACGGCGCGGAGGTGATTCCCTGGGTGCAGACCGCCCCGGCCGAGGCGGCCCCCCACGTGGTCCAGATCGATGCCGGCGGCATCAGCGTCGACGGCGGCGCCCCGGCGCCCGGCGAGGTGGCCGAGGGGGTCGACTTCGCCTTCCGCCGTGGCATCGGGCCGGACGAGGGGGCCGTCGCCGGGACCGTCTTCGAGGACTTCAACGGCAACGGTCTGATGGACTTCGAGAGTATTCCCGCCGAGATGCCCCACATCATCTTCCTGATGGATGTCTCCGACAGCATCTCCCTGCACAACCTGAAGGACGCCGAAGCGGCGGCGTTCCTCGCGCTGAACCGGTACCTGATCGACATGGGGCTGGGGACGAGCACCGCCGTCTCCCTCGTGCGCTACAGCTCCGGCCCCCTGCCGCTGGACGGCTCGCCCCCCTCCCCCCGCGTCGACCTCGCCGTGCCCTGCCCCGAGGGCCTGCCCGGCAGCGACGCCCTGGGGTGGGTGTCGATCCGCCACGACACGATACCCGACGTGGCGGCCCTGACCCCCCTGGCCGACTACGACGCCGACGGCGTGCTGGACCTGGAGGAGCGGGCCGTCAACACCGACACCTTCTCCTACACGCCCTACATCCCGGCCCTCGAAGGCGCCGCCAAGCTGCTGGAACACTACAACGTCGCCCCGGGCGCAGGCACCGTCATCTTCCTGTCGGACGGCCTGCCCAGCGACGGGATCGAGACCGGCACCAAGGACATCGAGGGCATCAAGGCTGCCGTGCGGCGCCTGCTGGCCCTGGGGGCCGACATCAAGGCGTTCGGCATCGGCGACAACGCCCTGCTGGAGGACCTGCGGATCCTCGACCCCCAGGCCCAGGTCGTCCAGCCGGAGGACCTGCCCAGGGCGATCGAAGCGGAATACGCCCGCATCCTCGACCGGCCGCTGGCGGGCTGGACCGTCTACGCCGACCTGAACGACAACGGCGTGCCGGACGACACCGACAGCGACGGCGTCCCCGACGAACCGTTCGCCGTCACCGACGGCGAGGGACGCTACCTCCTGCCCGGCCTGGCGCCGGGCCAGTACACCCTCCGCGTGGACCTCTGCGACCGGCCGCTCTGGCGGCTGACGGGCGGCGCCCCGCAGGGTCTGCCCGTCACCGTCACCACCGGCGAGTTGCTGGACGGCGTGAACGTCGGGGCCGTCCAGACCACGCCCAACCAGCCCCCCTACTTCACCGGCCTGCAGGCCCAGTACACCGCGGAGGCCGGCAAGCCCTGGCAACTGGAGATCGCCGCCCTCGACGGCGACGGCGACGGCCCGGTCGCGCTGGCGCTGCTCAACGACGACGTCGAGGGGCTCGTCCTCAACGCCGACCTCGGCATCCTGACGTGGACCCCGCCGCCGGCCCTGCTGGGCCGGAGTTTCACCGTGAGCCTGCAGGCGACCGACCCGTACGGCCTGGCGGCCACGACGCAGTTGACGCTCACGGTGGGCGCCAACCAGCCGCCGGCGGTGCTGTCCGAGCCGATCACCGTCTTCAACAGGCGAGGCGGGGGCGACTACCAGTACGAGATCGAGTGGAATGCCGACGGCGACGCCGTCACGGCCGCGCTGCTGGATCCCCTCGACGCGGCGACCATGCACCTGACGGACGTCACCGGCACGTCGGCGACGTTCACCTGGACCGCCGCGGGCATCGCCGCGGCCACGGCCGGCGGGGCCGAAACGTTCACGATCCGCATCCGTCTCACCGACGACGCGGGCGCCGTGACGCTGCACGCCTGGTCGCTGAAGATCGTGGACGCCGACCCCGGCGCGCCGGTCTTCGACATGGCCTGGCCCCAGACGGTCGTCGTGCCGGGGGCCATCCTC
>JAAYZK010000187.1 GCA_012514895.1 Planctomycetota bacterium | reverse complement strand
GCGGGCGGTGCCATGGTGTAGCCCTCCGGCAGCAGCAGAGAGATGGCCACCGTGAGCAGCAGCGGTCCGAAGACACTGGGCACCGGGATGCGCAGCAGCCGGGCGATGGGGTCGCCGAGCAGGGCCACCAGGATAACGACGCCGACCATCCACCAACTGTCCTGCTCCCGACCAGCCGCGGCCGGCCCGGCGTCGGCGGGTTGGGTGAGCAGGCCCGCGACCAGTGGCAGCGTCGCAGAAACGGTGAGCAGGCGCAGGTACTGCGTGAGCGAGACGTAGCGGACGTCGGCGCCCACGTCCGCGGCGATGGCGGGCATCAGCGACGCGCCACCGGCCAGCATCGACATGACTCCGCTGGCCGTGTCGATCTCCGGGCGGGAGCGCGCCAGCGCCAACCCCGCGACGAAGGTGACGGCGATGGACACGGCGGCGACCGCCAGGCCGGGCGGCAGGAGGCTGACGAGGTCGCCGGGGGCGACGCCGACCAGGGGCACCGCGGCGAGGATGCCGATGATGCCGCGGCTGAATTGGTAGAAGTGTTTGTTGACTTCCAGTTCTTGCCTCGACAGCAGGGCCATGGCTCCGGCGCCGATGATCGCCGCGAGAATCCAGGCGGCGGGGACGTGGAAGCGGGACATGAGCCAGCCGAGCCCGAGGGACACGGGCACCACGATCAGCCAGCGCACTACCGTTGTCATTGTCATCGCCAGGTAACTGTAGCCGCCCGTCGCGTGCTCGGGGACCGGGCCGACACATACGGGAAAACTTATAATATTCAGGCGCGACTGAATCGTTACCCGGTCGTTGCCGGATGGATATTCACTCCGTCGGCAGCGCCATGTGGCCAGCTAGAGGGCTTGAAGCGAGAGGAAGAAGGCATCACGGAGGCTTCCGGAAGCGTCAGGCGGGCAGGTTATACGGGACGCCCATCCTGTTTGTCAGCGCTTTGTCAGCCCTGGTGCTTAGATTGGCAAACATGAACATCACACTGCACGGCGTGAACTCTGACACGGTCGACGAAGTCCTAGGAGACGTCGTAGAGACCGCCCGCATGGCGGGCGCCGAAGACATCAACGTGTACGCGGAGGCAGAGGATCTTCCGCTGCTGGCCGCCGCGGCGGCGAACATCAGGAATCTTCCGGAGGGCTTCCAGCTCCACGAGCTGGTTCCGGCCCTCGCCTGAGGACGTAAACAACGACAATTGACTTAAAAGGGGAGGAAATTTTCCTCCCCTTTTCGCATGCCTGGACTCGGCGTCAGGAGTGGTTCGCCGTCAGGTCGGTGACGTCGGTATTGGCGCCGCACAGGATGACGGCGACCTTCTCACCGGGCGCGGGAGTATAAGCGGACGCGCCGCGAACCCCGGCCAGGGCGGCGCCGGCGGCATATTCCACCGCCAGCCGGCAGTCATCCCAGAGTTCTCGTCGGGCCCGGATGATCTCGGCGTCGGCCACCAACACCGTATCGACGTGATCGGCCTGCGCGGCGGCCACGGCCATGGCGGAGGCGCGGCGGGCGCCGAGCG
>JAAYZK010000186.1 GCA_012514895.1 Planctomycetota bacterium | reverse complement strand
GCCGTCAACTCCACCACGTCACCAGCCGTCAACTGCCCCAGCGCATAGCGGTCGTGATCCTGCGTCTGATCGTCCCAGCCCATCAGGAAGCCCGCAACCGACGACAGACGCCGGTTGCCCGACAGCGCGTAGGCGAGCACGTCGGGCGTGCTGTAGTTGCTGTGATTGTCGTCGGTCTCCTGAGCGATCGCCGCATCCGTCCGCGTCAGGTGCAGGCGGTACTCATCGCTCACGCCGTCGTAACGCGAGATCGCCACGTAGTACCAGTCCGAGGCCGGCGCGCGGTAGCCGTAGAAGACGCTGTCCTCGTAGCGCCCGTCGTGGATCGGGTCGTAGCCGTCCAGGACGCGCCCGCCGGCGGCGTTGTACAGGTCCGGACGCATCGACATCGACGAGTACGGGCTCTCGACGTACGCCGTCAGCCCGTCCCCCTCATCCAGCCAGACCTTCCAGTAATCCACGTCGCCGGTCGGACTCAGGCTGCCGTACGCCTGACTCGACCAGTACCCGACGAGCCCCCCGTCGATCCAGGGAACCTCCGTGGCCGTCGTGATCGATTCGTTGCCCGTTGTCTCGACGATCACATCGGACGGCAGGACGACCGTGAAGGCGCGGACGTACGGGTCCCCGCCGGTCCCGTCGGCGTCGCCGTCCAGGGCGTTGCCCATCACATCGGTCAGTCCGTCGACGCTCAGGCGATAGAGACCCGATTGGAGCGGACGCCAGGCACCGTCCACCGTGAAGGTCAGCAGACGGTCCCCGTCGTAGGCCACCGTCAACGGCACGGCCGCACCGCTGCCTGTCTCGGTCAGCGTGATGTGCTCCATCGCCACGGAGGCCGCATCCAACGCCTCATCCACCGTCAGCGTCCAGTCCGCCAGGAGCAAGGAGGTCGTCTGACCATCGGACGGCAGGCGCGTTGTCGAGACGACCCGCGGCGGAACATCGTCCGTCACGGCCACGTCCAGGACGTACCGCGCCTCGGGCCCCGCACCCCCGTCGGCGCGACCGGCAAAGGCGTCGCTCTCGATCAGCGAGTAGTAGTTCTGGGTACCCGTCTCGTCCAGCCAGCCTTCCACACGGTAGCCGCGAACGTAGTCCGCCGCGGCATAGTTCGGCTCCCCCGGATACCACGTCGCAATGTCCCCCTCGCTCAGCAGCGTCCCGTCCGCCCAACGCCACACCCCCTCTTCCGCCGCGTCGCTCAACCCGATCCAGTACGAATGGCCGTCGAACCCATCGCGCAGCGTGCTCACCGTCGTCAGCCAGTCCCACTCCGCCTGGCTGTTCAACGAGACGAGATATCCCCCGTACGTCGCCGCCGTCGCCGCCGCGTCGTGGACGGTCTGGTTGGCCATGTGGAACAGGTACCCGTGGCCCTGGTAGACCTCCCACGTGTTGATCCAGACGTAGTACACCCCCGTCGCCGGAATCGTCGCCTGCACGTGATCATCCCACGGCACGCCGTCCTCGTCGGCCACCAGGTTCCAGTTCGCATCGTACAGGTACACCATCGGCGCCGCCGTCGAGCCGGTCGGCGTCCGCGCCGTCAACTCCACCACGTCACCAGCCGTCAACTGCCCCAGCGCATAGCGGTCGTGATCCTGCGTCTGATCGTCCCAGCCCATCAGGAAGCCCGCAACCGACGACAGACGCCGGTTGCCCGACAGCG
>JAAYZK010000185.1 GCA_012514895.1 Planctomycetota bacterium | reverse complement strand
CGGGCGGTCCAGAGAAATGACCTTCGCCGCCGCGCCCCGCCCAAGGCGTCGCGGCACAGAACTCGGCTTACATCGTGCCGGCCAGGGCATTGATGAACGCGCATGAAGAAGGCCAGTCTTCGGACTGGCCTTTTTCACTCGGGGCGACTGGATTTGAACCAGCGACCTCTGCGTCCCGAACGCAGCACTCTAGCCAAGCTGAGCTACGCCCCGTCTGTCACGACGCAAGTAGTGTACGGGAACGAACGGACAAATCAAGGGGCAAAATCCGCGATTGCCGGGGACCGGCCGCACGGCCGCCGTGTGGGGCGCATCTGGAGGGTCGAAGGGTTTCTTCTTGCGTACGCTTGGCTTACAATCTCTCTGTGCGCGGCCCGGTTCGGACGCGCCTGGGAGAACATGATGAGCGGACTGGTCGAAGGCAAGGCGGTTCTGGTCACCGGCGGCAGCCTCGGGATCGGCGAGGCGGCGGCCAGGATCTTCGCGCGCGAGGGGGCGAGGGTCGCCCTGGCCGGCCGCGGACGCGAGCGGGGCGAGGCGGTGGCCGCGTCCATCGCTGCGGACGGCGGGGAGGCGATCTACATCCAGGCCGACGTGTCGCACCCCGAGCAGGTCGAGGCGATGGTCGCCCGCGTCGTCAGCGAGTTCGGCCGCCTGGACTGCGCGTTCAACAACGCCGGCGCGGGCGTCCCGTCCGGACCGTTGGCCGAGATCGACGCGGCGGCGTGGGACGCCGCGATCGCCGGCTACCTGACCAGCGCGTTTCTGTGCATGAAGTACGAGCTGCGCCACATGGCCGCCCGAGGCGGCGGCGTGATCCTCAACAATGCGTCGGTCGATGGGCTGCGGGGATTCCCGCAGGACCCGGCGTATTCGGCGGCCAAGCACGGCGTGATCGGCCTGACCCGGTCGGCGGCCCTCCAGTACGCGCGGCAGGGCATCCGCATCAACGCCCTCTGCCCGGGCTGGATCGGCACGCCCCACGTCGTCGAGGCCTTCCGCCAACGCCCCGACGCCCTGGCCGCCGCCCTGCTCCATCAGCCCATCGGCCGCCTCGGCCGGCCCGAGGAGGTCGCCGAACTGGCCGTCTGGCTCTGCTCGGACAAGGCCTCGCTCATGACCGGCGCCGCCATCCCCGTCGACGGGGGCTATACGGCGGTCTGACGTACCGGACCACGGTGAAACGCGGCACATGCTCTATGATGTCTCTCGAACCCCACACCGCCGGTTGGCTATCGGCTCATCTGCAGGCCGTGTGGTACCATGGAGCCCATGGACCCTGCACCGGCAGATGACAACACTCCGAAGGATCCGCCGCACGTGACGACGCCGGGCGCGGCGCACGCCGCGCCCGTCTGGCCGTACGAACTCGCGGCCGACACGCCCTGCGTCGGGTGCGGCTACGACCTCCGCGGCCTGAACAGCGACTCGCGATGCCCCGAGTGCGGGGAATCCATCGAGCGGAGCCTGTGGAGCCTCCTGCCTGCCGCCCCGCCGGAGTACACCCACAGGTTGGAGCGCGGAACATTCCTTGTTCTCTGCGGTGTCGCCATGGGTCTGGTGTACAGGGCGTTGTCGGACAACAGCGATCCCCTGCGCGACGATGAATACCGGGTGGGTTTCGCCTATGTCGAAGCCTTGTTGAAAGCAATCGGCGTCTGGCTTATCACAGTGCGCCCACCCCACTGCACACAGAACGGACGTGGTGCGGCCCTTCGGTGGATCGCGCGAACGTCTGTCGCACTTGACGTTGTGTACAGACCCGCCGTCAACTCTCTTCGTCAACTGGCGTGGGGCGACGATAGACGCTGGGCCTCGGAACTTGTCGACCTGTTCACGGGCCCGGTGCTTGACCCTGTGTGGATGTCCGTTAGCGTGGTAGCAGTTCTCACTGCATTCCTTTGGTTCGGGAGACTGGCAGAGCGGGTTCCTGACCGACGCCTGCAGGGGCGGACCCGCCTACTGATGTGGGGGCTGGGCGGCACGTACGGTCTATCGGAAGCGATGAGCCTGGGTGCGACGTACTACTGGCGTACCACCTCAGGCACTGGATCGCTCGCCCTGGTGCGTGCTGCGGACGAATTCGTCGGAGCCGTCCGGCTCGTCCAGTTCCTCTTCGCCATCGCATGGCTCCTTCTTCTCGTCCGCTACGTGCTGCGGTTTGCCGCTTGCGCCAATGCGGCGACACGACGATTCATCCCCCAGCAGCCCCTTCCGCAGTCGCGGCAGAGGGAATGGAACGGCTGATGGCCTGACGATCTGGGTGGGTTGACAGACGGACGAGGCGGCGGGAGAATCGGCGGGGTTGCGTCAAGGCACCCTCTCATTCCGCATCCGGTTCGACGGGAGATCGACCATGGGACTGCCGCTTCGCCGAGGGCGTTTTCCCGAACGAGCTGGACAAGCTCGTGCCGCGATACCTTCACGCCGTGCCCCTCGACCCCTTCACCGGGGCGGCTCTGAAGATGGCTCGGACCGGCGACGGCCTGGTCAGCTACAGCGTCGGGGCTGACCTGGCCGACGACAGCGGGCGTCCGTACGACCGGGACACCGACACCGGGGATCTGTCTCTGCGCCTGGGGCAATAGCATCGCTATCCCCGTGCTGCCCCGCTGCTGCGGGGCCGCGGCCAGCGGGGGCGCAACGATCCGCCCGGCGAAAGACTTCCTTCCTGGGGGCGCGTTGCTTACAATCGGCGTCCCGAGACGGCATCAGGGGGGCAGCGATGCCGCGAGAGAGTGTCCGTGGAGCTCAACACGCCGCAAACAGCCTGGAAGCGAACGTTCATCCTTGCGTTCTGCGCGCAGATCCTCGGGATCATGGGCTTCTCCTTTGCCATGCCTTTCCTGCCGTACTTCATCGGCGAGCTCGGCGTCGCCGACTCGGGGGACCAAGTCTACTGGGCCGGGATCCTGCACGGCGCCTCGGGGCTGACCCTTGCGCTGCTGGCCCCGGTCTGGGGGGCGATGGCCGACCGGTACGGCCGCAAGCGGATGCTCTGCCGTGCGATGTTCGGCGGCGGCGTTGCGGTGCTGCTGATGTCCTTCTGCCGCACGGTGCCGCAGTTGCTGGCCTGCCGCATCTTCCAGGGGGCCTTCAGCGGGACGCTGG
>JAAYZK010000184.1 GCA_012514895.1 Planctomycetota bacterium | reverse complement strand
GCCACCGGGAACGTCCAGGTCTGGACGAACCAGTCCTGCTCCACGTTGTCCAGGCCCAGATCGCGGGTCGTCCCGAGGGCGAGCCCCGCGTCTCCGAGGTCGCTGCCGCCCTGGGCGAAGACGCGGTGGTCCAGCCCCTGGGGCTGGGGCGTGTAGTCCGGAGCATAGGCCCCGTCGCCGCCGACGCACACCACATCCCCGCTTTCGTTCAGTCGGATCAGGTGGCCTTCCAGGCCGGCGCCGTTGGCCCCGCCGTTCAGGTGGAACGCCTGGGCGTCGTCGTAGTGGCCCCCGTCGAGCCGTCGGCCGGAGCCGTCGTAGCGGCGCGCCCAGGCGTTCAGCAGGGCGTACTGGCGAACGCCGTCATCGTCGGCAACGGTGAGGAACACGTCGCCCTGCCCGTACCAGACGCCGAAATAGGAATGGTAGTACCCGGTTCGAGGGTCCATCGTTCCGGCCAGTTGGACGACCAGGTCATCGCCGACGAGCTTCACGCCCAGGGCGCCCTGGTCGAACATCCGGCCGATCGAGCCGCCCGGGCTGGGCACACTGCCGATGCCGTGGGGATAGACGACCCGGCCCGACCCCAGCGCAAACAGGGTGTCCGGGACGTAATCGCCCACGCCGCCGGCGCGGGTGTAATCGAAGTAGGAGGACGTCAGACCGCTGACGCGCGACTCGAAGACCGCATCAAAGCCGTCGAACGCCCCGGAAAGGTCCGCCAGCGCCGCCTGCGCCACCGCGCCGATCAGCAGCACCGGGACGATCCTACGCCACACATGGGAACACATGCACACAGCCCTCCACTCCTCCGGGCGAACGACGTCCATTGTCTCCGATCAGGGCGTTTCTGACAAGAGGGATTCCCAGGGGGATTCCCAGGGGGGTAAGCACTGAGCACAGTGTGGGGACAGCTCGGGGGATGCCATCGAATGCCACTCACGCAAGCGGACCCCGCGGACCCTGCGGCGTCGGCATGACCGAAGAGCGCGTCTGTCCGCCGTCTACGAGAGGTAGACGTCGTAGATGGCCTGGACGAACTCGCCCAGCGACCCCGGGGGGTAGAGGTTGACGGCCACCCACGTCCACATGGGGACGCCGGTGACGCTGGTCTCGTCGATGAACGAGTAGGTGGTGGAGGGCGGGTCGCCGGCGGCGCGGCAGGGACGGCCATGGGCGTCGACGCCGGTCCACGAGTGCATCACGAAGCCGCGCGGAAGTCCGCTGTAGAATCTGAAGTAGGTGCCGACCGGCCCGGACGCCGTGCCGGTGACCGTGATGTCGTAGTCGTTCCACTGCGACACCCGCACGGGGATCGCCGAGGTGATCGTCACGCTCGGCTCGCGGGGCTCTTCGTTGTCGATGTTGACCAGGCTGACGGCGGCGCCCTCGGCGCCGTTGTACAGCGGATCGCTGCTGGCGGCCGGGCCGACGAGGATCTGGTAAGGCTGGTTGCCGTCGGCAATGCTGTCGTTGACGCCGACGACGGTCACGGTCTGGGGCTGATTCCAGTTGGCGGGCGTGAAGGTGAGCGAGTTGACCTTCGGCCTGCCCTCGGTGATGTCTGAGCTGCTCAGGCGGACCGTCACGTTGGCCGTCGGCCTGCGGCTCAAGGCGACGGTGAACTGGGCCTTCGCGCCGTTTTCGCCCGTCTCCAGGCCCTCCTGCGGCTGGAGAACGACCCCGGCCTCGGGCGGCGCCTGGAGCGTCACATCCAGGTTCGCCCCGCCGGCCGTCACCGTCACGGGCAGCCGCGCCGGCTCGAAGCCCGCCGCGTGCACGATGCCGATGTAATCGCCCAGCGGCACGGGGATCTGGGCGTTGCCGCCGGTGTCCAGCGGCACGATGATCCCGTCGCCCATGTCGCCCTTGCTGATGAGCTCCAGGAAGCCGTTCTCCGCGTCGGCGGCCGTGGGCACCTGCACGTTGACCAGCCCGTTCTCAGCCGCCTGTTGCCAGGGCGGGATCGGCGTGTAGCTGTAGATGTCCATGCCCAGGATGCTGGTGACGCGGACACCCATGTTCGGCAGGTCGCCGGCCATGTTCGCCACGCTCCACTGCACGAAGTCGCTGCCGAGGTCGAACGCCACGCCGTAGGGCGCCATCGGGTCGAGCTTGCCCTTCATGGTGGCCAGCACCATCGTGGACGCCAGGTCGCCGGCGCGGCTGTCGATCACCTGCTGCTTGGCCTGCTCGGGCGTGAGCACCCGGCTGGTGGCCATGGGCAGCGAGGCGAGGTACTGGCTCACCGCCCCGTGCGAAACGTTGTCCAGCGCGTGGACGCCGATGGTCACCAGCGACGTGAAGGCCGAGGCCAGCGCGCCGACGGTGGAGCTGATCAGCGACTGCTGGGCCGGGGCGACGTCGTAGAAGACCTGTTCGACCAGCTTGTCGGTGAACACATCCTGCACGGCCTTGGTCGCGGTGTCGGTGGTGAGGATGACGGCGGGCTCCTGCGGTTCCTGGCCGGTCTCGGCCAGGGCCGCGGCCACCGGCATCGGCGAGAGGGCGGCTGAGCCCTTGAGCACGACGAACCGCACCGGCACGTTCCGCCCGGGGCTGACGATGGTCATGACGCCGAACGACCGGCTCTGGGCGTCGACGGCCACCGCCACGCCGGCCCCCGCCAGCGGACTGCCCGTCGCCTCGTCGAGTATCGCGAAGGTCTGTTCCTGGCCGGCGATGTCCAGCGTGACCAGGCCCGCCTCGCCGGTCATGCCCGCGTCGGTCAGCGCGAAGGCGTTCTGCGCGAACCTCGGATCGTCGTGGGCGGCGACCCGCGAGCGGGCGATCACCGCCGTCTGCGGCAGTCGGGCGGCGTTGAATGAACTGGCGGCGTCAAGCGAACCGACCGAGATCGAGCCGATGAAGCTCGACGCCCCGCCCAACTGCACGTCGTTGATATCGTTCAGGGTCCCGTCAAAAGGATCCACGCCGGCGAAGACCCATGAGTCGCTGACCGCCCCGGCCACCGTGAACTTCCTGATCGACCCGGCCGCGTACGTGTCTGCCGCCGCCCCTTCCCCGCCCAGGGCCAGGTCCTCGCCCAGGTACGTTCCGGCCAGCATCCTCGCGCCGGCCAGGTCGCCCTTGATCAGGACCGAACCCAACTGCTGAGCCGATACGCTGCCGCCGGCGTCTCCGCTGACCGTCAGCGACGTCACGGCGCCCCGGAGGCTCGCCGCCCAGCCGGCGTCGATCGTGCCGGCCGTGATCCTGCCGGCGCTGCCGGCCAGGAGCCAGTCGCCCGGGCCGATCCCTCCCGCGGCCGAAAGCCTGCCCAGCGACAGGCCGGCCGAGCCCAGGCTCAGGTCGAAGGCGGCCTGCCCCCGGGAGACGAACGAGGCGAGCGACTGAGCGACGATCCGGCTGCCGATCAGTCCGCTGCGGGTCCACGAGGCGACGTTGATCGACCTGACGGCCCCGGCCGTCTCCAGGCTCATGCTGCTGACATCCGAAGCCTTGAACGTCAGGGGAACTGCATCGCCGTGTATGCTGATCGAACTGCCCGCAACGCCGTTGCCGAGGGTGATGGCCGAGATGCCGCCCGTCACGGTGAGGTCGCCCTCCAGGTCGACCGCAGCCGCCGTCAGGGACTTCAGCGAGCCGATCGTCGCATCGCCCAGCGTGAAGCGGCCGTCGCCGTTCCTGACGGCGATCTTCAGGCTCGAACGGGCGTCCGTGTCCGTCGTCGTCAGAGCGTACGTCCCGCCGGCGGGCGTCAGTTCCGCCCAGCCCGGCCCTGCGAGGCTGAAGGTGACGAGCGAGCCGTCGTCGTCGGTGAGCTTGAGCATGACCGGCCTGACCCGCCCCGGCACGGCGCCGAAGCGGTAAGCAAGCGGCACGGCCTGGGGCGTCACGTCGACGTTGTTGGTTGGATCGTCCCCCGCAATGGCCCCGGCGGGGTCGATCCGTGTTACGAGGTGATAGCTGCCGGCCGGGACCGTCGAGGGGACGACGACCCTGAACGCGTAGGTCCTGCCGCGGCCCGGCGCCAGCTTGACGGCCTGGCTTGGCAGGACCATCGGCCCGAGCGGATCGCTGCCGTCGGCGTGGAGCGACAGGTAGCAGTGAACGCTCATTCGCCCCAGGGCCGGCGCATCGCCCTGGTTGGTGACCGTGATCGGGAGCGTCACGGTCTCCCCGGGCACAACCGGGCTGGGCAGCGCCGCCGCGTTGACACTCCCCACCAGGTCGCAACTGAGCAACTGCCGCGACTCGAGCGGCTCAAGGCAAGGGATGGGCAACTGCCGCGGCTGAATACCTCTGCTCAGACTGAAGGCACCCATGGCATTCCTCACTGCAGCCGCCCAGAAGCGGCAAACACCGACGGCACGGAGAACTACGATTATAAGCGCACGGCGGATACTCGTCAAGGCACGCTGCGATCGCCAGGCGCGGCGGGGGGCGAGCGGAAGCAGCTCGAGTCGGGCGAGTATGCGAGCCTCGACGACCTGGCCCAGGGGGTGGGCGTTGTCGTTGCCGTGGCCGTTCCTGCAGTCTCCAGCCTGCCTGTCCGCCGAAGCCTTGCAGGCGAAGGTGGGCCGTTGTGTGCCTGGAAGTCGGCCCTGCTTGTCCCGCCGCAGTCCCCCCCATAGCTTCAGCGAAGGGCGGACGACGGCGGAAGCGCAGTCGAAGGGGGGGGGGATCTGCCGGTGCGGTAGAGTGAGCAGAGAAGAGGTGGGGGTAGGGTGGCGGGCAGTCATGTAGTAGGGGCAGAGTATACCTTGTCTTACAGCCGATCTCGGGTACAATCGGGTGTCGGTTCGTGGCGCATATTCGGACGGCGGCGCAGTGCCAAAGGGGCTCCAGGTGTTACCGGCCTCGTTTGGGCCCTGCGCTCCTGTCCATGGGAAGATCAACGTCGTCTGAATGGGAGGCCGGTCATGGGTTCGAGTAATCAGGGCAAGGGCGTGTTCTCCGGACGCCGAGCACGGTGGGCGATGGCCATTTCCGTCTGTCTCCTGACTACGTTCGTTGTGCCGGCCATCGGGCAGGCCTGGGGACCCGGCGACGCGGACGCGGACGCCGATGTGGACCTGGATGACTTCGTCATCCTCAAGACCAACTTCGGCACGACGGCCGGTGCGACGTGGGCCATGGGCGACTTCGACGGCGATGGGGATGTCAGCCTCGACGACTTCGTCATCCTCAAGAACAACTTCGGGGCCACGTACACCTACCCCGACGAACTCACCCTCGACTGCGGCGGCGGGGTGATGATGCGCCTGGTGCGGATCCCCGCCGGCACGTTCATGATGGGCAGTCCGACGACGGAAGTGGATCGCTACAGCAACGAAGGCCCGCAGCATCAGGTGACGATCTCCCAGCCGTTCGACATGGGCGTGTGCGAGGTGACGCAGCGGCAGTACCAGGCCGTCATGGGCACCAACCCGAGCTATTGCATGTCCTCCGGTCTCGATGCCCCGGTTGAGACGGTGTCTTGGAACAATGCCGTGGCATTCTGCCAGACGCTTTCCCAGCGGACGGGCAGGACAGTGATGTTGCCGACGGAGGCCCAGTGGGAGTACGCCTGCCGCGCCGGCAGTACGACGCGGTTCTACTATGGGGACGACCCGGGCTACACCCTCCTGCGCAACTACGCATGGTACGGCGACTATGACGGCAGCGGCAACAGCGGCTATGAAACTCACGTTGTGGGTCAGACAACCCCCAACGCGTGGGGCCTGTACGACATGCACGGGAACGTCTGGGAGTGGTGCAACGACTGGTACGGATCTTACGCATCTGCGAATGTTGTAGACCCCCAGGGCCCCGCATCTGGCAGCTACCGCGTGCTCCGCGGCGGCGGTTGGGGCAGCGGCGCGCGTTACTGCCGCTCGGCGAACCGCGGCAACACCTACCCCGCCAACGCGAACTACAGCCTCGGTTTTCGGGTCGTGGTTGCTCCGGGCGGCCTGGACTGAAAAGGTTCCCCTTTGTTCTTTGTCCTTTTTACTCTTGGCGCCCAGGACACCATACCTAACTCTGCGAGTTAGGTATGGCGTCCCGAACGCTGGGCTTATTCCGTATCCGTGTCATCAGTACGGCCCAACGATAGCGGAGCTAGTGCCGCCGGGAGCCCAAGGCACAAAGCCATTGGCCTCCGAGAGAAGATGATGATGGTCGGTACGACTACTACGACTGGTCCAATTACTGATGAAGTGCGCCCTTTGACCCCTTTGCAGGGCAGAACACGATCGGCGCGGCGTTCGCAGATGACCGTTGGATAGGATGGCGTCCCTCCTTCATCGAGGGGTACGCACTGGAGTAGAAAAGATGGCAGGCCAGACAAGATTAGCCGTTGCCGTTTCTGGATTATACTGCTGTGCGTTCCTTGTGGGATGCATGCCCACTTCCATCGAAGATGAAAGCCGGTATCTTAACCCAGCCGCAGAGGGTCTGCTGGGCGGCGGCATAAAGAATTTGGTTCGGGCGAATGTTCCCCTCATGCGGGCGCAGGCTGATGTTCTTCTGCCCTCCCCGGACCTTGTGCTGCCAGTGCCAGAGTTGCTGGAGTTGCTTGAGAACCAGCCGGGGCTGGATCAGGAACGTGTTGCTGAGCAGATCGAAGGTGCGTATCGAGGGTTTCTCTGGAGCAAAGACCAGAGAGGTCAGAAGCATGAGAGGTATTCCAACTGGCGAGAGGATGAGGCTTTCACTGCTTGTACCATATGGCTCTATAACTGGAATAACCCTGCCGAGATGTATCCGTCCGGTGAACCGCATCTGGTAACCGCCCG
>JAAYZK010000183.1 GCA_012514895.1 Planctomycetota bacterium | reverse complement strand
TCGTCGTCCGCTGATGAACATCCAGGCCTACGTACAACATTGCAAGTCTCCTTCTCGGTATGGGGCGTAGTGTCCGAACAACATACGACCCCGATTCTACCGGAAGGGGACTTGCTTCATAGATTCACACTTGGGGACATGGGGCACGTCCCTTTAACTCCGATCGGACTGGGCGGAATTGTCGATTGGCCCTTCCGGGACGGGCCTTTCAAGTCGTAGCACCCGATCGCATGGCCGGGCCGGTCCTACCCCAGCGGCGTGCGGCTCAGGACGGTGTAGATGGGACCTTCGCGGCTCAACTCGCTGGCGTAGACGACGACCTCGTCGGCGAACTGGGCGTCCAGGTCGAAGGCGGGAAGACCGGCGATGGCCGCGCGGAGGGCCGCCACGTTGCGGCCGCCCTTGACGCGGCCGAGGGTGAGTTGGGGACGGAATCCGCGGTTTTCGTTCTTGTAGCCCATGGCGGCGCAGGCGTCGTTGTACTGCTCGGCCAGGGCGGTCATCCGGCCCGTCGGGTCGCCGATCTCGGTCCAGATCATCCGCATGTGCCCGGCCGGGGGGACGCTGACGATCCGGCCGAGCGTGAACTCGAATGCCTCGACCGTCCCGGCCAGTTCGGCCGCCACGGCGCAGACGCCCGCCAGGTCCGAATCGTCGACGTCGCCGAGGAACTTGAGCGTCACGTGCAGGTTTTCGCGGCCGGTCCACCGCACCGAAGCGCCGGCCGCGGCCAGGACCTCCTGAACCGCCGCCAGCTCATCGAGG
This sequence comes from Planctomycetota bacterium, assembly GCA_012514895.1. Lineage (GTDB taxonomy): Bacteria > Planctomycetota > Phycisphaerae > SM23-33 > FEN-1343 > JAAYZK01. The sequence continues at coordinate 9,782 of JAAYZK010000183.1, read as the reverse complement.
GCGACGTCATCCAGGTCCAGCGCCAGAAATGTTCTCGTTGCCACGGCTGTCCCCTCGGGGGAATCTCAGAGCCCCATTCCGCACTCATGCCGCCCCGATCCTCGTCATCGCCACGAACTCCTCGAACCGCGCGTCGATGTCGGCGCGCGTGAGGTGCCTGAGCCTGTCCAGCGAGAAGTCTTCCAGTTCGAGGCTCGCCACGACCGTGCCGTACGCCATGCCGGTCAGGAGGGTCGCGGGGTCGGCGGCGCCGGCGGCGGCGATGTGGCCCATCATGGCCCCGGCGAAGCTGTCGCCGGCGCCGGTGGGGTCGACGACCGTCAGCGACGGGTAGGCCGGCAACACGAAGATCCGCCCGTCGGTCAGCAGCACGCTGCCGTGCTCGCCCTTCTTGACCACGACGAACCGCCGGACACGCCGGCGGATGAGGTCGGCGGCGATAATCGTGTTGGTCTGGCCGGTCAGCAGGCGGGCCTCGCTGTCGTTGAGGATGATCCCGTCGATCCGCGACAGCAGGGCCGCCAGGGCGGCCGGCTCGTTCTCGATCCACAGGTTCATCGTGTCGGCGACGATGAGCCTGGGGCTGGTGAGCTGCTCGATGAGCTCCAGTTGCAGCGCCGGGTGGGTGTTCGCCAGGAACACGTACGGGCTGTCGCGGTGGGCCTGCGGGATGGTCGGCCCGGCCTCGGCCAGGACGCCGAGTGCGACCTCGACGGTGTCGCGGTGGTTGATGTCGTCGTGGTAGCGGCCCGACCATCGGAACGTCGCCGACCCGCGGCGGATTTCCAGGCCGCTGGTGTCGATGTTCCCCATCGCCTCCAGCGGCGCGAGGAACCCCTCGGGCATGTCCTCGCCGGCGACGGCGACGAATCGTACCGGGGCGAAAAAGCTCGCCGCCGCCGCGAAATAGACCGCCGAGCCGCCCAGGACGTTCTCCACACGACCCGCGGGAGCCTCGATGGTATCGATGCCGATGCTGCCGGTAACCAGAACGCTCATTGGATTCCCTGCCTCCACAGTGTACGCGCGCCCCGCCCGTCTGGAAAGGCGCGGCTATTCCTTCGGCCCTTCCCAGTCGTCCAGCGGGACCAGTTTCACTGACGCGGCGGCGGCGTCCATCGCGTCGGCCGGGGCGAGGAGGACCGCCACGCAGACGGGCCCCTGCCGGCCGGGCAGGCGGACCACCAGGCGGCTGACGCCCTCGTTGGTCTTCTGCGGCGCGGCCTGGCGGGCCGATTCGACGCTGAAGGCGGCGGCGGCCGGCTCGACGATGCGGGCGGCCAGGCGCCTGCCCTTCAACGTCAGGACGGCACGGCCGCCGGCCTGCACCTCGATGGCCGCGTCCGTGGTCATGCCCCAGGCGACCTCGGCCGGCTGCGGCAGGTCGAACTCGTCCTGCACGAGGACCGCCGTCCGGCCGGCCAGCAGGGCGACGCCGCGGGCAACCTTCGCTGCGGCGGGCTGATAGGCCTTCGTCAGGTCGACCACCGCGTGGCCGCGATCGGCCGCGCTGTGGAAGGCGGTCAGTCGGGCGGTGGCGAGCGGGTCCTGGTCGGCGCCGTCCAGCAGCGGGACGCTGTGGCTGATCGAGCGCATGCGGTAGTAGGTCCACCGCCGTCCGCCACCCTTCCCTTCCCAGTAACCCGGCATGTTGTAGTCGTCGCTGCCGAGGTCCCGCGCCCAGCGGACGCCCAGGGCGTCCAGCTCGAAGCCGCCCAGGTCCAGGTGGCCATGATTGACCTGGTTATCGCCGGCCTTGACGGCGACCCAGAGGGCGTCGGCGTCGCCCCACGCGCTGCGGAGCAGGGCCACCTCGACCTCCCCGCCGAACCGCTTGTCCAGGCTCCGGGGCAGCGCCTTGGCCGCCGAGTCGTCGGGATACCAGATCAGGTGGCGGGGCTCGGCCCGGCGGGCGGCCGCGATCTGCAGTTCCTCGGCGACGTACGCCGGGCGGTGGTACCGCCGTCCCAGCCACAGCAGCGAGGGAAGCGGACCGCGGGCGTTGAGCTCGCCGGAGTCGGCGTAGTTGAAGTAGTACCCGGTCGGCCCGGTGCAGTAGAGGGGGAACTCGCCGGCCCTGTCGAGCCCGGGGATGTCGGACAGGCCCAGGTCGGTGCCCAGGGCCGTCTCCAGCGAGGCCAGGGCGTAGACGGTGTAGCGCGTGGCGTAGCCCCAGTAGCCCGGGCCCTCGCCCCACGCACCGTCCGGGCCGTACTGGCGGAGGGCGAGCGGCAGGCTCGCCAGGGCCCGGGCCAGGGTCTGCCTGGCAACGGCGGGCTCATCCTCCGCGACGGCCAGGGCGGCGACGATGAGGCCGCCGTTGCAGACCTGGTTCCAGTTGTGGCTCACCCGGTGCCACCAGCCCCATGGCGTGCCCTCGAAGCCGGCCAGCCCCACCTGCAGGCCGTGACGGACGATCGCGTCGCGGATGGTCGCGCGGGTCGGCTCGTCCAGGGCGTTGTAGAGCCAGTCGTAGCCGACCGCCACGCCGTGGGCCATCTCGGCGGTGTCCAGGAAGTGCTCCGGGTGCCAGTCGTCGAACGCGCAGACCGCCAGGAGGTTCTCGACGAGCCTGTCGCGGTACTTCGCCTGGCCCGTCCACCGCCACGCCAAGCCCAGGCCATACGTCCGCCGGACCAGTTCGCGGCTGACCGACAGCAGCCGCGGGCCCTGGAGAACGTACTGGAGCACGGGCCTGTCGAGATCGCGGTCGGCCTGCGCGATGACGTCGGCGACGATCTTCGCCAGCAGCGGGTCGTCCGCGACCCGCCGCTTCAGTTCGGCCAGTCGCTCATCGGTCAGCAGCAGCCGCGGGTGTCCGTCCCGGAGGGTGGCCAGCACATCATTGACTCCCGTCATTGCCGTCTCCCGTGTCGTAGCCTCAGCGGCCCGCGCGCCTGCGGCCGTCAGCAGGACCCCAAGGACGATCCGCAACGCCGTCGCACTCATGGACGATCCTTTCCTGAGCCGCAAGGCGTGAGGATGCGCCTCGCTGTTGCCGTTGCCGCTCCTGCGGCCTACGGCCTGCCGTTCAGGCACCGGTCGATCCGCGCCAGCGTGGCGGCCTTGCCCAGCAGCAGCAGCGTATCGGTCAGCGCCGGGGAGATGGTGCGGCCGGTGACGGCGACGCGGAGGGGCTGGGCGACCTTGCCCATGCCCAGGCCGCTGGTCTGGCAGTAGTCGGCGACGAGCTTCTCCAGGGCCGCCTCCTCCCATGCGCAGTCCGCCAGGAGGGGCTTCAGTTCGCCCAGGACGCGCCAGCCTTCGCCGTCGGCCTTGTCGAGCACCTTCTGGACGGCCTTGGGGTCGTACTGGACGGCCTGGTCGTCTTCGAAGAGGATGCCGCTCTTGAAGACGATGTCCTCGAACGTGCGGAAGCCCTTGTTCGCCCGCAGCAGGTGGCGGCAGACCGCCTCGTCGCCGGCCGGGAAGGGCGTGTCGTTGATCGACAGGAAATCCTGGAACGCCGCCAGCAGGCGATCCTCGCCGGCGGATGCGGCGACGTCGGTGTTGAACGCCAGGAGCTTTTCGCGGTCGAACTTGGCGTTGGCCTTGCCCAGGCGGGCGATGTCGAACATCGACCGCAGCTCCGGCAGGCTGTAGATCTCCTTCTGGCCCCCCGGCGACCAGCCCAGCAGGGCGATGAAGCTGACCATCGCCTCGGGCAGGTAGCCGGCCTTGCGGAAGCTGAAGATGTCGACGTCTCCGTCGCGCTTGGACAGCTTGCGGCCGGCCATATCCATGATGAGCGGCAGGTGGGCGTAGCGGGGCTCGGGGAACCCCAGCGCCTCGCGCAGGAGCTTGTGGCGCCAGGTCTGGCCGAGGAACTCCTGCCCGCGCAGGATGAAGTTCACGCCCATCAGGGCGTCGTCGACGACGTTGGCCAGGTGGTACGTGGGCCAGCCGTCCGCCTTGCGAATGATGAAGTCCTCCTGCTGGGCCGCCGGGACGGTCACGTCGCCGAAGACCTCGTCGTGGATCATCACGTCCACGCCCGGGCAGGCGAAGCGGATCGCCACGGGCCGCCCCTCGGCGGCGGCGCGTCGGGCGTCCTCGCCAGTGGGCAGCACGTCGGGCCTCGGGTAGAGGAACGTCCGCTTGTCGGCCTCGGCCGTCTCCCGCATGGCCTGGAGTTCCTCGGCAGTCTCGAAGACGTAATAGGCCCGCCCGGCGACCAGGAGGCGGTGGATGTACTCGTTGTAGAGGTCGAGCCGTTCGCTCTGGCGGTACGGGCCCAGCGGCCCGCCGACGCCGACGCCCTCGTCCCAGTCCAGCCCCAGCCAGCGCAGGTCCTCGATGATCTGCTCGACGGCCCCCTCCACGTGGCGGGCGACGTCGGTGTCTTCGATCCGCAGCAGGAACGTCCCGCCGGTCGAGCGGGCCAGCAGGTGGCAGAACAGGGCCGTCCGGGCCGACCCGACGTGCAGGTGGCCCGTCGGCGAGGGGGCGAAACGCGTTCTAATCGACGTGGTCACGTCCATGACGTCTCTCCGTGCATTGGAGCCGAACCTTCCATCGCGGCGCGGTTGGATCCATGGCATTTCTCCGTGCGTTGCTGCCAGGAGCCCTGTAGCATAACCCTCGCGGCCGCGAAATCAACGAGGTGCGACGAATGACGCCGAGGGAACGCTATATTCGAACTCTACGCTTCCAGCAGCCCGATCGCATCCCCCTCATGCCCGGCGGCCCCCGCCGGAGCACGCTCCAACGATGGAGCCGCGAGGGCCTGGGCGACCGGGCGGACTGGTGGGGCGCCGTCTGCCAGGCCGTCGGCGTCGAGCCTGCCGCCGGGGCCGGGCCCGTGGGCGTGGCGATGAACAGCCGCATGATCCCCCAGTTCGAGGAGAAGGTCCTCGAGCATCGGGGCTCGCACCTGGTCGTGCAGGACTGGAAGGGCAACGTCTGCGAGATCTCCGACGCCTTCGACGTCAGCTACCTCCGCAACGCCATCGACTTCGTCACCCGCCGGTGGATCCGCTGCCCCGTCGAAAGCCGCGACGACTGGGAGCGGATGAAGGCCCGCTACGATCCGGACGACCCGGCCCGCATGCCCGACACCCTGCCCGACGCCGACGGCCGTCCGCTGGCGGTGGGCGTCAACGGGCCGTTCTGGCAGATGCGCGAGTGGTGCGGGTTCGAGGGGTTGTGCATGATGATGATCGACGACCCCGGCCTCGTGGACGACATGGCGAGCTTCTGGTGCGGGTTCGTCGCGTCCCTGCTGGAGCGGCTGTGCGAGCGGGTGGTTCCCGACGTGCTGTTCATCTCGGAGGACATGGCCTACAAGGTCAAGGCGATGATCTCCCCCGCCATGACCCGCCGCTGGTGCCTGCCGAGCTGGCGCCGCTGGACCGACCTGGTCATGGCCGGGGGCTGCCCCCTGGTGGACATGGACAGCGACGGCTTCGTCGGCGAGCTGATCCCCCTGTGGATCGAGGCCGGCATCAACGTCTGCGACCCCATCGAGGTCGCCGCCGGCAACGACCTGGCCGCCTATTGCCGCCAGTACGGCCGGTCGATCGCCTACCGCATGGGCGTCGACAAGCGCGCCATCGCCGCCGGCGGAGCCGTTCTGGCGGCCGAACTGGACCGCCTCGCCCCCCTCATCCGCGCCGGCGGCTACATCCCCGGCTGCGATCACGGCGTGCCGTCCGACGTCTCGTGGGACAACTTCGTGGACTACACCGGGCGCCTGGCGGAACTGACGGGTTGGCGCTGACCATCGCGCCCGCAAGGGCAGGGACACGTTCTGGCGATTCAGAGAAGGAGCGTTCGATGAGGCGAAACGGATCCATCTGCGGCGTGCTGGCCCTGTTCGTGATGGCGGCCTCGGCGGCAGCCCAGGAGGGGCCGATGAGGGTGACCTATGACCGGAACAACATCATCCGCGTCAACGGCAAACCCTTCCTGCCGATCGCCGTCTGGGCCCAGCCGGAAGACACGTTCGCGATGTGGAAGGACCTCGGCGTCAACCTCTTCATCACAGGCGAGCACCCGAGGAAGGGCGGCACGCTGGAGGCGTACGTCAAGGCCTGCGAGGAGCACAACGTGTACATGTCGCTGGGCTACCATTGGTTGCGCAGCGAGGGCAAACTGGAGGAGCTCAACCGCCACCCGCTGCTGTTCACGCTGCATCATCCCGACGAACCGGACAAGCCCGCCGGCGCCGCCGACGCCGAGGGCGGCGACACGCCGCGCGTGAACCCGCGGATCTCGCCCGAGCAGATCATCGCCGACTACCAGGCGGTCAAGAAGCTCGACCCGGAGCGGCTGGTCTCCATGACGCTCATGGCCCGCTTCATGGACGAGGTCACCTTCCGGTCCATCAGCAAGGAACAGTACAAGGCGTTCATGCCCGGCAGCGACCTGATCATGTACGACCTGTACCCCGTGAGCATCTGGGGCAGGCACCTGCACTGGAACGCCGAAGGCCTCAAGCAGCTCCGCCGCCTGGCCGGGCCGAACAAGCCGATCGGCATCTGGCTGCAGGCCAGCGACGCCATGAGCGACACCGATCCCGGAATGACCGGCGAACAGATCCGCGCCAATGCGTGGATGGCCCTGATCAACGGGGCGACGTTCATCGGCTATTTCCCGCAGACGTTCAAGAGCGGCTTCAAGTTCCACGACATCAACCAGCAGCGGCGGGACGCCCTCAAGGCGGTGAACCGGGAGGTGACCGAACTGGCCGACGTGATTCTCACGGCCCCCCGGAACGACCTGTTCGAGCTGCGCTACCAGGGAGCGCGGGTGGACGCCATGCAGCGGCTGAGCGACAGCGGCGACCGGGCCCTCCTGGTGCTGGTGAACGTGATCGAGGAGGGCGAGGGACGGCCGGTGACGGTGTCGGTGACGCCGCGGGCCTTCAAGGCCGCCGGCGTCCCGGCCCTGTACGGGTCCACCCAGCCGCTGCCCCTGAAGGACGGCGCCTGGCAGGTCGAGCTTCAGCCCTGGCAGACGGCGGTGATCGTGGTCGACGCGGCCCGCTGAGAGGGCCGTCCGAAGCGTCCCGATCTTCGCCTGCCGCGAACCTCGGCTCCCTGCCCGGGCGTATTGCCGGTATAATGGTGCCAATGAGTGAACCTACGCCGAACGTCCAGATGTCCGCCCCGGATCGCCACGTGACAGACCACAGCCGCCTGTGGCGGGAGAATCGGTACGTGTATCCCGTCATCTCCAGGCGGGCCAAGGGGTTGAGCATCGGGGTCAACCTCAACCCCGACAAGGTGTGCACGTTCAACTGCATCTACTGCCAGGTCGATCGGCGCGTCGAGCCGGTCACGGACCGGGTGGACCTCGGGACGCTGATCCGCGAGCTGAACCAGATGTGCCAGTGGGCCGCCGGCGGGGAGATCTGGCGGGATCCGCACTTCGCGGATGTGCCGGAAGCGATGCGGCGGGTGAACGACATCGCCTTCAGCGGCGACGGGGAGCCGACGGCGTTCCGTGATTTCGCCGACATGGTGCAGGTCGCCGCCGACGCGAAGGAGCGCCACCGCCTCAAGGGCACGCGTCTGGTGGTGATCTCCAACGCCTCGCGGTTCCACACGCAGGCCTTCCGCCGCGCCCTGCCGATCCTCCAGGGGTCGGACGGGGAGGTGTGGGCCAAGCTCGACGCCGGGTCGGCCGAGCATTTCGTCAAGGTCAGCCGCACGTCCGTGCCGTTCAAGCGGATCGTCGAGAACATCGGCTGGCTGGCGACGCAGATGCCGGTGGTGATCCAGAGCTGTTTCTTCATCCTGGACGGCAGCGCCCCCGGCGATACGGAAATCGAGCTGTACATCGCCCGCCTGCGCCACATCCTCCAGACGGGCGGCCGCCTCAAGGCGGTGCAGCTCTACACGATCGCCCGCCGTCCCGCCGAATCGGCCGCCGCCCCCCTGCCCGCCGCTCGCCTGGAGGCCCTGGCGGCCCGCCTCCGCGACGTCCTGGCGGACGTGCCGGTGGAGGCGTATCCGGGCGTGGAGTGACGGGCCGTCCGCCTGCCGTTCCCGGGCGTCCCGCTTGGGGCGTCTGTCGCGGTCGTGCGGCGTCCGGCGACCAGGACGGACCGCCCGGCGTGTTCGCAACGCGGCCCGGCCCCTCCTCGTGCCGACAGAAGCGAAGGACGGCGCATGCCGCGCCGCGCGGGGGGTGACGACGATGAGCAGGATTCATGTGCTGGCGGTCGGGATGGTCGCCCTGGCCCTGGCGGCCGGGTGCCAGGACCGCAATGGCGGCCCGGCCGAGGCGAGCCTCACCGACACGCTCGCCGCCCGGGGTGACTTCACGACGCTGGTCGACGCCCTGGAGGCGGCCGACCTGGCCGACAGGCTGCGGGAGGAGGGGCCCTTCACGATCTTCGCGCCGACGGATGCCGCGTTCGACCGGCTGGGCGAAGGCGCGCGGCAGTCGCTGCTTGAGCCCGAGAATCGCCAGCGGTTGCGGGAGGTCGCGACCCGCCACGTCGTGCCGGGCAAGGTCGTGGCGATCGACCTGATCGGCCTTGAGACCCTGGGCACGCTGTCGGGCGGGGAACTGAACGTCAACGTCGTCAACGGCAAGATCCTGATCAACGGCGCCGTCGTCACGCAGACCGACGTCGGCGCCGCCAACGGCGTCATCCACGTCATCGACGGCGTCCTGCTGCCTCCCCAGCCGTAGCGCGGCCGGCGCCCGCCGGTCAATTCACCTGGATGACCGCGTGCACGGGGTAGTCGGCGAGTCTCTGGCGCCCGTTCAGGAAGCACAGCTCGACGACGAAGCAGACGCCGCAGATCTTCCCGCCCAGTTGCTCGACGAGGCTGCAGGAGGCGGCCATCGTGCCGCCGGTGGCGAGCAGGTCGTCGATCATGAGGACCTTCTGGCCGGGTCGGATGGCGTCGGCGTGGATCTCGATGGCGTCCGTGCCGTACTCGAGCTGGTACTCGGCCCGGCACGTGGCGCAGGGGAGTTTGCCGGGCTTGCGGATGGGCACGAAGCCCACGCCCATCTGGACCGCCGCGGCGGTGCCGAAGATGAACCCGCGGCTCTCGGTGCCGACGACGAGGTCGACGCCGGCGCCCATGAACGGCTCGATGAGCCGATGGATCGTCTCCTTCAGGCCGGCCGCATCGGCCAGCAGCGGCGTGATGTCCTTGAAGAGGATCCCCTTGGCGGGAAAATCCGGCACATCGCGGATCAGGGCTTCCAACGCATCCATGGCGGTCTCCAAAAGGGGGCCCGGCACCGTAGGAGTCTATCCCCCCGCACCGGCGCAGTCCAGTGGCCGCGCCGAAGGTGTCTTGCGATCGTGCGCCCAGCGTGTAGAATCCCCGTCGTGAAGCCCTTGCGGTGACCTGCCCGGGCTTCGTCGGGGCCGGCTCGGATGACCGACCGCCCCTTTCGACAACGACACAGCTCAACACGGAGGCTGAACATGGTCCGGACGTATCGAGGACCGATCCTGGCGATGGTCCTGCTGGCGGCGGCCGCGACGGCGGCCCGGGCGGACAAGGTCTATCTCACGGACGGGGCGATTCTGACCGGCAGCGTGGTGCGGCTGGCCGACGAGGTGCTGACGCTGCGAACCGACTACGCCGGCGAGGTGAAGGTGGACGCCGCCAAGGTCGTGGGCATCACCACCAACGACGCCCTGGCCGTCGAACTCGACAGCGGCAGCACGATCGCCGGACGACTCGTCTACGAGCCGGACACGAAGGTCCAGCAGGTCGGCGTCGACGGGGCCGCGACCGTCACGGCGTCGGTGCCCATGATCAAGGCCCTGTGGACGCCCGGCACCGACAGCCCCCTCGTGGCGGCCC
>JAAYZK010000182.1 GCA_012514895.1 Planctomycetota bacterium | reverse complement strand
GCGGCTTGTGCAGCGGGTCGGGCGACTCGAACGTGGCGGCCTGGCGGAACGGGTAGGCCGTGAAGTCGACCGCCAGCTTCTTCAGCGTCGCCGGCCCGTCGGGGTGGTGGACGGCGATGCGGAGGAAGCGGAACGTCCGCCAGACGAACGGCGCCAGCACAACCCCGCCGCCGGGGCAGGTGAACAGGTCGAAATACCCCTCGACGGTTCCGGCCGCCGGATCGTCGCGCACGGCCTTGACCAGGTTGCGGCTGAGGGCCTCGCTGTAGCGGTACTCCACCAGCGTCCCGTCCGGGGCGTCGACCGTCAGGTGCGGGTAGCCGGTGACCAGGGCGCCCATGTTGACGATGACGTAGTGCGTGCCGGGTTCGGCGAACGTCAGCGGCTCGGCCGGGTCGGCCCAGAAGGCCGCCGCGCCGCCCGCGGCCGGGTGAAGCTCGCCTTCGATCGAGCGGACCTGACGCGGGTCGCTGCCCAGCGTGATCCGCCCCTGCTCCAGGCAGCCGGCCGGTGCGATGGGCATCTCCTCCATCATCGGGACGCTCCGGCCGATCAGTTCGTGGAACCAGTGCGTGTGCTTGAGCTGCTGGTAGCGGCCGTACGCCTCGGTGAAGGCCACCGCCGGCGTCCACGAGGCGTCGTCGAAATCAACCTCCGTCCAGCCGGACGGCAGGCGGCGCAGGTCGACGTCCTCGCAGGGGTCCACCGCGCAGTAGCTGTTCAGCGGGCGCATCGCGGGGATGGGGTCGGACGCGCAGGCGTCGGTCCGCAGCACCTTCCACGCCTCGTCGGTGACGATCGCGCCGGGGCGCGACGCATCCCCGAGCATCGCCCACAGCCCCGCCACGGCGTGGACCTCCGCCTGGGCGAAGTGCTTGCCGTACCAGCGGACCTCGACGGCCAGGACGTTGCGGCCCTGGCGCAGCAGGCCCGTCAGGTCGATCGTCTCGAAATGGTAGTGCTCGGGCGTCCCCCGACAGGGCCCGCGGCTGATCAGGCGGCCGTTGAGGTACGCCCGGTAGCGGCTGTCGGCCGAGATGCGGAGCTTCGGCGATGCGCCCAGCTCCGACGCGTCGAACGCCCGGCGGAACAGGCACGTGGCCAGGCCGTCGGACACATCCCTCGGGCAGTCCCAGATCCAGTGCCCCGCGACGGTGACCGTGTCGAGGGGGTAGGTCAGCGTGACAACGTCGGCGTGGGTACTCATAAACTCTCCCGGCCGCGGGCGCGGGGCCCGCGGCTACTTGCCCAGCAGTTTGCGCTTCTTCTCACGATAGTACATGTAGTCGGCGTACGACACATCCGGCGGCACGAGGTGGTCGACGTGCGGCATGAAGTTGCCCAGGTCCATCACCCGCCTGATCCGCTCGAGTTCGGCGTCGATGGCGGCGCGGCCCTTGGCCAGTTCCCGCTTGTTCACCCCGCCGGCCATGTAGAAGTCGTCGGCGGGGTTCTCCTGGCGGAGCTTCAGCGTGTCGGTGTGGGCCGCCTCGCAGGGAATCAGGATGTTGATGCCCGCGCGGTGCCACAGCGGGGCGAGCTTGTGGATGTTCCCGTCGGAGTCCAGGATCGCCCGGTCCAGCCCGTGCCTGCGCCAGAAGTCGGTGACCTTCTTGTAGCGGGGGACCATGAACCGCTCGAACATCGCCGGGGAGATCAGCGGACCCGTGTTGTAGCACATGTCCTCCCACCACCCGGAGATGTCCGGCTTGATCCCGGCGTCGACGATGGCCTGGCTGGTCATCAGGTAGATCGCCAGCAGGTGGTCCATCATCTCCTCGATCCAGTCCGGCTCCAGGGCGAAGGCGATGGAGACCGCCTCGACGCCCATCAGGTTCCGCAGGAAGCCGTAGAAGCCCATCTGCGGCGTGTTGAGGATCATCGTCCAGTCGTTGAACGTGTCCTTGAGGGTGTCCCAGTTCCTCGGCAGGCGCTGGGCGAGGTCCAGGGGCATGTACTCATCGCGGACCCGCTCCCAGTCCTCCCGCGTCGTGACGGCGTGCCTGATGTGCGTCGGGATGCTCTCGCCCTTGCCGCTCTTGAAGCGGACGAACTCCTCGCCGATGGCGTTGCGGACGGTCTCGGTGTCCTCGTCTTCGGCGATGATCTCGGCGGCGGGCTCCCGCACGAAGCGGGTCTTGATGGGCACGCCGTCGATCATCTCGAAATCGAAGAACTCGCACAGCTTGCGGTGGAGCTTCCCCCCGTTGGGCGTCGCCAGCGGGGTGAGCTCCTCCGGCAGGCCCTCGTCGACCCACCGCACCAGCGTCCCGTCCCAGAACCAGAACTCGAAGTCCGGCACATGGTCGACGCTCCGGCCGTGCACGAACGCGTTGAACCGTTCCCGCGAATTCATCGCGACCTCCTTCATCGCCGCGCGGCGAAGCGTCGTTCATATCCGCCGGGCGGGGCAGATGCAAGGTCCGGGGATGATCGGCTCCCGGGGTCGCGCCGGGCCGACCTGAGCCGACAGGGAGGCGCGGCTCGCGCGAAAACCCATCAGATGGGCAAGACCCCGGCTGTGGAAAACTCCATTGCGGCCAAGCCGGAGCCTGTATTCACAAGGAGTTAGAACTCGTGCACCGCAATGCGGGGATTAAACGACGTTCTTCTAACGATCAGGATCACCGCCCTCGGGCAGAGCCTCAGGCGCGTGCCCTCAGGGCCGTCAACGGCGGATCAGAACACCACGCGCACGCTCGCGGCGGCGAAGGGGCCGTCGTCGATGTCGATGCGGTTGTCGTCGTGGTCGCCGTAGTCCTCGCCTTCGAAGAAGAAGCGGTCGAAGGCCCAGCCGCCCGAGACCTCCAGGACGATCTGGCCCGTGGGGTAGTAGCGCAGGCCGGCGGCGGCGCGCTTCTCGTAGTAGAAGAGGCGGTCGTCGTCATCGTCGCGGCCGGCGCGGAAGTACGCGTCGTTGTCCCAGCGGAACTGCCCGAAGAGGACGAGCCGTTCCTCCGGCCGCCACGACAGCTCGGCGAAGGCCGTCTGGAAGAGCATGTAGCTCAGATCGACCGCCCAGTCTTCCGCCGGTTCCCAGTGCAGGCTGCTGGCGGGCAGGCCGAGCACGGCGGTGACCTTCTCGCGCTGAACGTACCAGGCCGCGCCGGGCAGCGGCACGTAGGGCAGGAATGAGGTCTGGTTGGACAGGGCCACCGAGAAGATCCAACCCTCCGGCCGATCCTCCGGCGAGCGCAGGACGGCGATGGCGTTGATGGCATACTCGTCGAAGGTGTCGAACGGCTTGTCGCTGGCCGAGCCGACCGAGAGAAGCACCCCGCCGATCCAGTCGTTGGCCAGGCGCGTGCGGTATTGCCCGCCGAGCTGGATGTCGTAGAGCGCCTCGGGCAGATCCTCGCCCGCCTCCGGCAGGACGGCGTCGGTGGCCAGGTCCCAGCCGCCGACGCGGCCGATCACCGCCGCGTCCCGGTCGGGCCGCTGCAGCACCGGCACCGAGAAGTCCAGCTCGTGGCGGATCCCCGAGAGGTCCGCATCCTGGTCCTGGACGTCCTCGTTGAACAGCGCCTCGGCCTGGTGCGACGCCCAGGGCTTCTGCTCGCCCAGTTGGGGCTTCAGCCACGCCCGCAGGTACGCCTGCCCGTACGCCGCCGGCGCGATCGCGACGGCCGCCAGAATCACCCAACTCGCCTGTCTGCTGTTCATGATGGCTCCCCGGAACTGATCGCTCCGACCGGGGAGTATAGCCCGCCTCTCCCGCGCCGTCCAGGCGCCCGGCCGGTGCAAGGCCGCAAGAGCGAAGGGCTTCGGCGCCGAGGCCGTCGCGGACGGCGCGGGAGGAGCGAACTTTGGCGGTCCGGGAGCGAACTTGACTTATTGAGCGGCGCGTGCGGATGTGGTAGGTAGGCAGCATGACCATCCCCTCGAGAGCCTTGGCAGTGTTGGCGCTGATCCTGGCGGCCGCCGGCGCGGCGGTCGCGGCCGAGACGGGCCCGCGGTATACCGACGAGCTGCGCGGCTTCAGCCTCTGCCCCCCGGCCGGCGCGACGGTGGTCCGCCGGACCGGAACGGCCGAACTGGTCCAGTTCGTCCTCGGCGCCGAAACCGGCCGCACGCCCGTGGAACTGAGCGTGCAACTCAATGTCCAGACCGGAGATCCGGTCACGGACCTGGCGGCCTTCTCCCTCCACCTGGCCGACCACCTGCTGGTGACGCAGAACTTCCAGGTGGATCCCGCGTCCATGACGCCGACCACGCTGGCCGGCCACGGGGCCCTGATCCTGGAGGGGTCGGTCGGCGGGTCGGTGTTCGGCCTGTTCCGCCGGGATGTGTGGGTCCGGTTGGACGACCACCGTTTCCTGGTGCTGCGGGCCAGCGGCCCGCTGGACCGCGCCGACGAGGTCCGCGCCGCCGGCGAGACGGCCGCCGCGACGCTGTGGCTGTTCGACCCCGCCGCCACCCGCGCCAAGCTCGAGCAGGATCTCGCCCGCGGCGGGGCCCTGCTGGAGGGGCTGGACGGCGACGCCCTGCGGGCGGCCCTGACGCCGGGCGACCACTGGTACGCCGTCGTGCGGTCGGGCAAGGTGGCCGGGTTCGTTCACGTCAGCGAGCAGTGGGCCCGTCAGGACCGCGTCGAGGGCCTGCGGGTCGTCACCGAGAGCGCCATGGCGGGCGAGGGGGCGGTCCGGAAGCTCGCGCGGGATGAGGCGTTCTGCTCATTCGACCTCACCTTCGAGCGGTGGGAGTCGTTCAGCATCGTGCTCGACGGCGACGCCGAGCAGTCCCGCCACCTCACCTACGGCATCCGCCAGCATGGGCTGCTGCTGATCCAGACGGTCGTGGGTCCCCGGCAGACGCAGGCGAACCAGGTGAAGGTGCCCGTCGGCATCTACCTGCCGCGGGCGTTGGCGTCGGTGGCGCCGGCCCTGCTGGACCGCCGGCAGCCGGGCGGGTATGCTTTCGCGCGGTACGACGACGCCACCGGCGGGATCGAGATGCGCACGCTGACGGTGGTCGGCCCCTCGGCGGTGACCCTGGGCGGGCAGACCTTCGAGGCCGTCGAGCTGATCGACCAGGCGAGCCTGGGCGCGCCGCAGGTGAAGATGGCCGTCGACGGCGCCGGGCGGATCCTGTCGATCACGCGGCCGGACGGGGCCCTGCTGCAGCGCACGACGGAGCAGGCCATCCGGGCGCGTTTCGCCGAAGAATTGGACATGCTGGCGCCGGTCGACGGCGGGGCGCCGGCCCAGTGAGGGCACCATGGCGGACACGGAACTCTATGACGTCGCGATCCTCGGCGGCGGCCCGGCCGGCCTGGCCGCCGCCCTGTACGCGGGGCGCGACCGCTACAGCACGCTGGTCCTCGAGAAGAACGGGCTGCCCGGCGGGCAGATCATGCTCACCGAGAGCGTCGAGAACTACCCCGGTTACGAGCACGTCAGCGGCGCCGATCTCATCGGCCACATGGCCGACCAGGCCCGCACGTTCGGCGCGGACCTGCGCACGGGCCAGGAAGTGACCGCCCTGCGGCGCGAGGACGACGGGACCTTCACCGTGACCACCAACGACGGGGAGGCGGCCTTCCGCGCCCGGGCGCTGATCCTCGCGCCCGGCAGCGAGTACCGCCGGTTGGGCGTTCCGGGCGAGGAGGCCATGCGCCAGATGGGCAAGGTCAGCTACTGCGCGACCTGCGACGGGGCCTTCTATCGCGACAAGCACGTGCTGACCGTCGGCGGGGGCAACACGGCCGTCGAGGACACGATCTACCTGGCCACCCGCTTCACCGCCAGGACGACGATGATCCACCGCCGCACGGAGTTCCGCGCCCAGGCGGTGCTCGTCGAGGAGTTGTACAAGCACGCCGCCGAGCACGCCATCGACGTCCGCCTGCCCTACGTCGTGGAGGAGATCGTTGCGACGGGCGACGGGACGGCGATCGACCACGTCGTGATCCGCAACGCCGCCACCGAGCAGCGCGAGTCCCTGGCCGTCGACGGGGTGTTCGTGTTCGTGGGGATGAACCCCAACACCGCGTTTCTGAAGGGGTTCGTCGAGATCAACGAGCTGGGCTACATCAAGTGCGACCCGGTCTTCCTGCGGACGTCGGTGCCGGGCGTCTTCGTCGCCGGCGACTGCCGCACCCGCGCCATGATGCAACTGGCGACCGCCACCGCCGACGGCGTGACCGCCGCGATGCTGGTCAAGGAGTACTTCCGCGATCCGCACTGGTGGGAGACGCACCGGCGGGTCCCGGAGCAGGAAGCGCTGGGCTGGTAGCTACTTGGCGGCCGCGGCGCGAGGTTTGCCCGCCGCGGATTTCGTCCGCGGCGGCACGCGGAGCGCCTGGCCGCACACACCGCAGCGGACGCATTCGCCGCGCTTCTCCTCGGGCACGCTGAGGACGGCGCGGCACTGAAGATTCGGACAGCGCAGTTTGACCTCTTGCTCCATTACAGATTCACCTCTCGCTTAGCTACAGCGTCGGCAACCGCCGGGGCGCACTTGAATAGCCTCGCCGCCGGCCGCACGCCGCGGGGGGGCAGGCAAGCGAATTCCCCGGAAAAACGGCGGAGGTCGTTTTGCTGCAAAAGCCGTTCGATTAACCCGTTATGTCAAAGCTCCGGCCGGGGCCGCGTTTTTTCTCTCGCCGGACCTGCCTGTTGTGCTATGATGCCCTGCAGGTGGAAGGACTTGAGCCCCCGCTTGGCACAGGGGCTTTTCCAGACCTCGAGACGGCTTACGGCGTTGACCCTTTCCCCCCCGAGGGTTTCGTCGGGCCGTCTCACTTTTTTTTATCGCCTCCCATCCGTTTGCCCGGGCGGGTCGCTTGCAATTGGCGGCGATTTTGGCACGATGGCGTGGCGGGGTCCGCCTCAGGCGGTGCCTGGCGGCCCGGCGCGAATCGGAGAGACACACGGATGGACAAGCTCCTGATCCAGGGCGGCCGGCGCCTGCGCGGCAGCGTGGCGGTCGCCGGAAGCAAGAACGCCTGTTTGCCCATCATGGCCGCCGCCATCCTGGCCGACGGGCCCCTGACGCTCCACGGCGTGCCCGTCCTGGAGGACATCCGCGCCCTGGGCGACCTGCTGGAGGAGCTGGGCCTGACCGTCCGGCGCGACGGCGACACGCTGGCGCTCCAGGTCGCCGACACGGAGCCCTGCCACGCCCGCTACGACCTCGTGCGCAAGATGCGCGCCAGCATCTGCGTCCTGGGCCCGCTGCTGGGGCGGCGCGGGCGGGCGCGGGTGTCGATGCCGGGCGGCTGCGCGATCGGTCCGCGGCCGATCGACCTGCACCTGCGCGGGCTGGAGGCGATGGGTGCGACGATCGAACTGGATGAGGGCGACATCGTTGCCACCGCCGACCGCCTCCACGGCGCCGAGATCTTTCTGGGCGGGCCGTTCGGCTCGACGGTGCTGGGCACCGCCAACGTCATGATGGCCGCCGCCCTGGCCGAGGGAACCACCGTCATCGAGTCGGCCGCCTGCGAGCCGGAGGTGCAGGACCTGGCGGCGTGCCTGAACGCCATGGGCGCCCGCATCAGCGGCGCCGGCACCCCGCGGGTGACCGTCGAGGGCGTCCAGTCGCTGCAGGGCTGCGAGCACACGGCGATCCCCGACCGGATCGAGGCGGGCACCTTCATGTGTGCCGCGGCGATCACCAACGGGCAGGTCCGCATCGAGCGGGTCCGCCTGGACCACATGGTGGCCGTCGTCGACCGCCTCCGCGCCATCGGCGTGATCGTCGAGCCGGCCGACGGGGGCGCCGAGATCTCCAGCACCCGCCGCCTGACGGCCGTCGACGCCACGACCCAGCCCTACCCGGGCTTCCCCACCGACCTGCAGGCGCAGTTGATGGCCCTGCTGTGCCTGGCGGACGGCAACAGCGTCCTGACCGAGAAGATCTACCCCGACCGGTTCCTCCACGTCGCCGAGCTGGCCCGCATGGGCGCGCGGATCCGCAAGGAAGGGCCCACCGCCATCGTCACCGGCGCCAAGCGACTCGTCGGCGCCCCCGTCATGGCTTCCGACCTCCGCGCCTCGGCCGCCCTCGTCCTGGCCGGCCTGGCCGCCGAGGGATGCACCACCATCAACCGCATCTACCACCTCGATCGCGGCTACCAGCGGATCGAGGAGAAGCTCCTCGCCCTCGGCGCCGACATCCGGCGCGTGGCCGAATAGCCCCGGCCGCCGGCACCGCCGCGGCCCCCACCGGGGGCGCCCCTGTCGCTCCATGGCCGTCCTGCGTCCCCCCCGCCTGCCCTTCCGGTCCCCCCAGACGAAAAATACGTCACAGCTACTAAAGCGGACACCTTAGTTCGTCGATGCCACCGTTGCCACAGCACTCTAAGGCGAAGACCCGGGGTCGCCTGGAGCGGGCGCGGGCGGCCGCGAGGCCGTCGATGATCGCGCAGGGTGGCTGCGGAGTGGCGCTCTCGGTAGCGCGCTGTTGCCGCAATCGTGTGGACGGTGGAACTGTCCGGTGCGTCGGGTGGAACCCGTCTTGACGTCCATCTGTGTCGGGACTGGGAGGAACGAGCATGCATAGTCACTCGCCGTACCCGGGCGATTGAGCGTACGGGGAGGCCCCCGGATAGCCGCGGCGCGGCGACCGTCGCCTGGCATGCCGCGGGCGACCGCTCGTCCCGACAACGTACCGGCGGATCGGACGAAGGCGTCCGGCCGGAAGAGCGTCGGCCATGGAGTGTTCCACCCCTAACCCACTGCAACGGAGCAGAGCTACTAGAGAGCTCAGGAGAGTAACCCAATGAGTCGAATCAACACCAACGTCAGCGCCTTGATCTCCGCCCGAGTCCTGGGCGCCAACAACCAGAAGCTGAACAAGACCCTCGAACGTCTGAGCACCGGCTACCGGATCAACGGCGGCAGCGACGACCCGGCCGGACTGATCGCCTCCGAACGCCTCCGCGGCGAACTGTCGGCCATCAAGTCGGCCATGGGCAACGCCGAACGCGCCAGCGGCATCGTCTCGACCGCCGAAGGCGCCCTGGCCGAGATCTCCGACAAGCTCGTCGAGATGCAGGAACTCATCGCCGGCGCCGCCAGCAGCGGCGGCCTGACGGCCGAGGAAATCAAGGCCAACCAGACCCAGATCGACGGCATCATCACCTCGATCAACCGCATCGCCAACGAAACCAGCTTCAACGGCGACAAGCTGCTCGACGGGTCCAAGGGCTTCAAGACCACCACAACGAACGCCTATGCCCAGAACGTCTCGGTGAACATGGCCAAAGGCATCCAGGATGCCGACTTCGACGTCGACATCGCAGTGGCCACTGAGGCGACACAGGCCTCGCTCGCCGTTGCCGCCACCAACACCGGCGGTGCCGAGAACACCGTGACCTACGAGATCACCGGTTACAAGGGCAGCGCCACGCTGACCTTCGGCGATGGAGCGACCGCGGCGGATATCTCCAATGCCGTCATGGCTGTTCGCGACGTCACCGGCGTGTACTCCTCCGGCGCCGCCAACCTCGTCGCCGACGGCTACGGGGAAGACTACTTCGTCCGCGTCGAGATCATCGACGGTACGGACGCCGGCGGCATCACCACGGGCTACGACGAAGGTTCCGATGCCGTTGTCACGATCAACGGTGTCAACGCCTCGGTCGACGGTTACCAGGCCTCCGTCCGCACAGAAACCCTCGACATCAGCTTCACGATGACCGACGACCTGGTCAGTGACGATACGAAGACCGAGACGATCACCATCGAGAAGGGCGGCGGGGCCACCTTCCTGCTGAGCCCGAACGTCGGTCTCGGCGGCCAGGAGACCATCGGCATCAATGCCGTCCACGCCTACCGCCTCGGCGACGATGCGATCGGCACGCTGGCTGACATCGCCACGGGCAAGAGCAAGGACCTGACCACCAATGCCGAAGACGCCCAGAAGATCGTCGCCGCCGCCATCGAGGAAGTCGCCACGATGCGAGGCCGCCTGGGCAGCTTCCTCAACAACACCGTGGACATGACGATCAACAGCCTCGGCATCACCTACGAAAACGTCGCCGCCGCCGAGTCGGTCATCCGCGACACCGACTTCGCCGAGGCGACCGCCGAACTGACCCGCAACCAGGTCCTCGTCCAGGCCGCCAACAGCGTCCTGGGCATCGCGGCGTCCACGCCGCAGAGCGTCCTGGGCCTGCTGTAACACAACCAGTCTCCTCAGCACCAGAGCCGAGCGAGCCTCAAGCGAGGGCCGGTTCCCACCCCCCGGGAACCGGCCCTTGTCGTCAAGAGCGGATATCGAGTTGTTTCTCCTGCATGGGGCCGCTACCCTGAACGCGGGAGGTGTCCATGGCCGGCCGCTCGATCCTGATCATCGCCCCTCACCCCGACGACGAGACGCTCGGCTGCGGCGGCGTGTTCGCCGCCCGCGCCGCCGAGGGCTGCCGCGTCTCGGTCGTGGTCGTCACGGATGGCCGCCACCTGTTCCGCCTGAGCCGCTGGAAGATCGAAACCGACCCCACGCCGCAGGAAACTTCCGACATGCGGAAGAACGAAACCCGCCGCGCCGTCGACATCCTCGGCGGCCGCAGCGGGACGATCCGTTTCCTGGACATCGAAGACGGCACGCTCGGCCGCCACGTCCCGGCCGTGTCGCAGACGATCGCCGGCATCCTCCGCGAGGCGGCCCCTGACGAGATCTACGTCACCAGCGAGCATGAGGAGCACGCCGACCACGTCGCCGCCTGCGCCGCCGTCCGCTCGGCGATGGCCGCGACCAACAGCCCCGCGGCGCTGTACCGCTACGTGATCGCCCTGCCGCCGGGCGTGACCGCCGGCGCCGTCGGCGAGCCCTTCGTCGCCGTCGACGTCGCCGCCCACATGGAGACGAAGCGCCGCGCCGTCCGCCAGTTCGCCAGCCACCTGACCATCGTCGCCAGGGGGCAGACCGAGCCGTTCTTCAAGGATGCGGATGTGTGGGTGCGTCCGACGGAAACCTTTTTCATACAGCGGCAGTGACGGGTCAGCGTTCGTGCCCCGCCTCGCCGGCCATCAGCACCGGCCGCACCGCATCGCGCCAGAGGTCGTAGCCGGCGCGGCTCATGTGGAGGCGGTCGGGGGCGTACAGGTGGGGAGGGGTTGGCCGTCGGCGCCGAGCATGGGTGTCGAGACGTCGATGTAGGTGAGGCGCTCGTCGCCGTTGCAGGCGGCCTGCAGGAGGCGGTTGGTCTGGACCATCTGCGGCCACATCTCCCAGCGGCTGGGGCTGGGCTTGACCGACATCACGTAGATGCGGCAGTCGGGCAGCTCGCGGTGGATCGCCTTCCTCAGCGCGCCGAACATCTGCAGGATCTCCCGCGGCGTGACGCCCAGGGCGACGTCGTTGTCGCCCTCGTACAGCAGCACCGCCCGCGGGCGGTATTTCAGCACGACGCGGTCGACGTAGACCAGCGCATCGTACATGTTGCTCCCGCCGAACCCCCGGCCGATCACCGTCAGCGGCGCCAGGTCGTCGGCCAGCCACGGATGCCAGCCCCGCATGCTCGAACTGCCCACGCACACGATCGCCCCCGTCGGCGGCATCGCCTCGGCGTCGGCGGCCTCGAACGCGGCAATCTGCTCGGCGAACCGCGCCGGATCGTGATACTTCTCGGGAATCGTCATCGTTTCGCGCTCCTCGTGGACGGCCGCCGGCGCCGTCGGTTGCGTGCACGACACGCCCGCCATCGCCAGGGCGCACAGAAGGCTGATCGTCAGGGCTGTCGTCGGTCTCATTGCGTCAACTCCTGTCTGTCTCGTGGCTTGGGGGAACCATGCCTTCAAGCCCCCATCTACCCGACACGCGCGACTCTTGCAAGGGCGAAACAAATACCTTGCGTTTTGATGATGCCATCATTAAAATGACAGCATGGAATACAAGAAGCGGATCGTGGCGGGCAAGTTGAGGGCCATGCTGGAGCGGTTCGCCGTGGTGGTGGTCAGCGGAGCGCGGCAGGTGGGCAAGAGCACGCTGCTGGCCCACGAGTTGCCCGGTTGGGACGCGGTGGTGTTCGACCCGGCGATCGACGTGGGTAACGCGCGTCAGGACCCGGATCTGTTCCTGGACAACCATCCGGCGCCGCTGATCCTCGATGAGATCCAGTACGCCCCGGAACTGGTGGCGGCGATCAAGCGGCGGGTGGACCGCGCTTCTGCCGGCGGTCGCGGCAGCGCCATGCGCGTCGGGCGCGAGGCTGGCATGTACGTCCTGACCGGTTCGCAGCAGTGGTCGGTGCTCAAGTCGGCCAGCGAGTCGCTGGCGGGACGGGCGGTGTTCCTGGACCTCGAGGGGTTCTGCCTGGCCGAGATCGCCCAGGCTGCGCCGGAGGCGTCATGGCTCAAGCGGTACCTGGAGGATCCGGAGGCGTTCGTCGCGTCGCCGGCGGCCCGCCTGCCGGTTCAGCGAACCGTGTACGAGCAGCTCTGGCAGGGCTTCCTGCCGGAGGCGGATTCGCTGGAGCGGGACTGGGTGGGGGAGTTCTATCGAGCCTATCTGCGGACGTATATCGAGCGCGACGTGCGGTTGCTGACCGACGTGGCCGACTGGCAGCAGTTCGGGCGGTTCGTCCGCCTCGCGGCGGCCTTGACGGCCCAGGAGATCAACCACTCCCAACTGGGGCGGGAACTCGGTGTCACACCGCAGACGGCCCAGCGCTGGATGGCGACGCTACGGGCAACGTTCCAGTGGTTCGAGGCCCCGGCCTATCACGGCAACACCATCAAGCGGATCAGCGCCAGACCCAAGGGGTACCTGGCCGACACCGGCCTGGCGTGCAGCCTGCAGACGATCTCCACGCCCCAGGCGCTGTCGGGCCATCCGCTGGTCGGGGCCCTGTTCGAGTCGGCCGTCGCCGCGGAGGTCCGCAAGTTGTCAGCCGCGCTGACCACGCCGCCCACCGTGTACCACTGGCGCAGTGGCGGCGGCGCCGAAGTAGACATGCTGCTGGAGCGCGACGGGGTGTTCTTTCCCATCGAGGTCAAGCTCACCTCGCGGCCGACGGGCCAGGATGCCCGGGGGATCAAAGCGTTCCGCGATACCTATCCCCACCTGACGGTCGCGCCGGCGTTGGTCATCGGCCCGGTCGAGCGGAAGGAGCGCCTGAGCGAGACGGCGTATGCCCTGCCGTGGGATTGTCAGTAGCGCCCTCCCGCGGCAGTTGCGCCGCCACCGACAGCGTGACGAAGCCCGCCCGGTCCAGGGCGACCGCGCGGTCGGTCGTCGCGACGATCTCGGCCCGCGCCCGCGACTCGGCCGACATCTTCTCTTCCAGTTCTCTGAAGTTGCGCGCCATCGAAGGTCTGCCTCTTACACGAGTGTACGCACGAGCTGGGCGAAGCGTTCCCCCCGGGCGATGTAATTGGCGAACTGGTCGTAGCTCGCGCAGGCGGGTGAGAGCAGGACGACGTCGCCTGACGCGGCGGCGGCCTGGGCGGCGCGGACGGCGTCGTCGAAGCGGGGGGCGCTGACGACCTCGGGGGCGCAGCCGCGTCGGCGGGCCTCGACGAGCGCGGCGACCTGCGGGCCGACGGCCCCGGTGGCGATGACGGCCTTGCAGCGGGCGGCCAGGGCGTCGGCGAGGGCGTCCAGCGGGATGTGCTTGTCGTAGCCGCCGACGATGGCGACGATGCGGCCGGCGTCGAAGCTCGCCAGGGCGACCAGCGCCCCGTCGGGCGTGGTGGCCTTGGAGTCGTCGTAGTAGCGCACGCCGCGCCGTTCGGCGACGAGCGCCAGGCGGTTGGGCAGGCCCTCGAAGGCCACCAGGGCCGTTTGGGCGTCGGCGCGGCCGATGCCCAGGAGCTTGCCGATGGCCCAGGCGGCCTGGGCGTTGCGCTGGTTGTGGGGGCCGGGCACGCGCAGGGCGAAGGGCTCGTCGCCGCCGAACAGCCGCACCCGCCCCGGCGCCTCGTCGGCCCAGGGCGCCAGCGTCGCATCGCCGGCCGGCAGCAGCAGCGCGTCCTCAGGCGCCTGATATCTGAAGATGTTCTTCTTGGCCGCGCCGTACGCCTCGAGCGTGCCGTGCCGGTCGAGATGGTTGGGCACGAGGTTGGTCACCAGGGCCACCGACGGGGAAAGGCCCACCACCGGCGTCCACTCCAACTGGAAGCTCGACAGTTCGAGCACCACGACGTCCCGCGGGCCGATCGACCCGTCGGCCAGGTCGGTCAGCAGCGAGCGGCCGATGTTGCCGCCCAGGTGGGTCCGCCGGGCGGTGGCGAGGATGGCGGCGGCCATGGCGGCGGTGGTGCTCTTGCCGACGCTGCCGGTGATCCCGACGATGGGGGCCGGGCAGTGCTGCAGGAAGAGGTTGATCTCGGTGGTCATGGCCACGCCCCTCCGCCTGGCCGCCTCCAGCAGGGGGGCGTCCAGGGGCACCGCGGGGTTGACCACCAGCAGGTCGCAGCCGTCCAGGTCGGCCTCGTCGTGGCCCCCGAGGCGGAAGGCCAGGTCCAGCCCGTCGAGCTGGGCGAGGCTCGCGGCCAGCTCGTCGGCGGTCGCCCGGTCGGTCACCGTCACGGCCGCCCCGCCCCCGTGCAGCCAGCGCGTCACGCCCACGCCGCCGCCGAAGCGGCCAAGACCCATCACCAGAACGCGCTTGTCTTTGAGATCGGTCATGGTCCGCTCAGGATCACCTCTGTGTTGGACCTGCGGGGGCGGTCAGAAACTCGAAATCCGAAGCACGAAATACGAAACAAATCCGAAACGGCCAAACGGCCAAAACAGCAAACGACGGGGCTCGGCCGTTTCGAGACTTGCCGTCTTTATCCGTTTGAGATTTGTTTCGCATTTCGTGCTTCGGGTTTCGTATTTCCGCCCCGGCGGCTCAAGGCCCGGATCGCAGGCTCAATCAACAGACGCCCTGAAGCTCGGCACACGGTCCCAGGCCCAGCAGGGCGGTGTCGTTGAGGTCGAACCGGCGGGCGACGTCGAGCACCTCGTTGGCGGTGACGGCCATCATGGCGTCGATCTGCTCGGCCAGGGGGGTGTAGGTCCGGCGGTAGACCCAGTCGAACCCCACGGCCGTCAGGCGGCCCATGGGCACCTCGCCGCCGATGACCGCCGCCGAGGCCAGCTTGTTCTTGGCCGCCGTCAGCTCCTCGGCCGTCGCCCCCTCGTCGCAGAACCGCTTGAACTCGTCGCGGACGATCGCCAGCGCCTGGGCGGAACGCTGGGGGTCGCTGGTCACGAACGTCAGCATCGCCCCGGCCTGGTCCATCGCGTCGTAGTGGACCGACGCATCCTCGGCGATGGCCGTCTCGACCAGGGCGTAGTACAGGCGGCTGCCCGTGTCGTCGCCGAGGATCGACGCCAGCAACTGGGCGGCGTAGCGTTGGTCGGCCTGGGCCGCCGGGGCCCGTCCGGCCAGGCCGAGGTGCTGGCGGCTGAGCTTCGGATCGGTCACGCAGGCCCGGGGGCGATTGGACGGCACGTCGGGGAAGGCCCGCTCGGCCGCCCCGCCCGTCCAGCGGCCGCACGCCGCCTGAACCTGCCGCTGCAGGGCCTCCCAGTCGAGGTTGCCGACGGCCACGACGGTCATGTTGGCCGGGCTGTACCGCCGGGCGAAGTAGTCGGCCATCGCCTCGCGGGTCAGGGCCCGGATCGACTCGCCCGTGCCCAGCACCGAACGGCCCAGCGGGTGGCCGGCGAAGTAGGCGGCCATGAGCTTCTCGTAGAGGCGGAACTCGGGCCGGTCCTCGTACAGGGCGATCTCTTCGAGGATGACCTGCTTCTCGGTG
>JAAYZK010000181.1 GCA_012514895.1 Planctomycetota bacterium | reverse complement strand
GTGCTGGCATTGCGCGATGCGGTCCTGCACGCCGCCCCCAAACGGATGGGCAAACGAGGCGACACGCTGGGTCTGCTGCTGTCGGATGGCCGGACCCGCCTGCGGTGCGTAGGGTTCTCCATGGGCGACCTGGTCGACCGACTGGCCGGCGTGCGGACCGTGCATATCGCCGGCGAGCCAACCATTAACCGCTTCAACGGTTATACGAACGTGGAGATCCTTCTCAAGGATGTCCGCTGGGATTAGGCCGACCGCGCTGCTCTGCCAGAACGCTGCCGCCCACCCTTTCTGGAAGCACCACCCGGTCATCGTACGTAGAATAGAGTGACGACGTATGGAATGAACGGGACCTCTGTACGCGAGGTCGATCGCACCCGATGAAACAACAAGGGCTTCCTCCTCCAGTCCGCAGCAGACCGCCTTGCCTGACCGCAGGCAGCAGGCCGCGCGGTCCGGCCCGCCCAGTCGCTATCGTCGCGATGATCGCTATCGTGGCAGCCTGCCAGGCCGGGACGGCCCTTGCCCAGGAGGAGGACGAGTTCGACCACGGCACCTGGGTGCTGATCCTCAACTCCTACCACCCCGACCACGTGTGGACGCAGAATGTCCTGGCGGCTGAGGTCGCCCGCATCCGCGAGGTCTTCCCCAGTGCCCGTTTCCTGATCGAGTACCTCGACGCCAAGCGCTTTCCCAGCCCCGACCGGCTGCAACTCCTGGAAGAGGCGATCGCCGCCAAACTTCGCGACCGTCGGCCCGCTCTGGTCGTCACCAACGACAATGCCGCGTTCGATTTCGCCGTACGGCAGCGGGAGGCGCTGTTCCCGGGCGTGCCGATCGTCTTCGCCGGCTACAACGGGTACGACGAACTGGCCGGGCGCCTGCCCCCCGAGGTGACCGGCGTGGCCAGCACCATCGCCCCGCGCGCGACGGTCGAGACGGCCCTGCGGCTGCATCCCGGCACGCGGCGGGTTCTGGTCGCCATCGACGCCACCCGAAGCGCCCAGGGCACCAGGCTCGACATCCTGCGGGACGTCGCCCCGCTGCGCGGCCACATCGAGTTCACGTTCCTCGATGACAGGTCGATGGACGAGATGCTCGCCTATCTCCGGTCCGCCCCTGACGATGCGATCGTCCTGATGTCCTACTACAACCGCGGCACCGACGGGCAGTTCTACAGCCTCCACGAGGCCATCCGCCTGGTGGCTGAGAACTCGGCCGTGCCCGTGTACCACCTGTACGACTTCGGCCTGGGACACGGGGTCGTCGGCGGCCATCTGCTCGACGGCGACATGCACGGCCGCCAAGCCGGCGACCTGGCGGTGCGGGTGCTTTCCGGCGAGAGCGCATCTTCCATTCCCCCGATCCCTTACAGCGAACACCCGCCGCAGTTCGACTACACTCAGCTCGCGCGGTGGGGCATCGATCCCGATGATCTGCCGCCCGACTCCTGGGTGATCAACCGCCCCTACTCGTTCTATGACGCCCATCGCTACGAAATCTGGGCCACGTTCGGTGCCATGGCCCTGCTGGTGCTGCTGGTGATCGGCCAGTCGGCGGCCATCGTCCGCCGCCGCCGGATCCAACGGGAACTGGCCCAGCGGGAGGAGGACCTCCGGATCACGCTGGACTCCATCGGCGATGGAGTTATCGTCACTGACGCCCAGGGCCGGATCGTGCGGATCAACCCCGTTGCCGCCCGGCTCACCGGCTGGGAGGCCGCCGAAGCGATCGGCCATCCCCTCGACGACGTGCTGAACCTCGTCGACCCCGAAAGCCGGCAGCCCGCCCCCGTCCGAATCGATCACGTCCTCAAGCACGGCGAACCAGCCAGCCTCGACAGCCGATCGGTTCTGCTTTCCCGCACGAAGAATGAGCTGCTGATCGACGACAGCGGTGCGCCCATCCGCGACGCTGAAGGGGCGATCATCGGAATGGTCCTGGTGTTCCGCGACGTCACCGCGGAACACCTGATGGAGCAGAAGCTCAGGCAGGCACAGAAGATGGAAGCGATCGGCCAACTGGCCGGCGGGGTGGCGCACGACTTCAACAACATCCTGCAGGCGATCCTGGGCTACGGCGAGATGGCCGAGGTCGCCGCCGAGCCCGATGGATCGGTCCATGAGTTCATCGGCGAGATGCTCAAGGCCGGTCGACGAGCACAGACGCTTGTGAGCCAACTGCTTGCATTCAGCCGTCGCCAGGTGCTCAAGATGGAGCCCCTGGACCTGAACGAGGTGATCGCCGACCTGACCAAGATGATCCGCCGGATCATCGGCGAGCACATTGCCCTGGAGTTCGTCCCCGCCGCCGACCTGGGCACCGTGCTGGCTGATCGGGGCCAGATCACTCAGATCCTGACGAATCTGTGCGTGAACTCCCGCGATGCCATCGGCGAGGGCGGCACGATCACCATCGCCACCGGCAACGTCACCCTCGACACGGACTTCTGCGCCGCCCACGCCTGGGCCGTCCCGGGCCACTACGTAAAGTTCAGCGTGACCGATACCGGGTGCGGCATGGACGAATCGACGCTCGCGCAGGCCTTCGAACCCTACTTCACCACCAAGGGGTTGGGCAAGGGGACGGGCCTGGGACTGTCGACGGTCTACGGACTGGTCAAGCAGCACAGGGGTCTGGTGGAGGTAGAGAGCCAAGTCGGAAACGGAACTACCTTTACGATCTATCTCCCCCGCAGCCGGCGCTCCGCCGCCGGCGGAGCGGCGCCTGGGGACACGCAGATGCCCGGGGGACACGAGACGATCCTGCTGGCCGAGGATGATCCCATGGTCCTGCCGCTCGCCCGCGAAATGCTTGAGCGGGCGGGCTACACGGTCCTCACGGCCACCGACGGCGAGGAGGCCGTCCGGGTGTTCGAGGCGCATGCCGACGCGATCGACCTGGCGGTGCTGGACATGGTGATGCCCCGCCTGAGCGGCCGCGCGGCTTGCGATCGCATGCTCTCGATCCGCAAGGACTTGCGTATCATCTTTGCCAGCGGCTACAGCCCCGCCGAACTGCCTGCCGACGTCGCCGGCGCCCGAGACATGGTCCTGCTGCAGAAACCCTACACCCACACGGACCTGCTCCGGCGTGTCCGCGAGACCCTCGACCGCGGCCGCGTGCCCCAGCAGACCGGTCGGCGCGAGGGCGGCGCCTGATCCGCCGTGAGTCCTGCCTTCAGCGGCTTGAAACCCCTCGGGCAGTCCGGCGCATCAGGTGTCAGAAACTCAGCCGCAGGCCGATCTCGGCGATGTGGGCGACCGGCTCGGTCTCCACACCCATGTCGAACAGCCGGTAGCCGACGGTGAGCACCATGCCCTCGCGGAGTTCCACGGCCAGGCCCGCCCTGACCTGCCAGGCGAAATCGGCATCGCTGTCGTCCGCGGCAACCGTCCCGGCGCCGGGGATGACGCCGTCGGCGTCGATGTTCGTAAACGCCCAGCCGAGGCCGCCGCCGACGTACCCGCCGAGCGTGTCGGACAGGTACAAGTCGTAGTAGCCGTTGAACATCACCGCGACGCCGTACAGATCGCCGCTGACGTCCGTGACAGTGAACCCGGAGACGTCGATGTCGTTGACGCCCGCGGAGAGGTACCCGACTTCGGCCTCCACGCGGAAGTGGTCGTCGCCCACGCCGGCCCCCAGGGCGACCGACGCGGCCCACCCCGTCTCGAAGACGGCGCACACATCCATGCCGTTGGAGATCTCCTCCATGTCCTCCAGGAACGCCGCGCCGCCGATGATGCTGACGTAGGTGCCTTCCGGCATCTCGGCCCATGGACCGATATACCCACTCTGGGCCCGCACAGGAAGGGCAAGCGCCAGGACGACCCCGACAGTCGCGTAAGCCAGGCGGACCATGACTGCCTCCTTCAGATGAATACCCCGATGTCACCCTGCCCGACCTCGCCGCAGAGAGCCGCCCGGACGTTCGACCCCCCGACGGGGCGGGAGCCACGATACCCCCTAGCAATCATAGGCGCCCCGCTCTCGGCAGGATGACAAGTCCTTCCCCTTCCGGCGGGCAGCCTCCTGCGACACCCCGCCGTCCCGCGGCGACGGGCCACGCGCTCGGCCACCGGCACATCCGGCGGGAGGGCCTCGTGGCTGGGGCTGAAGACGAGGCGCGGGCCTGGAGGGGATGGAGGGCCTCGACGCCCATGGCGAGCCGGTCGGGGATGATCCGGCATGCGCGGCCACGTCCTGTCAGTTCGCCGGCCATGGGGTCGCTCCACCCGCAGGTGTAGGGCCTGCGTCGAAGGCGCCAGCATGGCCGGCGGCGGTGTGCGGGCCAGGCTCTGGTCCGGCCGGTTTTGCTCTTGGCCGGTCTGACATCGCGCGGTATAGTGCGTCCTGTCCCTTACATCTCCCTGGGAGGATGAGCCATGCGCAGACGTGTTCCTGTCGCCCTCACCTGCCTGGCCGCGCTGATGCTGACGTCCGCCGCCGGCGCCGCCGTCACCGTGCAGTACCCGATCGCCGGATCGGCCGACGATACGCACTGCTCCGCCGACGACAACTACCGCGGCAACGACGGGATGAACTTCCCGTACAACAACGACGCCCAGCGCCGTCCCTTCTTCCGCTGGGCCGTCCACGTCCCGGCCGGCGCGACGGTCACGTCGGCCCGCCTGCACGTCAAGGCGCAGTCCACGCGGAACGTCGACACCTCGATCCGGCTGTGGCTGCTGGACTACGACAGTTGCCCGTCGTTCGCGACCAACCCCTACGACGCGCCGATGGTGGACGGCGCGGGCGTCGACTGGGCCATGCCCTGGTTCCTCGCCGACACATGGTACACCTCGCCGGACCTGCGGCCCCTCGTGCAGGCCTTCATCGACCGGCCGGGATACGCGCCGGGCAACTGCCTGGGCATGCGCGGCCAGTGGCTGTCGGGGGGGTACCGCTACATCTACCAGGTCGATCACGCCGCCGCCGACGGCGCCATCCTGGAGATCAGCTACGTGACCAACGGGGGCGACAACCTCCCCCCCACGGCCCACGCGGGGTCCGACCGGAACCTCACCGACCACGATGAAGACGGCTTCGAAACCGTCACGCTGGACGGCTCGCTCTCCAGCGACGCCGACGGAACGATCACCGACTACACGTGGTACGAAGGGGCGGCGGCCCTCGGCGCCGGCGTTGCGCCGCAGGTGAGCTTCGACGTCAACGTGCACACCGTCACGCTGGAGGTCACCGACGACGACGGGGCCACCGGCGCCGACACGGTCGTGATCGTCGTCAACGCCGTGCCGCAGGCCGCGGCGGTCTACTACGTCGACTTCGCCGCCGGCAGCGACGCGTGGACCGGGACCTCGCCGGACGATGCCTGGCAGCACTGCCCCGGCGACCCCAGCGCCCTCGGCAATGCCGCCGCCGCGACGCTCGCGCCGGGCAACACGGTCCTCTTCAAGGGCGGGGTGCGGTACCGCGGGACCATAGTCTGCAGGTGGTCCGGCGCGCCGGGTGAGCCCATCACCTACGACGGCAACACCGCCGGGACTTTCGGAGACGGGAAGGCGATCTTCGACGGATCGGAACCCCTGACCGGCTGGACGCCGTGCGCGTCGGCCGCCGACGCCGGCGGCAACCCCCATTGGGCCGAGTTGTGGTACGCCCATGCGCCGGGGGGCACCAACGCCAACACCTCGAACCTCTACCAGGCCGACACGATGTGCTGGATGGCGCAGGACCCCAACCAGGCCGACCCGTTCTTCATGGACAGCATCGGCGGATTCCACGGCATCGCCCGGCAGAACGTGACAACCACGTCGCTGACCGACCCGGCCCGGCTGACGCAGGCGGATCCGCACTACTGGGACGGGGCCTTCGTCATGGTCTGGGTCCAGCC
>JAAYZK010000180.1 GCA_012514895.1 Planctomycetota bacterium | reverse complement strand
CACGGTGGAGCGGGGGTTGGCGGCGACGGCCCGCTGCTCAATGGCCAGCGTGGGCGGCAGGCCCTCGATGCGGTCGACGTCGGGCTTGCCGACCTGCTCCAGGAAGTGGCGGGCGTGGACGCTGAGGGACTCGACGTACTTGCGCTGGCCCTCGGCGTAGATGGTGTCGAAGGCGAGGCTGCTCTTGCCGGAGCCGCTCAG
Source organism: Planctomycetota bacterium (assembly GCA_012514895.1). Classification (GTDB taxonomy): domain Bacteria; phylum Planctomycetota; class Phycisphaerae; order SM23-33; family FEN-1343; genus JAAYZK01. The sequence continues at coordinate 1,353 of JAAYZK010000180.1, read as the reverse complement.
ACCGGTCAGCACGACCAGCCGGTCGCGTGGGATGTCCACGCTGATGTTCTGGAGGTTGTGCTGGCGTGCCCCCTCGATACGTATCAGCTTCGGTTCCACCCGCTCGTCTCACACCGGAGGTACGAAGTCGGTCCTGCCCGGAAACGGGCCATTGTACCCCAAGCGCCGGGGCAGCCCAAGCGGCCGCAACCGTGCACGGTCGACATTCGGGATAGTAAGCAGTGTGGCGTGATCCGGCGCATTTCCGTGTTAAGTATCTTGTCCGCAGTTGCTTATGAATCTGGGGCCGCACGCCAACCGGCTGGCGAACCCGGCGGCCGGGTCAGTCGAGGTACTGCCGCCAGCCGTCCAGATCGATCGCGACGATCTGCCGCGCGCCGGGAACGTAAACCGTTTCGATGCAGATGATTCCGTTCGGCAGGTAGGCTCCGCCCTGCAGTCCGGCTTCCAGTACGGCCGCCCTGCCGACCAGGTGAGCCCCCGTGACCTGCAGGGGCCAGGCGCCGTCGACGGGCGTACCGGCCTCGGTGGCCAGTCCGATCACGGCGCCGCCGGCGAGGTCCGGGCACGGTCCAAGGGTCGGGATGGCAGCGGCCAGGATTCGCCAGTCGGCATCGTCGCGAACGGTGAGCACGCCGAGCCGCGCGGACAGCGGCCGGTACAGCGGGGCCAGCCCGGCGGGGTCGCCGAGGACGGCCCGGTGGAGACGTTGCGGCACGACGCGCGGGCCGCCGGCCAGAGGCGTCGAACGGGTCACCGGGTGAACACCCCGGCCCTGACAACCGGCGAACGCGACGGCGGCCAGCGTGCCCAGGAGGACCAGGGGCGCCAGGCGCGCACCGCGGGGTGCTCGCTTGCAGGAATGGCCGGGCAGACGTACCCTCATCGCCGTGCGTCCATTGGCGGCTACGCCATTAGATCGACCACCATCCCCTACCCGTTCAGGAGTGTCTCCATGATCGTCGGCGTTCCGACGGAGGTTAAGAAGGACGAGTACCGCGTCGCGATCGTTCCCGCGGGAGTCGAGCAACTCAAGCGTGACGGGCACACGGTGCTGATCCAGCGCGGCGCCGGCGTCGGGTCCGGTATCACCGACGAGGATTATCAGGCTTACGGGGCCCGGATCGTCGATACGGCCGAGGAAGTCTTTGGCGAAGCGGACCTGATCTGCAAGGTGAAGGAGCCGCTGGCGCAGGAGATCAGGCTGATCCGCAAGGACCAGGTGGTCTTCACATACTTCCACTTCGCAGCAAGCCGCGAGTTGACGGAGGGGTTCCTGGGCACGGGGGCGGTGGCGATCGCGTACGAGACGATCGTGGACCGGCAGGGCCGGCTGCCGCTGCTGGCGCCGAT
>JAAYZK010000179.1 GCA_012514895.1 Planctomycetota bacterium | reverse complement strand
CGGTCATGTCATGTCGGGGCGGGGGCGTCAGCTTTCCAGGGCCGAGCGGATGGCCTCCCGGACCTGCTCGATCTCGCCTTCGGCGTACCCGCCGGCCGGCCAGTTGAACTGGAAGTCGTCGCCCTTGAAGCGCGGGATGATGTGGAAATGGACGTGCATGACCTCCTGGTGGGCGACACGGCCGTTGTTCTGGAGCACGTTGTAGCCCTGGCACCCGGTGGCCTGGCGGACCGCCTTGCCCAGCGCCGGCAGGTGCCGCAGCACGCCGCCGGCCTGCGAGGCATTCAGGTCATCCAGCTTGGCGGCGTGGCGCTTGGGAATCAGCAGGACGTGCCCCCGCGCCAGGGGATTGATGTCCAGAAACGCCAGCGCTTCATCCGTCTCCAGAACCGAGGCGCAGGGGATCTGGCCGGCAACGATCTTGCAGAACACGCAGTTCGGATCGGCGTTCGCTTCCATGGCACCTCTCCCGGTTCCCGATCGGCAGCGCACCCCGGGCGGCCCCTCGCCCGCCCAAAGAACAAGCCCGGCTGTGACACCGGGCTTGCGAGCATACCTGAACGACCGGCCGGCCGCTAGTCTTCTTTCCCGTCCTCGTCGGCCTGCCGGGGCTCGGCGGGCTGCGGCGCCGCAGCTTCGCCCTCGGCGCCGACGGCGGCGACCGCCTCATGCCGCGCTTCCGCCCGGCGCTTGCGGCGCGAGCCGCGCGAACCGCCCTGGCCGCCCCCGGCGCCGGCCTCCTCGACCAGTTGCAGGACCACCTGCCGCCCGGCGTCGCCGAGGCGGCGTTCGGCCAGGCGGATGATGCGGGTGTACCCGCCGGGGCGATCGGCATAGCGGGGGGCGATGTCGTCGAACAGCACATCCAGGAGGCCCTTGTCCTGGGGGTTGCCCTCGTCGTCCATCAGGACGCCGCGATCCCCGCGGCGGTTGCCCAGCTCGGCGCTGATCAGCCGGCGTGCATGGACGGTGCCCTTGCGCGCGTGGCTGATCAGCCGCTCCACGAAGGGTTTGAGGTCTTTGGCCTTGGCCTCCGTGGTTCGGATCGCCCCGTGCTGGAACAGCGCGATGGCCAGGTTCCGGCGCATCGCCTTGCGATGGGCCGACGTACGATTCAGTGTTTTTCCGGATACGCGGTGCCGCATGATACCAACCTTCAGCCTTCAAGCCGCCTCAGCGGCGGACCAGGGGTCACTCTTCCTCGTCTTCCGTCCCGAAGTCGTCGTCTTCGTCGTCGACAACATCCGACAACATCGCCGATTCCGGGAGATTCACGTTCAATCCCAACGTCAGCCCGATGTCCGCCAGTTTGCGTTTGATCTCGCGGAGGCTGGTCTTGCCGAAGCTTCGCACCTTCAGCAGGTCGGCCTCGCTCATCTTGACCAGATCGCCCACCGTTTTCACCTCGGCCGACTGCAGGCAGTTGCTGGCCCGCACGCTGAGGTCCAGTTCGGCGATGGGCATGGAGAGCTTCTCGGTGAACTCATGGTCGGCCTGGGAGGTCTGCTCGGCCGGCGGGCCGGAGGGCAGTTCGGCGCCCAGGTCGAAGTACTGGACGAACGGGTTCAGATGCTTGCGGAGGATCTTGCCGGCCTCGACCATGGCCATCTCGGGCGTGATGGTGCCGTTGGTCCACACCTCGATGATGAGCCGGTCGTAGTTGGTCTTCTGACCGACGCGGGTCGCCTCGGTCTGGTACCGCACGCGGGTGACCGGCGAGAAGGAGGCATCGACATGGATGAGCCCGATCTCCTGCTCGGCCTCGGCGGGCATCAGCTCGGCGGCGGGCACGTACCCGCGCCCGCTCTCGACGGTCATCTCCATCTCGAAGTCGATGCTGTCCGACAGCGTCGCCAACACGAGGTCGCGGTTGATCACTTCGATGGCCGGATCCGCCTCGATCATGTCGGCCGTCACCGCCCCCTTGGCGGAGCTGCGGACGACCATGCGCTTCGTGCCGGGCGTGTGCATCTTGACGATCAGGCTCTTGACGTTCAGGATGATGTCGGTGACATCCTCCATCACCCCGGGCAGCGACTGGAATTCATGGGCCGCTCCGCTGATCCTGACATTGGTCACCGCCGCGCCTTCGATGCTGCTGAGCAGCACGCGGCGCAACGAGTTGCCGATCGTGGTGCCCAGTCCTCGCTCGAAGGGCTCGACCATGAAACGGCTGTACGTCGGGGTAGACACTTCCTGATCGCTGACCACGCGGGTCGGCAACTCCAGGCCACGCCACCTAATTCGCATTGGCTTGTGCCTCCGTATCGATCAGCCCGTCGGGCATCGGCCCCCCGCAAAGGCCGTCGACGAGCCGGGTATCTGTTCCGCTTCGGGGACTGCGGCACCCTACTGGCTGCAGAACTCCACGATGAGGTGCTCTTCCACGGGGATCTGGACGTCGTCCCGCGTGGGCATGGCCGTCACACTGCCTTCCAGCTTGGTCATATCCAGGCTCAGCCAGTTCTGCAGAACCGGCGCGCCCAGTTCTTCGAGGTTCCGCCGAACCAGTTGCTGGCTTCGGGGGTTGTCCTTGATGGTCAGGACGTCGCCGACCTGCACGAGGTACCCGGGGCGGTCGCACTTGCGGCCGTTGACGAGCAGATGCCCGTGGGCCACCATCTGGCGGGCGGACGAACGGCTGGGGGCAAATCCCAGCTTGTGCACCGCGTTGTCCAGGCGGCGTTCGAGAATGACGAGGATCGCCACGCCGGTGTTGCCCTTGGCCTGCTCGGCCATGCGGTAGTACCGCATGAACTGCTTGTCGTACACGCCGTAGTAGCGCTTGACCTTCTGCTTCTCCCGCAGGCGAATCCCGTATTCGCTTCCGCGGCTCCGCCGCCAGCCGTGCACGCCGGGGGCGGTATCGTGTCCCTGCCGCTCCAGCGGGTGCTTGGCGGTGCGGGATCGAATGCCCTTGAGCATCATGTTGACGCCCTCGCGGCGGTCCAGTCGGAACTTGGGTCCTGTATACCGTCCCATCGTATCTATTGCTCCTATCGCCCGGCGGCTCCTGTCGCACGCCGGCATGCCATCACATCGTCAGGGCGCCCCCGCGCTAGACGCGGCGCTTCTTCCTCGGGCGGCAACCGTTGTGGGGCAACGGGGTGACGTCCTCGATCGACACGATCCGCAGCCCGGCGGCCTGCAGCGCCGTCACGGCG
>JAAYZK010000016.1 GCA_012514895.1 Planctomycetota bacterium | reverse complement strand
TCCCGGGCGGCGACGAAGGCGTGATCGCCGTCAACGCCGAAGCCGGCGAGGTCGATCTGCGGCGGATCGACGGCGCGGCCCTGGCGGCGCTGGTCGAGGGCGGCGCCGTCCTGGGCGAGTCGGTCGAGGCCGTCCACGCCGCCGCAGCCGCCCGCGCCGGCGGCATCGCCCTGGGCGAGCCGCTCCTGGCGGCGGTGATCGTCCTGCTCGTGCTGGAGACGGCCCTGGCCAACCGCCGGACCCCGCGCGGGAGACCCGCCGGGCGCGTATAATCCATCGCCTTCATGGCAACAGCAGAGGACCCATCATGACCACCACCGTCGAGGTCACCGAACTGGCCGACTACCAGGGCCAGCCGACGTTCAGGATCGCCACGCCGTCGGCGACCTGGTACTACCACAAGGCCGGGGCGGGCTTCGCCTCGCTGGTCGACCCCGAAGGCCGCGACTGGATCAGCTTCCGCCCGACGGGCGGCTCGGACGGCAGGTACCGGGGCATCCCCAACCTCGTGCATCCGGCCGGGTACTTCCACCCCGGCGGCGACGCCTGCCAGAGCCGTCTCGTGGAGGCCGACGACGGGCGCGCCGTCATCGAATCGACCGCCGAGGACGGCCGCTGGGCGGTCCGCTGGGAGATCACGACGCTCTGGGCCCACCTGACGGTCCGGGCGGCGCCGGAACCTTACTGGTTCCTCTACGAGGGCACGCCGGGCGGCAAGCTCGACGAGACAAACGACTTCTGCCTGCGTTCGCGCGGCATCCGGACAACGGTGGGCCAGTCGTGGGACGAGGTCCTCGCCCACCCCAAGTGGGTCGCCTTCGGCTCGCCGGCCGCCGGGCGGGCGCTGGTCCTGGTGCACCACGACGGCGGCGACGAGGCCGACTCGTACTGGCCCATGCAGCACAACATGACCGTCCTGGGCTTCGGCCGCCGCAAGCTCGACAGCTTCCTCACCGGCACCGACCGCCGCTTCACGGTCCAGTTGATCGGCGCCGCCCTCGACGACGCCATCCACGCGTCGGTCACCGCGGCACTGTCGGTCCCGGAGGCGTAGACGGGCAGCCTATTGCCTCTCTCGATCGGGCGCGTACTCTGGGAGCCATGGCGAAGGGAGCCACGAGAGAGGATGCGATGGAGGTGGTCCGCACGCTGCGGGAGGCGGGGTTCGAGGCCCTGCTGGCCGGGGGGTGCGTGCGCGACATGCTGCTGGGGCTGGCGCCCACCGACTATGACGTGGCGACCAACGCGACGCCCGAACAGGTGGCCGCGCTGTTCAAACGCGTGCTGATGGTCGGGGCGAAGTTCGGCGTGGCCATGGTGGTCCGGCGGCGGCGGACGGTCGAAGTGGCGACCTTCCGCGACGACCTCAGCTACGCCGACGGCCGGCGGCCCACCGGGGTGCGGTTCTCCAGCCCCCGCCAGGACGCCCTGCGGCGGGATTTCACCATCAACGGGATGTTCTACGACCCGATCGCCGAGCAGGTCATCGACTACGTCGGCGGCCAGGAGGACCTGCGGGCCGGCATCGTCCGCGCCATCGGCGATCCCGACCGGCGGATGGCCGAGGACTACCTGCGGCTGCTGCGGGCGGTCCGCTTCGCCGCGCGGTTCGACTTCGTCATCGAGACGGCCACGGCCGAAGCGGTCCGGCGCCACGCGGCGCACCTGACGAGGATCAGCGGCGAGCGGATCCGCGACGAGTTGGAGAAGATGCTCGCCGGCCCCAACGCCGCCGCCGCGGTGCGACAGATGCACGGCCTGGGCCTGGCCGAGCCGGTCTTTGGACCCGCCATCGTCGCCGAGGCGTCCTGGCAGGCCATCCTCGGGCGGCTGGACCTCCTGGCCGACCAGCGAGACCCGGTCCTGTCGCTGGCGTGCATCCTCGCCGACGCCGACGCGCGGACGATCCGGCGGCTCTGCCGCCACTGGGGCGCCCCCAACGACCTGCGGGACGGGCTGCTCCACCTGGCGGCGAACCTGCCGCGATGGCGGACTGCCGCGGACCTGCCGCTGCCGGCTTTCAAGCGGCTGATGGCCTCGCCGACGTGGAACCGGCTGGCGAAGCTCTGGGCCGCCGAAGAGCGCCGCCTCACCGGCGGCGACGCGCACGGCCGCGCCGCTGCCCGGCGCGCCGATGCCATCGACCCGGCCCAGGTCGCCCCGCCCCCGCTGGTCACCGGCGACGACCTCAAGGAGCTCGGGCTGACCGAGGGTCCCCTGCTGGGCCGCGTGCTGAGGGCGCTCTACGACGAACAGCTCGACGAGCAGGTGGCCTCGCGCGAGCAGGCGATGCAGCGCGCCGAGGCGCTGGTGCGGGAGACGCAGGGGGCGTGACTACTCGCCGTCGCCGAGGGCCTGGATGGTCTCGCGGACGTCGACGATGGAGGCGACGCGGAGGCCGAACTTCTCGCCGATCTTGACAGCGGCGCCGTAGCCGATCGTCTTGTCGCGGATCTTCAGTTCGAGGTGCTCTTCGGCGCTCTTGTCGAACTCGATGATGGCCCCGACGGCGATCTTGGCGATGGCGTCGACGTTCATCTTCTTGCGGGCAAGCTGGACGATCACCGGCACCTTCAGGCGGAGCAGGCGCGTCAGATCGCCGCTGCGGGAGGAACGTACGGACGCAGATTTCTCCATCACCGGATTCACAGGCTCATTATCGGACAGGAACCGGGGCCGACTGGAGCGGTTCTCACGCCGCCGGACCACGAAAAAAAGGCGGCCGTTGTACTGCAACGGCCGCCGTTCAATGCACTTGTGCCCTGGTCGGTCAGTCGGCGAAGCGGCGGACGACCAGCGAGATGTTGTGGCCGCCAAAGCCGAAGCTGTTGCTCATCGCGACGTTCACCTTCGCGGCGCGGGGCTCGCGGGGGACGTAGTCGAGGTCGCACTCCTGGCCGGGGGTCTGCAGGTTGAGCGTCTGGGGGATGACGCCCTCCCGGATCGCCTTGGCGACGGCAACCATCTCGATGCCACCGCTGGCGCCCAGGGAGTGGCCGATGAAGCTCTTGGTGGAGCTGATCATCAGCCCCTTGTAGGCGTGGTCGCCGAAGACGGCCTTGACGGCCTTGGTCTCGGCGATGTCGCCCAACTGGGTGCTGGTGCCGTGCGCGTTGATGTAGCCGACCTGCCCGGGCTCGATCCCGGCGTCCTTCAGGGCCCGTTGCATGGCCAGGGCCGCCCCGGCGCCGTCGGGCTGGGGGGCGGTGATATGGTAGCCGTCCCCGCTGCTGCCGGCCCCGAGGAGTTCGCCGTAGATCGCCGCACCGCGGGCCCTGGCGTGTTCGAACTCCTCCAGGACGACGATGCCGGCGCCGTCGGCCATGACAAACCCGTCGCGTCCCTCGTCCCACGGACGGCTGGCGGTGGCGGGGTCGTCATTGCGGGTGGACAGGCCCTTGAGGGCGCAGAAGCTGGCCAGCCCGATCTTCGTGACGGCCGCCTCGCTGCCGCCGGTCAGGACGATGTCGCACATCCCGCTCTGGACGTACCGCAGGGCGTCGGCCATGGCGTGGCCGGCCGACGCGCAGGCGGTCACGGTGGCCACGGAGGGGCCCTGGAGCTGCCAGAGGATGGAGATGTTGCCGGCGGCGGCGTTGACCATCAGCTTGGGGATGGTGAACGCCGAGACCTTCGAGGGTCCCTTGGCCATGAGGCGCTCGTGCTGCGTCTCGAGTTCCTGCAGCCCGCCGATGCCGCTGCCGACGACGACGCCGCACTTGAGCCGGTCCTCCTTCTGGAAGTCCAGCCCGCTGTCGATCACCGCCTCGACGGCGGCGGCGACGGCGTACTCGGCGAACGGGTCGAGCCGTCTCGCTTCGCGCTTGGACACGTACGCCTCGGGGATCCCGGGGAAGTCCTTGACCTCCCCGGCGATCTGGCTGTCATACTGGCTGGCGTCGAGCTTCGTCACGCGGGTGACGCCGCTGCGGCCGGCGAGCATGCCTTCCCAGAACGCCGGGACGCTGTTGCCCAACGGGTTGACCGTTCCCAGGCCGGTAATCACTACCCGACGCTTGGACATGGAGGATTCCGTCTTCTACGAGGCGTGTTCGGTGATGTAATCGATGGCCTGCCCGACGGTCTGGATCTTCTCCGCTTCGTCGTCGGGGATGCTCAGGTCGAACTGGTCCTCGAACTCCATGACCAGTTCCACGGTGTCCAGCGAATCGGCGTTCAGGTCGTTGACGAACGACGTCTCGCGCGTGATCTCGCTCTTGTCCACGCCCATCTGCTCACTGACAATGTCGATGACCTTCTCTTCAATGTTGTCGGCCACGCTGTGGACCTCCACTTCAAGTTCTACAGATGCCTCCCCCGCAGGGGGGTTTCGTTCCGGTCGTCCGAACCGTCGCGGTACTATAACGGCCAAGCTCCAACGCTGGCAAGCGTTTGTGCCCAGAATAATACTCCGGCTAGGTATGCATGCCGCCGTCGACGCTTATCACTTGTGCAGTAATGTACTTACTGTCGTCCGAGGCCAGGAACCGCACCGCCTTGGCGATGTCGGCGGGCTGCCCCATCGTCTTCATGGGGATCAGGCTCAACGCGATGTCCTTGGCCTGCTGGGGCAGCACGGCGGTCATCTCGGTCTCGATGAAACCCGGGGCGACGGCGTTGCAGCGGACCGCCTTGCCCGCCAGCTCCTTGGCGGTGGTCTTGGTCAGGCCGATCATGCCCGCCTTCGAGGCGGCGTAGTTCGCCTGCCCGCGGTTGCCCTCCCGACCGGAATAGCTGGACATGTTGATGATGCTCCCGCCCCGCTGGCGGACCATGTACTTCGCCGCCGCACGCGTGCCGTAAAACGCGCTGAACAGGTTCACCTTCAGCACCAGCTCCCAGTCCTCGTCGCTCATCCGCATCAGCAGCCCGTCGCGGGTGATGCCGGCGTTGTTGACCAGCACGTCGATGCGGCCGTACTTGGCGACCACGTCGTCGACGAGAGCCTCGAAGGCCGCACTGTCGGTCACGTCGAGCTTGCGGAACTCCAGCGTCTGCGGCGAGCCCAGGGCCTTGACGGCTTCGGCGAACAGGGCGTCGTTGATGTCCACGCCTACGACCGTCATGCCGGCGTCCAGCAGTTCGCGGCAGATCTCGCGGCCGATCCCGCGGGCCGCACCGGTGACGATGGCGATTTTCCCAGCATCCGTCATGATAGTCCGATCCTTTCGTTAAACCCCCACCCCTGGTGTACACCGGCGCCGGCGGACTTTCAACCGTTGGCGTACGCCTCGACAGAGGCCAGGTCGTTCAGGCTCGTCACCCGCGTCCGCCGGTCGATCCGGCGCATCAGGCCGGCCAGCACGCGGCCGGGCCCCATCTCCAGGAAAGTCCCGACGCCGGCGCCCAGGAGGTACTCACAGTTCCGCTGCCACAGCACCGGGTGGGTCAACTGCTCCAGCAGGCGGCGGCGGATGGCGTCGCCGTCGCGGTCGTGGGGTTCGCCGGTGACGTTGGACAGCACCTGCACCGCCGGCGGGCGGATGTCGGCGGCGGCCAGGGCCTCGGCGAGCCGGTCGGCGGCCGGCTGCATCAGCGGCGAATGGAACGCCCCGGCGACCTTCAACTCGACCACCCCGCTGGCTCCGCACTCCTGGGCCGCCTCGGCGGCCTTGCGGCAGGCGGCCGTCTCGCCCGACAGGACGATCTGGCCGGGGCAGTTGAAATTCGCCGGCTGGATCCGCCCGGCCGGCGACGCCTTCCGGCAGACCGCCTCGGCGACGTCCTCGTCGGCCCCCAGCAGGCAGAGCATCCCGCCGTCGGTGGCCTCGGCGGCCTCCTGCATGTAGCGGCCGCGACGGGCGACAAGGTCCACGCCCGTCTCGAAGCTGATCGCCCCGGCGGCGCACAGGGCCGTGTACTCGCCCAGGCTCAGGCCCGCAACCACGTCGGCGGCCACCGCCTCGCCCCTCATCGCCTCGACGACGCGGAGGACCGCCATCGACATCGTGAAAATCGCCGGCTGGCTGATGTCGGTGCGGGCCAGTTCGTCCTCGGGGCCCTCGAAGCACAGCCGGCGCAGCGGCAGTCCGGTGATTGCCTCGGCCTGCTCGAAGCAGGCCGCCGCCTCGCCGTGCGAGCGGCAGAGGTCCTGGGCCATGCCCACGTGCTGGGCGCCCTGCCCCGGAAAGAGGAAGGCCACTGACATCGCGTGAACTCCTTTTCACTCTCGTGCCGGCGACGGCCGCGCCGTCGCGGCGGTTACAGGCCGACCACGGCGCCGCCCCAGGTGAGCCCGGCGCCGAAGGCCACCATCAGGACCGTCGCGCCGCTGCCCAACTGGCCGTTGCGCCGGGCCTCGTCCAGGGCCAGCGGGATCGATGCGCCGGAGGTGTTGCCGTACCTTTCGATGTTGACGTACACCTTGTCCATCGGGAAGTTCACCTTCTCCGTCGCCGACTCGATGATCCGCTGGTTGACCTGGTGGGGAATCACCATGTCGATGTCGTCGACCGACAGGTTGCACGCCGCCATCGCGTCTTCCAGCAGGAACGCCATCTTCTCGACGGCGAACTTGTAGACGTCGCGCCCGCGCATCTTGATGAAGTGCTCGCCGGCGGCGACCGTTTCGGCCGTCGCGGGCTTGCGCGACCCGCCGGCGGGCATGCAGATGTAGTCCCAGCCCTTCCCGTCGGCCCCGAGCTTGAGGTACCGCACGCCCCTGTCCGGCCGGTCGGTCGCCTCGATCACCGCGGCGCCGGCGCCGTCGCCGAAGAGGATGCAGCTTCCCCGGTCGGAGAAGTCGGCGAACCGGCTCAGGGTGTCCACGCCGATGACCAGGATCCGCCGGTAGAGGCCCTGGCTGATGAAGCCGTTGGCGGTCGCCAGGGCATAGACGAACCCGCTGCAGGCGGCTGAGACGTCGAAGGCCGGCACGTCCGTCGCCCCCAGGGCCTCCTGCACGAAGCAGGCGGTCGAGGGCAGGAGCATGTCCGGCGAGACCGTCGCGCAGACGATCAGGTCGAGATCGCCCGGCGCCATCCCCGCGTCGTCCAGGGCGCGGCGGGACGCCTCGGTCGCCAGCGTCGCGCTGGATTCGCCGTCGGCCACGAGGTGGCGCTGGCGGATCCCCGTCCGCTGGACGATCCACTCGTCCGACGTGTCGAGGATCTTCTCGAAATCGGCATTGGTCATCACGGTCTGCGGGGCGTACGACCCCGTGCCCACGACAGCGCCTCGAAGCGATCCGGTCATTCACCCATCCCTGCGTTCTGAGTCAGTTCAGTCGTAATCCGTTCGTTGACCCCCTGCGTGGCGAACTCCCTGGACACGCGGATCGCGTTGTAGATCGCCCGGGCGTTGCTCGATCCGTGACAGATGATGCAGATCCCGTTGACCCCCAGCAGCGGCGCCCCGCCGTACTCGCTGTAGTCGTACCGCGCCGCCAGCGCCCCCAGGGCCAGCCGCGCCTTCATCGCGAAGGCCCCTTCAGTCTGCTGGGCCAGCTCGCGGGCGAGGGCCTTGAACAGCCCCTCGGCGAGCCCTTCCATGAGCTTCAGGCACACGTTGCCCACGAAGCCTTCGCAGACGACGACCTCGCAACTGTTGCGGAACAGGTCCCGCCCCTCGACGTTCCCGACGAACCGGATCTCCGGACGCCGGCGGAACAGTTCGTGGGTCCTGCGGACCAGGGCGTTGCCCTTGGTGTCTTCCTCGCCGATGCTCATCAGCCCCACCCGCGGCGCTTCGACGCCGGCGACGCGGTTGAGGTAGATGCCGGCCATGACGCCGTACTGCAGCAGGTGCAGCGGGCGGCAGTTGACGTTGGCGCCGACGTCGCAGAGCACGACCGGCCCGTGGAACGTCGGCACGATGATCGCGATGCCCGGCCGGTGCACGCCCGCCAGCCGCCGCAGGTGCATCTGGGCGGCCGCCACGCACGCGCCGGTGTTGCCGGCCGAGATCATCGCGTCGACCTCGCCGGAGCGGTGGGCCTGGGCCAGGCGCACCAGCGAACTGTTCTGCTTGGCGCGCAGGGCCTCGACCGGCGGCTCGCTCATGCCGATCATCTCGGGGCAGTCGACCACCGCGATCCGCTCGGACCAGTCGCCGGCCACCTTCAGGTGCTCGACGATCTCGCCCTGTCGTCCGTACAGAACGATCCGGTCATCCTCGGTCAGCAGCTCGCGGGCAGCCAGCGCCCCGGCGACCTGTTCGGCGGGAGCCAGATCGCCGCCCATGGCGTCGACGCCGATCCGCATGCGCTAATCCTCTTTCTGGATGTCCAGGCTCAATCCCGGCCGGACGTACCCGCAGTTCTCGCAGGCGGCGTGCGGCAGCTTGGCGTTATTGCAGCGGGGACAGTCCACGAACGCCGGCGGCGTCATGGCGTGGTGCGACCGCCGCGTCCGCGTCCGGGCCCGTGAAGTCTTCCTCTTCGGTTGCATGATCTATCTTTCTGAAAAGACAAGGCTTGCAGAGTAGGTGTTCAAACGCCCGCGCGCGAACCACTCCCGGCAAGCCCCCGGAAACAAGCGTAGCAAGGTAGGTGCCCCCGCCGAGGTTGTCAAGTAAAAACAACCGGCCGGAAGGCTGCCCCGCCCGCCGGCCCCATCCCCTCGCCATGGCGGCCGCGCTTTTGCCCTTGCATTGCTCAGGGGGTGATGTAAATTCATGAAAGAAAGTGCCCAGTCCGCACGTCATGCTGGGCCATGCCCGTGAGGGCCGTTCTTCCGGGGGGGCAGTTCCGGAAGACGCATTGGTAACGTCGAGTTTCTTCGCGGCGAATGCGCGCAGTTGCCCGGATGACGCTGCGTCCCCGCCGCACTCACATCTTCTGAAAGGTGAAATCCGATGAAAGCAAACCCCCTGACCCCCGGTCTGCTGGTCCTGGCGCTGCTGAGCTCAACCGCATGGGCTACAACGTACTATGTCGACTTTGCCGGCGGCTCGGACGCTGCCGCCGGCACCTCGCCCGCCGCCGCCTGGCAGCACTGCCCCGGCGACGCCAACGCCACGGGCACGCCGGCGTCGACGACGCTGGTCGGCGGCGACACCGTCATCTTCAAGGGCGCCGTCCACTACCGGGGCAAGATCAGCATCAGCGCTTCAGGAACCTCCGGCAACCCGATTGTCTTCGACGGCAACACCGCCGGAACCTTCGGCACCGGGCGGGCCGTCATCGACGGGTCGCAGCAGCTCACCGGCTGGACCGCCTGCACCAGTTCCACCGACGGCGGCAACAACCCCAACTGGCAGCACATCTACAAGATCGCCCTGCCGGCCGGCGTGTCGCTGTTCACGGCCAACCTTTACGAAGGCGACACGCTGCTGGCCATGGCGCAGGACCCCAACGTCTCCGACGCCATGTCCTATGACGATCTGAGCACCTACAACTCCGTCCCCCCCTCCGCGGTGACCGATACCGACACCGAGGTCACCATCACCGACAGCACCTACTTCACCCAGACCAGCTCGAGCTACTGGAACGGCGGCTTCGTACACGTCTGGCACAATCCCAACGCCGTTTCCACGCTGGCGGTCACCGGCTTCAACACGAGCACCGACACCATCATCACCGCACCGCTGGGCGGCGGGAACATCTACACCGACCGCAACACCCTCTACGCGATGGCCAACTGCCTGCCCATCCTCGACACGCCCGGCGAATACGTGATCAATGAGACGACCGACATGATCTACCTCTGGCCGCTGTGCGAGGCCGACCCCGACACGACCGTCGTGACGACCTCCGTCCGCGAGTGCGGCATCGACGTGGGGTCCCGGGATTACATCATCATCCAGGGCTTCAAGGTCATGCGCCACGCCGCCGGTTTCGGCGCCTACCACAGCGGCGTCGGCATCCGAAGCCGTCTGGGAACGACGGGCCTGACCATCGCCAACAACGAGGTGGCCCAGAACAGCTCGATGGAAGGATACGGCGCCATCTATGTCGCCAGCGGTGTGGACGTGATCGCCGAGGACAACGACGTCCATGACAACGCGCACGGCCGGGGCATCTTCTTCAGCTCCGTCACCAACGGCGTCATCCGCGACAACACCGTCCGCCGCAACGGCGGCACCGGGATCGGCCTGTACGGCGTCGTCGGCGGCGAGGTCCGCGGGAACCTGGTCCTCGAGCAGAACAGCGTCCACGCCAACGGCATCACGCTCTATCTCGAGTGCGACGGCGTCGAGGTCGTCGGCAATACCGTCCGGGACGGCAACGTCGCCCTGACCACCCAGGACGCCAACAATCTCACCATCGCCTACAACGTGTTCCAGACCGACATCGACGGCTACACCGTCGCCGACTGGAACAGCTCCACACGGCCCAGCTACAACCTCCACTACTACAACAACGTCATGATGAACAACTACAGCAAGGCCCTGAGCGTCGGCACGTACGGCCGCGACGGCCTGATCGTCCGCAACAACATCATCGACGGCGCCGGCATCGGCTGCGGAGACAACATCTCCCACAACATCTACACGTCGCTGATGTGGAACCAGAAGTCCCAGTACGGCTGGTCGCTGGGCACAGGGGAAATCATCGAAATGGACAAGTCCCTCGTCTTCGTCAATGACGCCGAGTACGACTACCACCTGGTCACCGACTCGCCGGGCATTGACGCCGGCACGAGCGTCGGCTACAGCGAGGACATCGAAGGCACGGCCGTCCCCTACAACAGCGTGGTCGACATCGGCGCCTACGAATACGTGCCGGCCATCCCCAACCAGCCGCCGGTCGCCAACGCCGGCAACGATCAGACCGTCACCGACACCGACGACAACGGCAGCCAGTCCGTGACGCTCAACGGGTCGTCCTCGTACGATCCCGACGGGACGATCGTCAGCTACGTCTGGAAAGAAGGCGCCAACCAGGTCGCCACCGGCGCGCAGACCAGCGCGGTGTTGAGCGTCGGCCAGCACACCATCACCCTGACGGTTACCGACGACGATAGCGCTACCGGCAGCGATTCGCTCATCGCCTACGTCCAGGCCGACGGCGATGCCATCAGCCAGTACGCCTGGCAGAACTTCTCCGTCGCCACCCAGGCCGGAACGTGCACCTGGACCTTCGACGCCACGCCCAATCGCAACAACATGGACGGCCTGACCGCCCTGTCACTGGGGACGGTCGACGCCTGGGGCGACTGCGCGGTCACGACGCGGTTCAACAGTTCGGGGTACATCGACTCCTATGACTACAACGTCTACGCGGCGGACGCTTCAGTGCCCTATACGGCCGGCACAGAGTACCACTTCCGCGTCGTCGTGAACATCCCCGCCCACACCTACAGCGTCTACGTCACCCCTGAAGGCCAGAGCGAGGTGACCCTCGCCACCGACTACGCCTTCCGTCTGGCGGCCGGGTCGCCCTCCTCGCTGAACAACTGGGCCTGCAAGGGCGAGGTCGGCACGCATTCGATCAGCAACGTTAGCATCTCCGGCGGCGCCACGCTGACCGTGGTCCAGACCCCCGGCGACTGCTACACCATCACCGCCCACGACGGGGCCGTAAACTACTGGGAAGCCAAGGTCGACATCCAATCCGGCGCGGTCTACTCGTTCAAGGATCTCACCGACGCCGGCAACGGCCAGGGCGGCCACACCAGCTACCTGAGCACCGACGGCTACACCCGCCGGTGCAGCCTGATCTACTTCGACGGCCGCGGCGGCAACGTCCTGACCCGCTCCAATTCCCTGGACGATCTGGCCGACCATCTGACGTTCACCACGGCCCCCGACGGGTCGTCCTTCACCATCACCTACACCGAGGATGCCACGACGACCGACTGGTTCCACGACTCCTACTCCTCGGGCAGCCTGACCCTCTACCCCGGCGACCTGGAGACCACCATCGAACTGGTGATCACCCCGCCGGACGAGAACGGCACCGCCTGGGACTGGACGATCATCAGCGAAAACGTCTCGGCGCACGGCCTCTCGCTGAAGGTCTGGGCGGAGGAGTACGTCAGCGCGTACCTCTACGACAGCATCGTCAAGACGTACGACAGCGATACCACCCGCGCCGACGGGGCGTGGTATGATCCCGACCCCGAGAGTTACCTGCGATGGACGATCGGCTCCAACCCGACGCTGGGGTTGACCTCCGGCCGCGAGTTCATCGTCGACCGCCAGAGCGCCTTGGCCGGCTACAGCGCCGGCGGCACCATCGCCACCAGCACCTGGGCCGGCTTCGCCCACGCCCGCTACAAGTCCGCCTTCGACTACAGCGGCTCGCTGGCGTCGGGCAACTCCCGCGTCACGACCGGACAGGTTCTGATCAACATCACAGCACCGTAGCCGTCCGTTGAAACAACGCGGGCGGGCCGGGGTCCGATGATCCCGGCCCGCCCGTTCTATTCACTCAAGCCTCGGCACCCCATCTCATGGCAGCGGCGCCGTTCCTCAAGCCTCACGCCTATCCGTTCAGCTTCGCCTCGATCCACTTGCCCGCCTCGGTGAGGGCCTCGGGCAGCTTGTCCGGCAGTTTGCCGCCGGCCTGGGCGAGTTGGGGCTTGCCGCCGCCGCCCCCGCCGACCAGGGGTGCGATGGCGCGGACCCAGTCGCCGGCCTTGGCGCCGGTCGAGGCGATGACGGCGTCGCTGACGGCGGCCAGGAGGGTGACCTTGCCCTCGTCGACCCAGCCGACGAAGACCGCGGTCCGGTCGCCGCACTTCTGGCGGATCTGGTCGACCGCCGAGCGCAACTGGGCGATCGAGGCGGCCTGGAGCTCGCCGACGACGACCTTCACGCCCCCGATCGTCCTGGCGCCGGCGACCAGCGCGTCGGCCCCGCCCCCGTCCCCGGCGGCCGCACCGGATTCGAGTTTCCTGCGGAGCGTCTTGATCTCCGCCTGCATCGCCGCGATCCGCTCGGGGATCTGCTCGGCGGGAACCTTCAGGGCCGCCGTCACCTCGCCCAGCACGTCGGCCATGGCGCGGACGTACTGGACGGCGGCGCGGCCGGTCAGGGCGGTGATGCGCCGGACGCCCTTGGCGACGGCCTCTTCGGCGACGATCTTGAACAGCCCGGCCTGGGCGGTGCGGTCCAGGTGGGCGCCGCCGCAGAACTCGACCGACACCCCCGCCGCCCGCCGCGGGTCGGCCGTGCCGATGCTGATCACGCGGACCGGGTCGGGGTACTTCTCGCCGAAGACCGCCCGGACGCCCTCGATCTTCATCGCCTCGGCCAGCGGGAGGATGTTCACCCCGACCGCCCGGTCGGCGAGGATCTGCTCGTTGACGAGCCGCTCAACCTCGGCCAACTGCTCGCCCGTCACGGCCTTGGGATTGGCGAAGTCGAACCGCAGGCGGTCCGGGTCCACCAGGCTGCCCTTCTGGTCGACGTGGCCGCCGAGCACCTTCCGCAGGGCCCAGTTCAGCAGGTGCGTCGTGGTGTGGTTGCGCATCGTGTCCAGGCGGCTGGGGTCGACGCTCAGCGTCGCGGCCTGGCCGGCGGCGATCGTGCCGCGCTCGACCTGCCCGATGTGCAGGACGCACGCGCCGTTGTACTGCGTGTCGTGAACGGCGAAGACGCCCGTGTCGGTCGTGATCTTCCCGGCGTCGCCGACCTGCCCGCCGCTGGCGGCGTAGAAGTTCGTCCGGTCGGTCACGAGCGAGACGACCTCGTTGACGCCGATCGAGCCGTCCGTGACGAACCGGCCCTCGACGACCCAGCCGCGGACCGTCGCCTTCAGGTCCGCCCGATCATACCGGGCCGCATCGTCCGTCGCCGGCAGGCCGGCCACGTGGACGACCTTGAACGCCCCCCCGCCGGCGGCGGAGGTGGCGCGGTGGGCGGCCATGGCGGCGTCGTAGCCCTCCGTGTCGACGGTCAGCCCCCGCTCGCGGGCCATCAGGGCCGTCAGGTCCACCGGGAAGCCGAAGGTGGCGTACAGCTCGAAGGCGACCTCGCCGGAAAGCTCGGTCCTGCCGGCCTTTTCGAGCCCGGCGGCTTCGGCCTCGAACAGGGCGATGCCCCGGTCGAGCGTCTTGTTGAAGCCCGCCTCCTCCTCGCGGATGATCTCGGCGACCTCGCCGGGGTTGCGCTTCAGCTCGGGGAACGGCTCGCCCATCTGGTCGACCAGCGTGGGCACGAGCTTGTAGAGGAACTCCCGCCCGCCCGTGTTGAGGTACTGCCACCCATACCGGGCCGCACGGCGGAGGATCCGCCGCAGGACGTACCCCCGCCCCTCGTTGGAAGGCCGCGCTCCATCCGTGAAGGCGAACGTCAGCGCCCGGATGTGGTCGGCGACGACGCGGTAGGCGACGTCCTTCATGTCGTCCAGCTTGCCGGTGTAGGGCGCGGCGGCGGTGATCTGGCCGATGGCGTCGAACAGGCGGGTGAAGATGTCCGTGTCGTAATTGCTGCGGACGCCCTGCAGGACCGCGGTGATCCGCTCGAAGCCCATGCCCGTGTCGACGTGCCGCGCCGGCAGCGGGGTGAGCTGGCCGGCCACGTCGCGGTTGAACTGGATGAACACGAGGTTCCAGATCTCGATCACCCGCGGATCGCCGGCGTTGACCAGCGCCCCGCCGGACAGATCATCGGTCATGTCGACGTGGATCTCGGTGCACGGCCCGCAGGGGCCGGTGTCGCCCATCTCCCAGAAGTTGTCCTTG
>JAAYZK010000178.1 GCA_012514895.1 Planctomycetota bacterium | reverse complement strand
TTTCGCTTTGCGGCGCCGGGAGGGGTAAAAGTCCAGTAATAACGACCACTCTGCTTCACCAGCGTGCCGGGGATGCGCTTGGTCTTGGCCATGCCCCGGATTGTAGCAGAGGAGTGCCAGGATGCGCAGAAAAAAGCGCAGAAGATTGACTGGTGCGGCGTGTTTTCCTGGCCAGGAAACAACGCAAGCTCCGTAAAAGCCGGAGCTTGCTACTCACGCCCGGGAGGGCTCGAACCTCCAACCTGCGGTTTAGAAGACCGCTGCTCTATCCTGTTGAGCTACGGGCGCGTGGGCACCATGGGCAGTGTAGTCCGGCCGCCGGAGGGGGTCAAGGTGAGGTGGCCGGCACTTCAGGGCGATTTCATGACCCCCGAAACCCCGCAACCGTGATATAATCGAGGCTTAGCGGTGTTTCTGCTCGGGGGTGCCGGGCAGCGGCGCTGCATGCGGAGGGAGATCGTGATACCGTTCTTAATGCGCAAGTATTGGCAGAAGAATGGCTTGAGCGGGGGTTCGCTCCCCGGAACTCCTGTGCTGGAGCCGCTGGAAGATCGGGTGCTGTTGGCGGCGGATCTGTGGATCAGCGAGTGGATGGGGGTCAACGACTCCACGCTCGCCGACGCCGACGGCGCCTTCTCCGACTGGATCGAGATCCACAACGCCGGCGACACGGCCGCCAGCCTGGCCGGCTGGCGCCTCACCGACGATCCGGCCGACCTGGCCAAGTGGACCTTCCCGGCCGTGACGCTCGACGCCGGGGAGTATCTCGTCGTGTTCGCGTCCGACAAGAACCGCACCGACCCGGCCGCCGAACTGCACACCAACTTCAAGATCGGCGACAGCGACACGACCCTCGCCCTGGTCGCCCCCGACGGCGTCACCATCAAGCACCAGTACGACCTGACGGGCGTCGTGTCGATCGCCGACGTCTCGTACGGCATCCTGGGCACGAACCCGACGCCGTACTACCTCAGCACGCCTACGCCCGGCGCCGCCAACGTGCGCGACACTGCCGAGGCGGTCCAGTACTCCGCCGACGGCGGGACCTTCACCAGCCCGTTTGCGCTGACCCTCTCTGTCGCCTCGCCGGCCGCGACGATCCACTATACGCTGGACGGCTCGACGCCGACGGCCGCCTCGCCCGTCTACACCGGCCCGCTGACGATCAGCGCCACCACGCAGGTGCGGACGATCGTCACCGAGACCGGCACCGCCGACGGGCCGGTCACCAGCCGCACCTACATCGCCCTGGCCGCCGACGTGCAGAGCTTCGACTCCAACCTGCCGCTGGTCGTGATCGACACGTACGGTAACGTGATCGGGGACAACGAGGTCTTCGCCTCGGCGGTCCTGATCGACGCGGCCGCCGGCGGGCGGGCGGCGATTACGGACGCGGCGAACTATGCCGGGCGCAGCCTCATGAACGTGCGCGGCAGCAGTTCGTCGAGCTTCCCCAAGAAGCAGTACAAGTTCGAGACGATCGACGAGGCCAACGAGGACCTGTCGGCGCCGCTGCTGGGCATGCCTTCCGAGTCGGACTGGGTGCTGTACGCGCCGTACTCGGACAAGACGCTCATGCGGAACGTGCTCACGTACGAGTGGTACGGCCAGATGGGCTGGTACTCCGTCCGCACCCGCTACTGCGAGGTGTTCCTGAACACCTCGGGCTCCTCCAGCGTCTCGGCCGACGACTACGTGGGCGTGTACGTCCTGGTCGAGAAGATCAAGGCCGACGAGGACCGCGTGGACATCGAGCGGATGACCCCGCAGGACAACGCCTCCCCCGAGGTCACCGGCGGGTACATCCTGGAGGGTGTCGCCCAAAGCCGCACCGAGGGCGCCCAGGGCGTCGGCTGGTTCCAGCACTCCAACATGTACCTCAATTACATCGAGCCCCGGCCCGAGGAGATGACCGCCGCCCAGCGGACGTACATCGCCAACTACCTCAACAGCGCCCGCACGGCGATGGGGACCAGCAACTACGGCAACTACATCAATGCCGCGTCCTTTGTCGACTGGGACATCATCCAGCAGATCTCCAACAACACCGACAGTTGGTTCGGCAGCGTGTTCATGTACAAGGACCGCAACGGGCTGCTGAGCATGGGGCCGGTGTGGGACTTCAACATCGCCTACGGCAACGTCGACTACGGCATCTGTCAGACGGCCAGCGGCTGGAGCTGGAGCTACGAGGGCTGGCCGTGGTACTCCCAGTTGGCCAAGCACGCCGATTTCAACCAGATGTGGGTCGACCACTGGCAGCAGTTCCGCCGCGAGATGTTCGACCTGGACAGCATGGTCGCCGACATCGACGCCCTGCAGATCTACCTCGCCGAGGCGCAGGCGCGCGACCAGGCCCGCTGGAACACGCTGGGCACCTACGTGTGGCCCAACCCCGACGGGTTCGAGGACCGCACGACCTGGCAGAGCGAGATCGACTTCCTGAAGGACTTCCTGGCCGACCGCGTCGCCTGGATGGATGCGCAGTTCATCCGACCGCCGGTCTTCGACGTGCCCCCCGGCGTGGTGAGCGACGTTTTCGGCGTGTCGCTGACGGCTCCGTCCGGGACGATCTACCTGACGACGGATGGTACGGATCCGCGCCTGAGCGGCGGGGGAGTTTCTCCGTCAGCAAGCGTCTACACTCCGGGCACGACCCTTACGCTGGCGGGGACGACGAAACTGGTCGCCCGCGTGAAATCCGGGACTGCCTGGAGCGGGCCGGTCGAGGCGATGTACGTCGCCGAGACGCTGCCGTCGCTGCGTGTCACGGAGCTGAACTACCATCCTTACGCGCCGACGGCAGCCGAGATCGCCGCGGGGTTCACCGACGCCGAGGCGTTCGAGTTCGTCGAGCTCATCAATGACGGCCCCGAGCCAGTGAGCCTGTTCGGCGTGCGTGTCGCCGAGGGGATCGAGTACGCCTTCGCGCCCGACGACGCGCTCGCGGCGGGCCAGCGGCTTGTGCTGGCGGCCGACCCCGACGCGTTCCGCCAGCGGTACGGGCTGTTCGTGGCCGTCGACGGGGTCTACAGCGGTTCGCTGAACAACAACGGCGAGATGATCGCCCTGGTCGACGGCGCCGGCCGCGACATCCAGCGGTTCACGTACAATGATGCGGAGCCCTGGCCCCAGGCCGCCGACGGGAGGGGCGCTGCGCTGCAGATCGTCGACACCGCCGGCGATTACAGCGACCCGGCGAACTGGCGCTCGAGCTACTACTACGGCGGCACGCCCGGGTGGCCCGGGGACGTCGGCGTCGTGGACGACGTGGTGATCAACGAGGTGCTCACGCACACCGACCTGCCCCAGGTCGATGCGATTGAGCTGCACAACAAGACCGCCTCGCCGGTCGCCATCGGCGGATGGTATCTCAGCGACAGTAGCGAGGACTACCGCAAGTTCCGCATCCCCGACGGGACGACGATCCCCGCCGGCGGGTACGTGGTGTTCGACGCGACCGACTTTGGCGCCGGGGCGGCCGGGTTCGGCCTGTCGGCGGCCGAGGGCGAACACGTCTGGCTGATGGCCGCCGACGCGAGCGGCGGATTGATCCGGTTCGCCGACCACGTCCAGTTCGGTGCGGCCTTCAACGGCGTGCCCTTCGGGCGCTATCCCAACGCCGCCGGCGAACTGACGTCCCTGGGAACCGTCACGCTGGGCGCCGCCAACAACGACGACCCGGTGATCGGGCCGGTCATCGTCAGCGAGATCATGTACCATCCGGCCGGCGCCGACGAGGATGCGATGGAGTACATCGAGTTGCACAACGTCAGCGGCGCCGCGGTGCCCCTGGGCTGGTACGACGCCAACGGTAACGGCTGGAAGGATGCCGACGAGAACACCCCCTGGCAACTGGGCGGCGGCGTTGAGTACGCCTTCCCGGCCGCCGCGGTCCTGCCGGCCGACGGACGGCTGCTGGTGGTGGGCTTCGCGATGGCCGACACCGTGCGGCTCAACGCCTTCATGGCCGCCTACGGGCTGTCCGGCCTGGCGCCGGGCGTCGACATCGTGGGCCCGTGGTCGGGCAGGCTGAACAACAGCGGCGAGAGCGTGGAGCTGTACGCGTTCGACTCCCCGCCGGCGGGCCAGCCGACCCTTCACCCCAAGGTGCTGATGGATCGCGTGGTCTATGACGACGCGGCCCCGTGGCCGGTCGCGGCCGATGGCGGCGGATCGTCCCTGCAGCGGACCGGCGCGTCCTTCGGCAACGATCCGGCCCATTGGACCGCAGCCGCCCCGACCCCCGGGCGGGCCGCGGCGCCGGCGCGCTCGGCCGATTTCAACGGCGACGGGGCGGTCGACCTGGACGATTTCGTGATCCTCAAGCAGAACTTCGGCACGCCCGGCCCCCTGGGCGACGGCAACGGCGACGGGACGGTCGACCTGGACGACTTCGTGCTGCTCAAGCAGCAGTTCGGCGCCGCCCCCGCGCCGGCCGCCGGCGCCGAGCCGGTGGATCTGCTGGCGGCCGGCGAGCCGGTCCGCGCCGAGACGGTCCGCCCGGCGCGGACGGTGCGGCGGCGGCGGCCGGAGGCGCGCCGGGCCAGGGCGGTCGAAGGGCCGGGGCTGTGGGCGGGGAAACTGGGGACGACGGATCGGAGTGCGTATACGGTGCTGTAGGAATCTGTTTCCGGGGCGAAGCTCCGGCGTGCCTGTAGAAGGAGAGGGCTGTGCGTACGAGATCTTCCCGGCGTGATGCGCGTGCGGAGCGGATGAGCGAATCCTGTCAGGCCCCGGCGATGCTGGAAGGCCTGGAGCCCCGGCTGCTGCTGGCGGGCGATCTGTGGATCACCGAACTCATGGCCGTCAACGACGGCCCGCTGGCCGACGCCGACGGCGAGCACTCCGACTGGGTGGAGATCTACAACGCCTCCGGCGCCGCGGTGGACCTGGCCGGCTGGCACCTGACCGACGACCCGGCCGACCTGACCCGCTGGACGTTTCCGTCGGTGACGCTGGACGCCGGGGACTACCTGGTGGTGTTCGCGTCGGGCAAGGATCGCGTCGATCCGGCGGAACTGCACACCGACTTCAAGCTCTCGGGTGACGGGGAGTACCTCGCGCTGGTGGCGCCCGACGGCGTGACGGTGGAATTCGAATACGCCCCAACCTTCCCCCCGCAGACCGGCGGCCAGTCGTACGGCATCGTTTCGCCGGGCAATCCCGCCTACTTCGCCACCCCCACGCCTGGAGCCGCCAACGTCGGCACGCAGGCCGCCCCGGCGATCTACTCGGCGGCCGGCGGCACCTTCACCAGCGGCTTTTCGCTGACGCTGTCGACGACCACCCCCGGCGCGACGATCCACTATACCACCAACGGCTCGATGCCGACGTCGTCCTCGCCGGTCTACAGCGGGCCGATCTCGATCAGCAACACCACGCGCGTGCGCACGCTGGTCAGGGCGCCGGGGTTGTCTGACAGCCCGGTGACCAGCGAGACGTACATCCGCCTGGCGGCCGACGTGGCGGATTTCAGCTCGAACCTGCCGCTGGTGGTCATCGACTCGTACGGCGGGGGCTTCAACGGCACCACCTACACCTTCACCTCGGCGGCCTTCATCGAGATCGACCCGGTCACCGAACGGGCCGAACTGGCCGGGGCGGCCGAGTACGCCGGCAACAGCGGGATGAAGATCCGCGGCCAGAGCTCCACGAGCTTCCCCAAGAAGCAGTACAAGGTGGAACTGTACGGCGAGGGGCCCGATGCCACGCCCGCCGACAGTACCGACGGACTGATGGAAGAGCGCAACGCGGCGCTGTTCGGCATGCCCGCCGAGTCGGACTGGATCCTCCACGCGCCGTACTCCGACAAGACGCTCATGAGGAACTACCTCAGCTACAAGTGGTTCGGCGACATGGGCCACTACCAGACCCGCACCCGCTACTGCGAGGTGTTCATCAACCAGGACGGGGACTCCAGCGTGTCGATGGAGGACTACGTCGGCGTGTACCTGCTCATCGAGAGCATCAAGGGCGACGACGACCGCGTCGACATCGACCCGCTGCCGGACGACCCGATCTCCCCGTCGACATCCGGCGACCCCTACGTGTACCAGGGCGGGTTCATCATCGAGAAGGAAACCTCCACCACCCGCCTGCCGGACGCCGGCGGATACTTCCATCCGATCATCCGCACCAGCGACAACTGGGTCTACACCGATCCGGAGCCGCCGTTCATGACGCAGGCCCAGAAAACCTACGTCAAGGCCGTCGTCGACCGGTTCCACAAGGTGATCTACAACCAGGCCGGCTTCCCCCGCAACGACCCCCAGCGGGGCTATCCGGCCATCCTCGACGTGATGTCGTTCATCGATTACGAATTGATGCAGGAGTTGACCAACAACAACGACGGGTACTACTCCAGCGTCTTCATGCACCTCAACACCGACAACCGCCTGGCGATGGGTCCGGTGTGGGACTTCAATATCGCCCTGGGCAACCACAACGGGACCTTCGGTTCGCCGACCGGCTGGCAGGCGATCCGCACGTGGCCGTGGTGGACGCAACTGTTCGGCGACGCCGACTTCTACCAGGGCGCGGTCGATCGGTGGGGCGATCTGCGGAGCGGGATGCTGTCGGTCGACGCCATGATGCAGGACATCGACGACGTCGTCGCCCTGCTGGCCGAGGCCCAGCCCCGCGACCAGGCCCGCTGGGACACGCTGGGTGAGTACATCTGGCCCAACCCCGACGGATACGAAGACCGCACGACGTACCTCAGCGAGGTCAACTACCTCAAGAACTGGCTGACCCAGCGCGTCAACTGGATCGACGCGCAGTACCCCGCCATCCCGAACTTCAGCCAGGCCAATGTGCCCGTCGATCCCGGCACGCCCATCACGATGACGGCGGCCGGCGGGACGATCTACTACACCCTGGACGGCAGCGACCCCCGCCTGCCCGGCGGCGGCATCGCCCCCGGCGCGACGAGCTACAGCCCCGGCTCGACGAGCCTGCAGACCATCGTCCCGGCCGGGTCCGTCTGGAAGTACCTCGACAACGGCTCCAACCAGGGCACCGCCTGGCGCAGCCCGTCGTTCAACGACGGCAGCTGGGCCTCCGGACCGGCCCAACTGGGCTACGGCGACGGCGACGAGGCCACCGTCGTCAGCTACGGGCCCAACTCCTCCAGCAAGTACATCACCACCTACTTCCGCCACGCCTTCACCGTCGACGACGCCTCGGACTACCTGGACCTCACCGTCCGGCTGCAGCGCGATGACGGCGCCATCGTCTACCTCAACGGCACCGAGATCGTCCGCGACAACCTGACCACCGGCACGGTCACCTATACGACCGGCGCCCTCGATGCCGCCGACGGCAGCGAAGAGACCACGTTCTACCAGTTCTCGGGCCTGCAGAACCTGCTGGTCGACGGCACGAACGTCCTGGCCGTGGAAATCCACCAGCGCAACGGCTCCAGCTCCGACGTCAGCTTCGACATGATGCTCCAGGGCAGCGTGCAGTCGGCGCCTACCGATGGCATCCCGATCAACGGCAATACGCAGATCACCGCTCGCCTGCTGTCGGGCGGCGACTGGTCGGCCCCGTCCGTCGCCACCTACGCGATGACGACGCCCTCGCCGCTGGCGATCACCGAGATCAACTACAACCCCTACCCGCCGACGCTCGCCGAGCAGGCGCTGGGCTTCACCGACGCGGACCTGTTCGAGTTCGTCGAACTGGCCAACGCCGGGGCGGCCCCCTTCAGCCTGGCGGGATTCGCCTTCGCCAAGGGGATCGACTACACCTTCGCCCCCGCAGTGATCGATCCGGGCGAGCGGGTCGTGATCGTCCGCAGCGTGGCCGCCTTCCAGGCCCGGTACGGCACGGGAATCCCGATTCTCGGGACCTTCGACGGCGCGCTGAGCAACAGCGGCGAGCGGATCGTCCTGCAGGACGGCGGCCTGCGCAGCGTGGTCGAGTTCGCTTTCGGCGACAGCGGCGACTGGCCCGGCCGCGCCGACGGCAAGGGCGCGACCCTCGAGGTCATCGACCCGCTGGGCGACGTCACCGACCCGGACAACTGGCGCTCCAGCGGCGAGTGGCTGGGCACCCCCGGGGCCGCCGGGGCCGGCATGGCGCACGACGTGATCGTCAACGAGGTGCTGACGCACACCGACCTGCCCGCCCTCGACGCCATCGAACTGCGCAACACCACCGCCGCCGCGATCAACATCGGAGGCTGGTACCTCAGCGATTCGGACGGCGACTACTTCAAGTACCGCATCCCCGCCGGCACGACGATCCCCGCCGGCGGCTACCTGGTGTTCGACGCCGAGGACTTCAGCTTCGGCCTCAGTTCGCTGGGCGAGGACGTCTGGCTGATGGCCGCCGACGCGCCGGGCCACCTGACCCGCTTCGTCGACCACGTGGAGTTCGATGCCGCCGCCAACGGCGAGTCGTTCGGCCGCTGGCCCAACGCCGTCGGCGAACTGTACCCGATGGCCTCCGTCACGCTCGGCGCCGCCAACAGCGGCCCGCGCGTCGGGCCGGTGATCCTCTCGGAGGTGCTGTACGCCCCGGCCACACTGTCGGCGACGGACCTGGAGTTCGTCGAGATTCACAACCCCACCGGCCTGCCGGTGGACCTGACCGGCTGGCGGCTCGGCAAGGACGTCGACTTCGACTTCCCGGCCGGGACGATCATCGCCGCCGGCGGGACGCTGGTCGTGACGCCTTTCGATCCGGCCGACCCGACCAACGCGACCAGGCTCAGCCAGTTCCGCGCTGCCTACGGCATCGACGCGTCGGTCCCGCTGGTCGGCGGGTGGGCGGGTGAACTGGCCGACACCGGCGGGTACGTCCAGCTCCAGCGGCCCGATGACCCGCCGGCCGAGGACCCGACCACGATCCCGTACCTGATCGAGGATGAGGTCCGCTACGGGACCGAATCGCCCTGGCCGGTCGCCTGGGCCCAGTCGCTCCAGCGCGTCGCCGTCGATGCCTGGGGCAACGACCCGTCCGCCTGGACCGCCGCCGCGGCGACCGCGGGCGCCTACAGCCCCGCCGACTTCAAGCCCGGCGACATCAACCTGGACGGCGCCGTCGACCTGGACGACTTCGTCATCCTCAAGCAGAATTTCGGCGCTGCCGGCGCCTCGTGGGGCCAGGGCGACCTGACCGGCGAAGGAACGGTGGACCTGGACGACTTCGTCATCCTCAAGAACAACTTCGGCACCGCCGCGGCCGTCGACGTCATGATCGACGACGTGTTGGGCGCCGGGCCGCTGATG
>JAAYZK010000177.1 GCA_012514895.1 Planctomycetota bacterium | reverse complement strand
CTCGCCGGCGAGCCGGCCAAGGGCGGGTCGATGCAGTCGTTGATCGAGTTCCCCTACGGCCGCTGGCAGGCTCGGCTGAAGCCCTCGGGCGTGCCGGGACTGTGCAACACCATGTTCACCGACGACTGGGAGAACATGGAGACAGAGAGGGCCAACGACGGCACCAAGTTCGAGGTCGACATCGAGCTGCTCACGTACACCTTTGGCCCCGGCCGCGGGGAGGTGCACCTGGCCCTGCACTGTCCTGAGAAGTCCAACGCCTTCGTCGAGGACGTCGAGCTCGACTTCAATCCGTCGGACGATTTCCACGTGTGGGGCTTCGACATCCTGCCCGACCGGATTGTCTGGCACATCGACGGGAAGGTCCTCCGCACCTTCGAGCGGACCGAGGGCCTCACGTTCAACCCCGGCTACGAGATGTTCTTCAACTCGCGAAGCCAGCGGTCGTGGATCAAGGGCCCAAACCTCGAAGATGCGTTCTACTACATCGACTGGGTCCGCTTCTACTCGATGGATCAGTTGGCCGACTTGCCGCCGCTGCTGCCCCAGGACTGACGCGCGGCAGGGCCCGCGCCTGCTTCCGCATCGCCCTCCGTCTGCGCCTGGCGGCTACGACGTGACGGGTCGGTGATGATCAACCGCATGCGGATGCGGATGAACGGCAGGCTGGAGGCTGCAGGCGGCAGACGGTGGGCGGCTGTAACCTCAGAGCAGGTGCACGAAGTCGTCCGGGTCGGCGGAGACCTGCTTGGGCGGAGCCGGCCAGATCCAGGTGTTGCTCCTGTCGGCCGTGTCGCGGTGAACGACGCGGCCGATGCCGTCGGCCGGGCCGTACAGGCCGCCCTGCCCATCCCAGTTCAGCAGGTTCAGCGTGCCGATGCCGGCCGAGATGAAGCTGTCGGCGAAGAATCGCCCGACGGCCTGACCCTTGGGCACGGGCAACCCCTTGACCGTGAAACTGCCGATGATCGCCTGCGGCGCATCAACGAGGGCGTGGCGATCGGCCGTCAGCACGCCCAGCGCGACGCCGGCGCCGAAGTCGCTGCCGTCCGTGGCGCCGACGATGATGCTCCCGACGTTGTCGGCGAAGCGCAGGACGCTCTGGCGGACGGTCCCGCCGACGTTCACCAAGCCGGTCTGGCCCGCCTGCACATCCCAGCGGCTGCCTTCCAGCAGGTCGCCGGTGATCGTCGCCGCACCCAGCGTCCGCTGTCGGGCCGAGACGTCGGCGCCCGTGAGGAGGAGGTCGGCGCCGAAGTCGCCGCGGATCGTCAGCCTGTCGACGCGCGGGGCCATGAGGTCCCAGTCGCCATCGCCGTCGATCCACCGGGCGGCCGTGATGGACTTCACCGGCTGGAGGGCCGACTCGACGGTGGCGCCGTCCAGTTCGTTCAGCACAATCGTACAGGGCGTCTGCGGGGCCGCGACAATCCCGTCCAGCGAGGGTCCGCCCTCGTAGCTGCGGCCGAGGAGGAGAGCGCCGTCGGCCAAATCGTGCATGCGCAGCGTGCCCACGCTGCCCAGGACGTACGCCGAGCCGGCCAGATCGACCGCGGGGGCGTTGATCATCCGGAACGACCCCTCCAGCAGCATGGCCGTCAACGTGGTCGAAGCGCCACGTTCCAGCGGGGTGATCGACAGGACGGACGCGGGCGTCGTATCGACGGTGCCGACGCCCAGGGACCCCTCCGTGGACACGACAGTGCCGGTGCCCGGCCCGGTCAGGCTGAGCGCCACCGGACGGCCCTGGCCGTCGGGGACCGTCAGCCGGACGTTACGCCGGGCGCCCACGTTGCCGAACCGCCACTCGAAGCCGGCCGCGTCGTCGGAGACGGCCACGTTGTTGGTCTCATCCAGTTCGCCGAACGCGTCGGATGCGTCCACCACGGCCACGAGCCTGTAGGCGCCCTTCGGCATTGCCGGCAGCGTGACCGCCGCCCGGTACGCCCTGGACGCCCCCACGCGAATGTTCACGGGCTGGTTGACCAGGTGAGCCAGTTCGATCTCGCTGCCGTCCAGTTGGCCGGTGGTGGTGGCATACAGCGTGATGTCCATGCGGCCGGCGGCGGTGCCTTTGCCGGTGTTGGAAACCGTGATCGGCACGACCGCCCGGTCGCCCGGGACGGAGTCGGCCGGCAGCGACGCCACCTCGGCCGACAGGTCGGGACGGCCCTGGGCGTTGGTCGCGATCAGTTGAGTACAACTGTAGCTGGTGCTTTCCTCCTCCGGCGTGTGGGTGCTGTCCCGAATGGCACTTCCTTAAGCGGCCCATTGTCGTCTCCAGGCGGCACGGGTGGTTTTCAATCTGGGGTAGTGTTTCCATTCGCGTCGGACGGCGCGAGGTTCCTGGCGACCGGGGCGGTGAGGCACGACGGAGGTGGCGATCACGTGCAGCATGGCCTCGTAGATCGCTGGCAGCTTCCATGGCGGCGATGTCGCCAGCAGCGGCGAGAACGCCAGAATCGCACGCAACGCGCCAGTGAAGCTCAGGCGTATCGGATCGACCTGCCCTGCGGCGGCCGCCTCCAGCATGATCGACCGCACCACGTTCACCG
>JAAYZK010000176.1 GCA_012514895.1 Planctomycetota bacterium | reverse complement strand
CTGGTCGACACCCCCAGCGACCTGGGAGCCATGGGCGAGTGGCCGACGCACCCCGAACTGCTCGACTGGCTGGCCTGCGAGTTCGCCGCCCGCGGCTGGAGCCTCAAAGCGATGCACCGGCTGATGGTCTGCTCCAGCGTGTATCAGACGATGGGCCATCCCCACCCCGTAGGACGGATTGTCAATCCGTCCAGCGCGGCGTCCGATCGCTCAAACGGGACGGATTACCAATCCGTCCTACAGGCACGCTGGCAGAAGCTCATCGCCGAGGACCCCCGCAACGAGCTGCTCGGCCGGATGCGCCGCCAGCGGCTGGACGGCGAGGCGATCCGCGACGGCATGCTGTCGGCGGCGGGCCTGCTCAACCGCGAGGCGGGCGGTCCTGGCGTGCGTCCGCCGTTGCCCCAGGAGGTCACCAGCACGCTCCTCAAAAACCAGTGGCCGGTGACAGAAGACGCCGGCGACTGGCACCGCCGCAGCCTCTACCTGTTCGTCCGCCGCAACCTGCCATACCCGCTGCTGTCGGTGTTTGACCGGCCCGACACCAACCAGAGCTGCCCCGCCCGCAACGAAACGACGATCGCCCCCCAGGCCCTGCACCTGCTCAACTCCGGCTTCGCCCTCGAATGTGCCGAGGCCCTCGCCGACCGCCTCGAACACGCCGCCCCCGGCGACACCCCCCGCCAGATCGAACTGGCCACCCTCCTGACCCTCGGCCACCCCCCGGACGAGACCGAACGCCATGCCGCCGAAGCGTTCCTGGCTGGCGGCAGCCGAGAGGACCTGCTCGACTACTGCCTGGCGCTGTTCAATCTGAATGAGTTTGTGTACGTGGATTGAGACGTGCAGACGCGTAGGGCCGGACTTGCCGGGCGGAAGCAGGCGGCGGCGACAACCTGGTCGCGATGTTTGAGACGAGCGTCGAGGGCCGCACGTCGGTCTCCTCCGACAGGGCAGGCCACTGGGGCGGGTTTCCCCACTGCTGGTTCGGGCACCGCGGAGGCTTCGGGTGGGGCTGGGGCCGTCATGGTTTCGGGTGGCACCGCGAATCAGGCGGCGACAACAATGTCGTCATCGAAGACAGCACGCTGGGCGATCTGTCCGTCCGCACCGGCCGCGGTGACGACAACGTCGTCGTGACGGGGACAAGTGTCGACGGCAAGGTCCACGGCTGGACAGGCCGCGGCGACGACTTCGTCATGGCCGAAGATGTGAGCGTTAAGGGCAGGACCACCCTCCAACAGGGAGCCGGCGATGATGCGCTGGTCACGCAGGGGACCAACACGTTCGAAGACGACCTCTATGCCAGCGGCGGGTGCGGCGACGACGCCCGGCAGATCTCGGCGGAGACCGTGTTCGACGGTGCGTCGAAGCTGAGGCGCTTCGAGTCGACGAGCGTTGATGAGTCTGTGATTGAGGAGCGCGGAGTTGCCACCCTGGCCGCCGCCGCCGACCTCCGCAGCATCCTCAACGTGCCCGGCGGCATCACGGCCGAGAGCGACGAGGGTTTTGTGCTGGTGTGAGCATCCGGCATGGCGGCGGGCGGCCCCGGGTTCGTAGTGGCCGCATTCATGCGGCTGATCGCGGGTCGTGACCCGATGAATCGGGTCACTACGAACGGGCTCAGATTGAAGCCCCCTGTCCCCAGACTGACGTCTGGGGCTCGCCTGACGTGTGGGGCGCCTCAAAGTAGCCGTCACGCTCCGCGTGACGAGGCGCGGCAGAGAGGACGACGAGCTTCAGCCGCCGGGCACGTCGCGGGATCGACGCTGGGCAGGCCTGACAGCAGCACGGCCGCTGGGGAGCGATCGGGCGCCTGGTGCGGGGCGCCTCATCACGCGGAGCGTGATGGCTACTTTGGCGACGGCGAGCACCCCGGGTCCTTGGAGGACCCGGGGTGCTGGTGCGCGCGGCAGCTCAGCCGGTTTTCCGCGGGAAAACGGCCCTCAAAAAAAATGCGCAACATCTCTCTCTGGGTAGAGACACACAATTCGGCATAGCGGGCGGCCAGCGAAAGCTGCCGTTCGAGGTTTCGGTGGGACTGTCAGTGCTCCTTCGCCGCTTCAAGGCCGGCGGGGGTGAGACTCGAGTCGACATCG
>JAAYZK010000015.1 GCA_012514895.1 Planctomycetota bacterium | reverse complement strand
TCTGCATGGCGTCGCGCAACTGGCGATTTTCCCACATTCTAGCGTGCGATCCGTCCGAAGCAAGCCCTCACGGGAGGATCGATGGCCCTCGGAGGGCCGTCCGCCGGCGGGTGAGACGTAAGCCCTATTGTCCCAAAGACATGGAATCTGCGCCTGACGACCGCTGCCCGCCGGCATCGCCCCCGTCGGGCCCGATCCGCCGGGCCGGTGCCGCCCGACGGACCCGGGGGGGATATCGCCAAGAGCTTTCCCGGACGGGGGTCCGTGCCTAACATTGTCTAGAGCGAACAGAGGTTCCTCACTTCACACAATAGGGAGATAGACGATGAGCAAGGAGACGGTACGACTGACGTCATGGGTGGCATTGGGGGCATTGCTGATAGCCACGACCGGCTGTGGCTACATCCTGTATCCTGAGCGCCGGACACAGCCCCTGTCGGACACCCTGGATGTCAGCGTCGTGATCTACGACTGTCTGTGGCTGCTGGCCGGCGTCGTGCCCGGCGTGGTCGCCCTGATCGTCGACGGGACCAACGACACGTGGTACTACACCGAGGAGGAACTGTCCCAGAAGGGATGGGCCGACCAGCAATCGCGGCAATCCGTCCCGCGGGGCACCGAGATGCAGGTCCGCCTGCACGGGACGGCGCCCGAGGACGTGG
Organism: Planctomycetota bacterium; assembly: GCA_012514895.1. GTDB lineage: Bacteria > Planctomycetota > Phycisphaerae > SM23-33 > FEN-1343 > JAAYZK01. The sequence goes on along the minus strand of JAAYZK010000015.1, from coordinate 12,501 downwards.
CGGTGACGCTGCGGCTGCTCGCCCCGGACGGCACGGTCCTGGCGGACTCCACGACCACGTCCAATCCGCTGGCCGACATCCAGGCCCTGTCGCTGACGGTGCCCGAGAATGTCCAGACGACCGATGCGACGCTCGTGCTGGAGGTGAACGGCCGGCGCCAGATCGCCTGGGACGTCGAAATCGTCGAATGACAGCCGGCGGCGCGTGCCGGGTTCGACGTGCCGTGCCGCGGTGTGCGGCCTGACTGGCGGCCGACCAGCAGGCCGCACGCCGCGCGAGGATTCGTCCATCTGAAAGCTTGACGCCACAGCCCCAGTGCCTATGGTGATGGGGTTGCTTGCGCAGCGGGCGACCGGACGTGGGGCTGTCCGCGCGCAGGGATGGATGAGGAACGGCACAGCGCGATGAATGACACGAACCTGACCGTGATCGGCCTGCAATGGGGTGACGAGGGCAAGGGCAAGATCGTCGACGCCCTGACCGGGCGGTTCGACTGCGTCGTCCGCTTCTGCGGCGGGGCCAACGCGGGCCACACCGTCACGGTGGGCGACAAGGTCTACGCCCTGCACCTGATCCCCTCGGGCATCCTCCGCCACGGCGTCCACAACGTCATCGGCAACGGCGTGGTGGTCGATCCGTCGGTGCTCCTGGAGGAGATCGCCGGCCTGACCGGCCGCGGCGTGGCCGTCAGCGGCGCCAACCTGCACCTGTCCAACCGCGCCCACGTGGTGATGCCCTACCACAAGGCCGCCGACCGGCTCAACGAGGCGAAGCTGGCCGGCTCGGCGAAGATCGGCACGACCGCGCGGGGCATCGGCCCCTGCTACGCCGACAAGGCCAACCGCTCGACGGCGGTGCGCGTGGGCGACCTGTACCAGCCGGGCTGGGACGCCAGGATCCGCACGATCGTCGCGGAGAAGAACGCGGTTTTCGCGGCCCTGTACGGCGCCGAGCCCCTCGACGCCGACGACGTCGTCGCCCAGGCCGCCTCGTGGCGCGATGCGCTGGCGCCGCTGGTCTGCGACACCGGGGCCATGCTCCGCCAGGCCGTCCGCCAGGGGCGGCGGATCCTCTTCGAGGGGGCCCAGGGCAGCCTGCTGGACGTCGACCACGGGACGTACCCCTTCGTCACCAGTTCGGCCGTCACCGCGTGCGGCGTGCCGACCGGGGCGGGCGTGTCGCCCAGGGACATCGGGCGGGTGATCGGCGTGCTGAAGGCCTACTGCACCCGCGTCGGGGCCGGCCCGCTGGCCACCGAGCAGGACAACGCCACGGGCGACCTGATCCGCCGGCGGGGCCGCGAGTACGGCACGACGACCGGGCGGCCGCGGCGCTGCGGGTGGTTCGACGCCGTCGCCGGGCGGTATGCGGCGGAGCTGTCGGGCGTGGACGAGCTGGCGGTGATGCTGCTGGACGTGCTGGGCACGGTGGGCGAGTTGAAGATCTGCACCGGCTACACACTCAACGGCAGGCCGCTGGAGGGGTTCGACCCCACCATCGCGACGCTCGAGGGCGTCCAGTGCGTCTACGAGACCCTGCCGGGCTGGGACGAGGACATCACCGCGTGCACCCGCTACGGGGAGTTGCCCCAGGCCGCCCGCGATTACGTCGAGCGCATCGAGGCGCTGGTCGGGCGCCCCATCGGCATCGTGTCGGTCGGCCCCAAGCGGGCCCAGACCATCACGCGGAACTCCGCCCTGGCGGATCTGATCGCGTCGTAGAGCCACGCAGGAGCGCCGCCATGGTCGTCGACACCTCACCCCAGGCCGTCAAGGCCGCCCGGGCCGAGTTGGGGATCCCCCCCGAGCGGATCCCGCACCACGTCGCCATCATCATGGACGGGAACGGCCGCTGGGCGACCGGGAGGGGGCTGCCCCGCGTGGCCGGCCACGTCGCAGGGGCCAAGGTCGTCCGCACCATCGTCACCGAGGCCGCCCGGCTGGGGCTGGAGGCCCTGACGCTCTACAGCTTCTCCATCGAGAACTGGTCCCGCCCCCGCGAGGAGGTCGAGGCGCTGATGGAGCTGTACGCCGAGTATCTCATCGGCGAGCGTCGGACCTGCATCGACCACAACATCCGCCTGCGCCACGTCGGGCTGCGGGACGGGCTGCCGGCGTCGGTCCTGCGCGAGCTGGACGAGTCGGTCCGGGTGACGTCCTCGAACACCGGCATGTTCCTGTGCCTGGCGCTGAACTACGGCTCCCGCGCCGAGATCGCCGCGGCCGTGCGCCGCATCGCCGCCCAGGTCGCCGACGGCACGATGGCGCCCGACGCGATCGACGACGCCGTCATCGACGCCCACCTGACCACCGCGGGCCTGCCCGACCCGGACCTGATCGTCCGCACCAGCGGCGAACTGCGGCTGAGCAACTTCCTGCTCTGGCAGGCCGCCTACGCCGAGTTCTACGCCACCGAGGTGTTCTGGCCCGACTTCAACACCGACGAACTGCACAAGGCGATCCTCGCCTTCAGCCGGCGCAACCGGCGGTTCGGGGGGCTCAGGCCCTGATGATCCGCGTCACCCGATCCATCACGCTGGATGAATCGGAACTGAGGCTCAGCTTCATCCGCTCGGGCGGCCCCGGCGGGCAGAACGTCAACAAGGTCTCCACCGCCTGCCAGCTCCGCTTCGACGCGGCGAACTGCCCCGCGCTGAGCGAGCCGGTCCGGCGGCGCCTGGCGGCCCTGGCCCGCCCGTACCTGACGGCCTGCGGGGAGCTGGTCATCACGGCCCGCGAACACCGCACCCAGCGCCGCAACCGCGACGAGGCCGTCGGCCGCCTCGTCGAGCTCATCCGCAGGGCCGCCACCCCCCCCAAAAAGCGCCGGCCCACCACGGCGACCGCCGCCAGCCGTCGCCGCCGCCTGGAGAGCAAGAAGCGGCGCAGCGACACCAAGCAGCGCCGACGTCCGCCGGGGCGGGAGTAGTGCCATGAGAGTTCCCACGCGACAGCGGGCCGAGGCCTATCTCGCCGACGCCGAGCGGGCCAACCCCGGGCCGTGGGCGGCCCACAGCCGCCATACCGCCAGGGCCGCCGAGGCCATCGCCCGGGCGCACCCGTCCCTCGATCCGGATGCGGCCGCCGTCCTGGGGCTGCTTCACGACATCGGCCGCGGACGCGGGGTCAGCGACTTCCGCCACGTCCTGGACGGCTACCGCCTGCTGGCGGCCGACGGCTTCGACGGCGCGGCCCGCATCTGCCTGACGCACTCGTTCCCCCGGCCCGACCTCAACGGCTACGCCGGCGAATTCGACGCCCCCGAGGAAGACGTCCGGTTCGTCGCCGCCTTCCTCGCCGATCGCCCGTTCGACGACTACGACCGCCTCATCCAACTCTGCGACGGCCTGTGCCTGCCCACCGGCTTCTGCCTGATGGAAAAGCGCCTCGTCGACGTCGCCCTCCGGCACGGCTACACCCCGGCCGCCCTGGAAACGTGGCGGGAACGCTTCGCCATCAAGGCCCGCATCGAGCAGGCCATCGGCGGGTCCATCTACCGCCTCCTGGACGGCGTGGTCGCCAACACCTTCGCGTGACGGCCGGCGCCCGCTTGCAGCCGCAGACGCCGTGCGGTAGCATCCCCCGGATTGTCGCTGAACGGGATGGCAACCACCAGGTAGCTCGGAGATGCGATGGCGATCGAGACGAAACAGCAGCAGGCGGTGAAGGCGGCGCTGGCCGGACTGGACTGGATGGTGCGCAACCAGTGCATGGGCGACCTGGACGGCAACCACGGACGGCTGCCCGAACTGTATGACTGCCGCACCCACCGCGTCATGCAGTGGACCACCAACTGGACGTCCGGGGTGGGCGTCGAGGCCCTGCTGGCCGGCTACCTCTACAGCGGAAACAGGCTGTACCTGGAATCGGCGGCCATGACCGTCGAGTTCATCAAGACCCTTCAGATCGTCTCGGACCGCGTGCCCAGACGCATCTACGGGGCGATCCGCGAGTGCATCCCGCAGACCGACTACGCCCACCCGCGCGACGCCCTGACGGCCGCATGGGCCCTGCTGGACTACGGCCGCTGCGCCGGCGACGAGGACGCCGTCGAGCGGGCCGGCCTGTTCGCCGACTGGTTCAGCACCGTGGCCATGGAACAGGGCTACCCGTACTGGACGGCCCGTTTCGACGACAAGCCGTGGGACCCCTCCTACTGCGGCTCGTTCCACAGCGGCAGCGCGTTTTTCTTCCACCGCATGTGGCAGGTCACCGGCGAGGACCGCTACCTCGACGCCATGGCGACCATCCTGGACTTCTACAACGCCCACCACCTGGACGAAGACGGCTGCGTGACGGTCATCCTCGACCGCCAGACCTTCGAGAAGCTCGACGCCAGGGACAATCCCAACGATCCCTGGAAGATCATGCACCGCTACAACGACGACTTCGGCACCCTGGCCAACCTCGCCGCGTGGAAGGATCTCGGCGACCAGAAGTACCTCGACGCCGCACGCCGCTTCTGCGAGCACATGATCCGCTGCCAGCGGGACGACGGCGGGTTCGGGCCGGCGGAGTTCTCGGTCCCCAGCGCCGGCCCCTCGGTCCTGATCGAACTGGCCGCGGCCAGGAGCCTCGGCTGCGACTGGGCGGCCCAGCAGGCGATGGACAGGGCGGCCGACTACGTCCTGTCCCGCCAGTGGCTCTCCCCCGGCCGCGGCGCCGACGGGGCGTTCCTGGGCTACCACTACCAGGGCGACTACACCCAACGGGGCACCATCGCGGTGATGCGCACCGCCGCGTACGCGGTCCTGTCCCTGCTCCGCTACGCCGGCGCCAACGACGCGTGCTACTTCTTCGGCCCCGAAGGCAAGGCCGACGCGGCCGAACGGACGAAAGCGTAGCGACACCGGCCAGTCAGGGCCGCGCACACGGGGCGCGGTCCTGGCTCATCCTTCGCGGTCAGACCGCCCCCCTCCGCCGGTACCGCGTACGGCACTTGAGAATGCAACCGATGGCCTCCAGGCCGTCCGAGAAGCCGATTTTCTTGCCCTCGGCGTCGGTGCGGGGGGCGTAGCTGATGGGCACCTCGACGATGGCGACGCCGGCGGCGGCCAGGGCGGCGGTGACCTCGGGCTCGAAGCCGAAGCGGTCCTGCCGCAGGTCGAGGCCCTGGATGATCTCGCGGCGGAAGACCTTGTAGCACGTCTCCATGTCGGTCAGCCGCTGGCCGTTCATGCGGTTGGACAGCCACGTGAGGAAGCGGTTGGCCAGGTAGTTCTTCAAATAGCCCCTGCGGGAGCCCCCTCCCAGGAAGCGGCTGCCGTACACCGCCCCGGCGCGCCCCGCCAGCAGCGGCTCCAGCAGGCGGCCGTACTCGGCGGGGTCGTATTCGAGGTCGGCGTCCTGGACGATGACGAAATCGCCGGTCGCGGCGGCAAAGCCGGTCCGCAGGGCGGCGCCCTTGCCCCGGTTGACCTCGTGGTGGATCACGCGGTAGTCGATGCCCTCGGCCCCGCCGCCGGCGGCGATCTCTTCGGCGAAGGTGCGAAGCTGCCCGGCGGTCCCGTCGGACGAGCCGTCGTCGACCAGGATGATCTGCTTGCGCGCCCGCGCCAGTTCGGCCCGCTCCACCCGCCCGAGCAGGTCGCGCCAGGTGTCCCGCTCGTTGTACACGGGGATCACGATCGACAGCACCGGCCTGTCATCGGCCATCAGGAACTCCAACGCTACTCATACGGGGGCCTCGTGTTGTCCTTGGGCATCCCTTCCAGCGGCAGGGCGTTGCCGTCGGCGTCGAAACGGGGCACGGAGAAGTAATCCAGGGCCAGGTGGCGGCCGGCGATCAGGACGAAGCGGAAGCTGCCGTCCACCTGGTCCACGACGCGATCGCCGGCGTCGGCCGCCGGGCGCACCCAGCGGTAGCGCACGACGTCGGGGGCGGGGCGATCCAGGATGTCCTCGGCGGTCAGGTCGCGCAGTTCGTGGCCCTTGTAGCCGCGGATCGACAGGCGGTAGTCCCCGCCGGCGAGGCCCTTGGGCAGGCGGACGGTCAGGATCGTCGCGACCGGGTCGCTGTCGGCCTCGACGGCGAAGTCATGCAGGGCCAGCAGGTCCTCCCGGGGCTGCTGCGCCACCGTCGCGCCGGCGGCGCCGAAGCCGAGGCGGTAGATGCGCCCCAGGGCGGTGTCGATCGCCGCCCGGGTGACGTCCCCATCGCGGGCGACGGCCGCCTCGGACGGCCGCGCCGTCACCGGCGGCACGCCGCCGACGGTCACCGTCACCACCTCGCGGCTGCGGCAGGGGTTCTGCACGGCCAGGACGGCCCCGTCGTCGCCGGCCCGCAGGTGCACGATCGCGGGCTTGTCGACCGTCACCGGGCCGAACGCGCCGGGCGCGTGGAAGACCGCCGCCCAGACGCCGGCGGCCCGGTCATGCACCGCCTGGCGGGCCGCCGTCGCTTCGATCTCGAACCGCCCCGCCGCGTCGAAGGCGGCCGTCGCTTCGAGCGTCGCGCCGGGGAGCATCACGTAGGCGTAGGTCGCGTCGGCGGGGGCGGCGCCGTGGTCGAGCCACAGCGAAGTCAGGCGCCCGCGGCGTTCGGCGTGGAGCGTGACGGGCTGGAAGAACACGTAGCCGACGCCGTCCAGCCACGCCCATCGGACGTTGTCCAGGGCCTGCGGGCCGGTCCAGGCCGTCAGCGTGCGTCCGCCGGAGACGTGCAGCGGCGCGTCGTCGGCCGCCGCGGCCCACTGGGCGACGGTGGTGTGCACCGGCTCGGGCCGCTCGGCGGTCGAGGCGATGGCGCTGCCCAGGGCGACCAGCCCCTCGTCGAACAGCAGGTAGGCCTTGCGGGCGATGAAGTCCCCGTGCGTGGGGATCAGCGTGAAGCCGAGCATCCCGCCCCACTCGTCGCCGGCGCCGCCGCAGAAATCGCTGCGCCCGAAATTCAGGCTCCCGCCGGTGTCGCTGATGTTGTTGTCGGGGTTGCGCGGGTTGGCGCCGATGCGGCTGGTGGTGCCGGGCAGATGGTCCCAGTCCCACGACCGGATCGGCGAGCGTCCCGGCCCGTCCCACAGTTCCCCGCGGCCCAGGGAGACATAGGTCAGGCCGTTGGAGAGGTTCCAGCCGTCCCGGCCCAGGAGGGTGAGGTACTCGTAGTCCTGCATCCACTTGGAGTACATCTTCACGCTGAGGTAGAACCGCTCGTTGCGGATCAGGCCGAAGTCGCTGGTGTGGTAGTAGCGGAAGCCCGCCAGGGGCGCCGGCGGGGTCTGGGCCGCCACCGCGTCGGCCAGGCCGGCGACCTCCAGTTCCAGCCCGTCGTAGTCCCCCGCCAGCCTGGCGGCGGCGGCCCGCAGCGCCTCGCCGTCCACGCCGTTCAGCGGGGCCATGTAGAGCATGGCGGTCAGCAGCCCGCGGGCGTTGCGCCGGGCCTCGTGGGCGCGGCCGGTGACCGAGAGGTCCCAGGCGGGCCCGTACGTCACCCACTGCATGTGTTCGAGCATGGTCCCGGCGAGGATCCGCTTGCGGTCGGCGGGGATCTCCCAGGGCGTCCCGTCCACCAGGTAGGCGATCGTGGCCAGCGAGCCGACGTAGCCCGAGCCGTACGCGCCGGCGTAGAGGATCCGACCGTGGAACTGGTAGGCGTAGTCCTCCAGGACGCCCTCGGAGGTTCCGATGACGATCGCCGGCAGGACGTGGGCGACGGCGGCGGCGACGCGGTCGGCGTCGCCCTTGTAGAACGCGTAGAACAGGTGGTTCCGCGCCTCGCTGGCGGCGTTGGCGCCGGTGAGCTGCATGCCCTCCATCAGCCCTTCGATGCAGATTTCCAGGTCGCGGCGGAGGTCCTCGCCCAGCTCCCCGCCGACCAGCAGGGCCGTGACGGCCAGGCTGCGGGGGGCCCGGATGACGTAGCAGTGCCAGTTGCCCTTTCGGGGCTGGTCCGGCCGGACGGCGGGCAGGCCGGTGCGGAGATAGGCCTCGATGCGCTCCAGCACCGCCGGATCCCCGGCGTAGCGCCCGCCGGGCGTGCGGTAGGCCTGCGCGAGGTCGGCGGCGGGGTTGAAGAACTCCCCGATCCGGTCGCCGTACGCCACGTCGTCCAGGCCCTCCAGGTCGAGCGCCACCTCCTGGCCGAGGATCGACGCCGTCCGGGCGTCCAGCGCCTCGATCGCCTGGCGGTGGCGGGGCCCGCCGACCGGCCCGGCGGTTCCCGTCATCAGGGCGACGGCGCGTGTTCGCAGCGTCGCGATCCTCTCATCGGCGTCCGCCGCCGTCGCGGGCGACAGGGCCAGGCCCATCAGCACCCCCGCACACACACAAAACAGGCGCAGCATGGCAGCGCTCCTTCAGGGTTCATCGAGCGAGTCTCAGGCCCATTCGAGCTCGGAGCCGCCCTTCTTGATCTTGCCCAGTTCCCAGCACCGCTCGCCGCCGCGGCGCAGGCGGGCCATGACCGCCGGGGCGAAACTGGCGGCGACGACCATGACGAAGCCGACGCCCATGTTGAACACGCGGGCCATCTCCTGCTCGTCGACCGGCCCGGCGTCCTGGATGAGGCGGAAGATCGGGGGGATCTGCCAACTGTTCCGCTTGACCCGGGCGGTCAGCCCCGGCGGCAGGACCCGCGGGAGGTTGCCGCCCAGGCCGCCGCCGGTGATGTGGGCCATGGCCTTGACGACCCGCTTGACGCGGTAGTGGCGCAGGACGTCCAGGACGGGTTTGACGTAGATCCGCGTCGGCTGCAGCATCGCCTGGCCGACCGACGCGCCCTCCAGCTCGGCCGGGGCGTCGTCCAGCTTGAAACCCGCCAGGTCCAGCAGCACCCGCCGCGCCAGGCCGTACCCGTTGGAGTGCAGCCCGTCGGAGGCCAGCGCGATGACGCTGTCGCCCGCCTCGACCGCCGAACCGTCGATCAGGCGGGTCCGCTCGACGACCCCGACGGCGAAACCGGCCATGTCGAACTCGTCGCTCTCGTAGAAGTCGGGCATCTCGGCCGTCTCCCCGCCCAGCAGGGCGCAGTCGGCGGCCAGGCACCCGTCGGTGATCCCGCGGAGGATCTCCTCCATCTTCGCCGGGTCGAGCTTGCCGACGCCCAGGTAGTCCAGGAAGAACAGCGGCTCGGCCCCGCAGCAGATCAGGTCGTTGACGTTCATCGCCACCAGGTCGATCCCGACGGTGTCGATCTTCCCGGCGGCGAAGGCGACCTTCAGCTTGGTGCCGACCCCGTCGGTGCAGGCGACCAGGACCGGGTCGGCGTAGTTGCGCTGGAAGAGCTTCTCGTTGTAGTCCAGGCGGAACAGCCCCGCGAAGCCGCCCAGGTGGCCCATGACCCGCGGCCCGAAGGTGCGGCGGACCAGGGGCTTGATGCGCTCGACCATGGCGTCGCCGGCGTCGATGTCGACCCCGGCCTGCTTGTACGTGATCGCCGGCCGCCGGCCGGCGCCTGTTGTCGGTTTTCTTGCCATGGCGGCCATCCTAGCATCCCCGCCGCCGTTTGCAAGGTGCCGGTGCCCGCTTGCAACGGCGGCCCGCCGGCGGTAGAGATGGGCCTTTCCGGAGGGCCGCGCCCGGCGGGGGAACGGCTGGGTCGGACAACCATCAAGCGCAAAGGAAGGCACGATGATTCAACTGTACTGGAAGAACGCGACCGACAAGGTGGTCGGCGCCGACCACGGGATCGCCGCCGGCGACCTGTCCTCGATCGGCGACCGGATGGCCGCCGCCCAGCAGGCGGTGGCCGGACAGGTGCTGCGGGGCGAGCTGGGCTACGCCGCCCTGCCCCACCGCCGCGACTACCGCGACAGCGTCATGGCCCTGGTGGACAAGCACCAGCCCCGCTGCACCGACCTGGTGGTGCTGGGCATCGGCGGGTCGGCCCTGGGGAACCTGGCCGTCCAGGCGGCATTGAACCCGGCGACCTGGAACCTGCTGACGGCCGCCAAGCGCAAGGGGCCGCGGCTGTTCGTGCTGGACAACGTCGACCCGGCCGCCATCCGCGACATGGTGGACCTGCTGGGCCGCCGCCTGCAGACCACCGTGTTCAACGTCATCTCCAAGAGCGGGGAGACGGCCGAGACGGCCAGCCAGTTCATGATCTTCCGCGACCTGCTCCGCAGGCGGCTCGGGGAGGCCTTCGCCGGCCACGTCGTCGCCACCACCGACGCCCAGAAGGGCACACTCAACCGCATCGCCCGCCAGGACGGGTACGACACGCTGGTGGTGCCCGACGACGTCGGCGGGCGTTTCAGCGTGCTCAGCCCCGTCGGCCTGTTCTCGGCCGCGATGTGCCGCATCGACGTCGACGCCCTCCTGGCCGGCGCCGCCGACATGGCCCGCCGCTGCGCCGGTCCGGACTGGACGGCCAGCCCCGCCGGGATGCTCGCGGCGATCAAGTACCTGATGTACGCGCGCAAGGGCAAGCCCATGCACGTCATGATGCCCTACTCCAACCGGCTGTACCTCCTGGCCGACTGGTACCGCCAGCTCTGGGCCGAGAGCCTCGGCAAGGCCGTCAGCCGCCAGGGCGAGGAGATCCTCGTCGGCCCCACGCCCATCAAGGCCCTGGGCACCACCGATCAGCACAGCCAGGTCCAGCTCTACGGCGAGGGCCCCAACGACAAGCTGACCGTCTTCCTGGAGGTCAAGAAGCACCCCCGCGACGTGCGGATCCCCGACGCCTTCGGCGAGATCCCCGGCCTGGGCTACCTGCGCAACCAGCGGCTCAGCAAGCTGATCACCGCCGAGAAGGTCGCCACCGAGTACGCCATGGCGTTCTCCAAACGCCCGACGGTGACGATCCGGTTCCCCGAGATCACCCCCGGCGCCGTCGGGGAGTTCTTCTACCTCTACGAGTACGCCACCAGCCTGGTCGGCGAACTGCTGAACATCAACGCCTACGACCAGCCCGCCGTCGAACTGGGCAAGAAGGCCACCTTCGCCCTCATGGGCCGCGAGGGCTACCAGGACATGGCCAAGGAGATCCAGCCGTTCGCCAAGGTGAATAAGAGCTATCTCGTGTGAGGCGCCCCCCCTCGCCGGGCAGGATTGCGCGTGGCCGGCGCGACGCCTGCCTGGTGAAGGGGCGGGACGGAAATCCGAAGCACGAAATCCGAAACAAATCCAAAACAGCAAGAAAGGCGGCAAACGTCCAAACGACCGAGCCCCATGGTTTGGTGCTTTTCCGTTCCATTTCGCCGTTTTGGATTTGTTTCGGATTTCGTGCTTCGGATTTCGGGTTTCCGTCCGTATCCGAGATCCCCAGGCGTGCAAGCGACTTGGCGAGACGATGCGTATTCCTGCTCGCCGGGAGGAAGAACCATGCCCACGAGCCCCCACGATCGCGACATCCTCCGCCGCCTGGCCGGCGCGCTCCGCGGGCACGCCGAGCGGCCGGTGATGGCCGAGCGGAAGGCCCGCCTGAAAGCCCTGAACGCCCTGCGCCCCGACCGGCCCGTCGTGCTGTGCTACCCGGAGGGAAGCTGGCCCGAACTGGTGCCGCCTGATGAGTGCCGATGCGCCGACCCGCTCCTGCGCGCCTGGGAGCTCCAGATGCGCGGGCTGGTGTACTGGGCCGAGCACATCGACGACGACAACGCCCTGGAGCCGTGCTTCGACGTGCGGTGGGTCGTCCGCGACGACGGGTACGGCGTCGAAGTTCCCTACACGCACGGCGCCAACCGCGGCAGCTACGTCTGGGAAGCGCCGCTGAAGAACCTGCCGGCCGACCTCGACCGCCTGCATTTCCGCCGCCCGACCGTCGACCGCCGGGAGACCGCGCGGCGGCTGGCGCTGGCCGGAGAGCTGTTCGGCGACCTGCTGACGCCCCGCCTCAAGGGCGCGTTCGGCTGGACCTGCGGGCTGACCACCGACGCCATCCGCCTGATCGGCCTGGAACGGCTCATGCTGGCGATGTACGACGAGCCGCAGGCCCTCCACCGGCTGATGGCCTTCCTCCGCGACGACATGATGGCCTACCTTTCGTGGTTCGAGGCCGAGGGGCTCTGCACGCTGAACACCACCAACGGCTACGTCGGCTCCGGCGGGGTCGCCTACACCGACGAACTGCCCGCCGCCGACTGGAAGCCGGGCGACCCGGTGCGCCTGCGGGACCTGTGGGGTTTCGCCGAGAGCCAGGAGACCGTCGGCGTCTCGCCGGCGATGTTCGCCGAGTTCATCCTGCCCTACCAGGCGCCCCTGCTGGAGCGGTTCGGCCTGAACTGCTACGGCTGCTGCGAGCCGGTCCACACCCGCTGGGAGCCCATCCGGCGGATCCCGCGCCTCCGCCGCGTGTCGGTCTCGCCCTGGTGCGACCAGCCCCTGATGGCCGAGCTGCTCGGCCGCAACTACGTCTTCAGCCGCAAGCCGAACCCCGCCCACGTCTGCGCCTCGTTCAACGAACCGGCCATCCGCGCCGACCTGCGCAGCACGCTGGACGTCGCCGGCGACCTGCCCCTGGAAATCATCCTCAAGGACACCCACACCGTCCAGGGCCAGCCCTGGCGCCTCGGCCGCTGGGTGCGGATCGCGCGGGAAGAGATCGACAGGCGCCCCTGAGCGC
>JAAYZK010000175.1 GCA_012514895.1 Planctomycetota bacterium | reverse complement strand
TGCTGCAGGTGCGTGCGGCCTATCTCAGCGACGATGACCGAGGTGAGGCGTTCCACGCCCGCCGCCCCCGAGGCCGTGCCGTGGGCCGAGGACGCCTCCGCCCAGCTGCATAAACGGTCGTGCACCCCCTTTTCCTTGACGGATCCGAAAGCAGTGCAATAAGATCATAGTGGCCGGACAGCGGGCTTGGAGGGAACCCACCATGGGGCGCCGCTGATCCGGGCCGCTGACGGTGCCGCACGAAGCATACCGGCCGCGACGCTCTGCGAAGTGGCTCGCGATGCGCTCCGGCCTTGTCGTTCCCGCCTTCCATGAAAGGGGTCGGACATGACTGGGACGATCCGCCATACCAATGCTTCCTCCGTGTGTTCCCATCTTGAGACGTTCGAGCCGCGATTGCTTCTGAGCGGCACGACGTACGTGGTCGACAGTGTGCTGGACGACGTCGCGCTGCTCAAGCGGAACTTCACCGCCGCCGCGGCCCCTGTCGGCTACGTCGACGCGCTGCTCGAAGCCGCGGACACCACAACTCCCCTCCGCCGTCGCACGCGGCGCGTTCAGCGCCCGCGCCGGCGGGAGGCCGTTTCGCTGACTCCGCCGGATTGGGCCGCCTCGGCACTGGGGTAAGAGGTTAGACACGGGACAGGCTGAAGGGTGAAGGACGGCGATGTGATACCCCGCCGCTTCTTCGCCCTTCAGTCTTCACAGACCGCAACGTCCTTCCGCGCTGCTCAAGGAGCCTCGCGCCTTCCGTTCACCATCGCGTCGATGCGCCGGATGTACGCCGCCATGTCGTATTTCCGCTCCAGCCCCGCCGCCGTCATGGTGCGGACGGTGCCGAAGATGGGCCGCGGGGCCCAGGGCCGGTCGTGCAGGCCGAAGCACCAGGCGACGTTGGCGTAGGACAGCGGATCGCGGCCGTCCAGGAACCAGCGGTTGTCCATCGCCAGGAGCCGCCGGAAGGCCGCGGCCGGGGAGCGGGTCCATTCGAGGACCTTCTTGCCCCAGTACATCCGCAGCGTGTTGTGCATGATGCCCGTGTGGACCATCTCGCGCATCGCGGCGTTCCAGTACGGGTCGGCCGTCTCGGCCGCCTCCAGTTGCCGCGTCGTGTAGACGGCCGGACGGCGGTCCGTGCGGCGGGCCTCGAGCGTCGCGCGGGCCCAGGCGGGCAGCGCCCGCCAGGAGGCGCAGTTCGGCGTGGTGTGCACGTAGTTGATGCACAGCTCGCGCCGGACGATCAGCTCCTCCAGGAAGACCTCGCGGGCCTCTTCGGGGACGCCGCGACGGCCTGAGTCCCGGACCTCCAGGGCGATCTGCAGCGGACTGATCTGCCCGAAGTGCAGGTAAGGGCTCAGGTGCGACTGGACGTCGACGCCGGGGTCGCCGCGGTGCGTGTGGTAGCGCTTCAGGTCGCCGGCGACGAACGCCCGCAGGCGGCGCTGCGCCTCGGCGGGCCCGCCGCGGTAGTGGGACGTGACGGGCCCGACGGAGCGGTCGACGTTCAGCCCCGCCAGCACCGCCGCCGGGTCGGCCAGGTCCAGACCCTCGACAGCGAGGTCGAGCGAGTCGCGGCGAAGCGTCCGCTCCGCCAGCGGCTGGAGGCAGGCGTCCAGGTGGCGGCGGAGCTTGGGGCGGATCGTCCGGGCGGCGTACTCGCGATGGTCCGAGGCGACGGCGACGGGCACGATCACGTCCGTTTCCACCTGCGTCATCCGGCAGGCCACCGCGGCCGCGGCGGCGCGTCGCCACTGTTTCTGCACCGCCGTGTAGCCCGCATCGGTCACCACGAGCGCCGCCCCCTCGGCCAGGGCCGCCACGACCTCTGCCGGCTCGCCCCGCCGGACGACCAGCCGCACGCCCCGCCGCGCCAGCGCCGCCTGGGTTTCGCTCAGCCCCTCCAGCATGAACGCGTAGTGGCGCGCGTTCGCCTCGGGGTACGCCTCGGTCAGGGCGAACGCCGCCAGCAGCGGCACGCCCCGCTGGTTGGCCTGCTCGATCGCCAGCTCCAGCGCGTGGTTCCACGACGCCCGCTGCGACGCCTGCATCCAGTACAGCACGTGCCGCCCCGTCCGCGGCGGCTTGCTGTTGAGGTGCTCGATGCGCTCAGGATGAATCATGCCCCCCCCTTGGGGAAATCCGAAATCCGAAGCACGAAATACGAAACAAACCCGAAACGGCAAAACGGAGAAGCATCAAACAGGAAGGCTCGGCCGTTTCGGAATTTGCTGTCTTATCCGTTTGCTGTCTGTTTCGTGTTTCGTGCTTCGGATTTCGGATTTCCGGCCCCACCCACGGCTTCCCTACGGCGCACGGCCTTCCTGGGCCGGCTGGGGTCCGAGTCTCTGCTGCATGCGGCTGAAGGCGTCGTCGGCGACGGTGCAGCCGGCGGGCGAGGCGTTGGGGTGCTGGCGGCGGACGTTACGGCGAGCCTCCTCGATGCGGTTGGAGGTCAGCGGATGGGTCTGGAGGATCTCCGTCCACCCGGGCGCTTCACCGCCGCCGGACGCCTCCTGGAGCGTCTCCAGCAGGGCGACCATCCCGTAGGGGTTGTAGCCGGCGCGGGCCATGTACCGCACGCCGAGCTCGTCGGCCTGGTATTCATCCTCGCGGCTGTACTTGAGGTTGAACATGCCCCCGACGATCTGCGTGCCGACCCGGGCCGCCGTCCCGCCGTCCGCCCCGACCGCCGCGGCGGCCAGCTCGGCCACCAACTGCACGCCCATCTGCCGCTGGAGGCCCTGGACGTTGTGCCGGTCGGCCACGTGCCCGACCTCGTGGCCGAGCACCGCCGCCAGTTCGCACTCGCTCTCCATCGCCCGCAGCAGCCCGGCGGTGATGTAGATCTTCCCGCCCGGCAGCGCCAGGGCGTTGGGCACCGGCGAGGCGACGACCGCGAACTCGTAGGGCATGCGGCGCTCGGACTGCTCGGCGACGCGCCGGCCGACCGAGGCGACGTACGACTGCACGTACTCATCCTGCACCAGCCCCCCGAGCTGCTGCTCCAGTTCGGGCGAGGCCTCGCGGCCCATGGCGATCTCCTGGTCGGAGGAGATCAGCACGAGCTGCCGCTCGCCCGTGGCCGGACTGACCACGCAGGACGGCGCCAGCAGCAACACGATCAGCAGTCCCGGCAGCAGCGGAAGGCAATTGCGCATCGGTTGGTCTCCCATCGTTCATCCTTCATCCGGACCCCGGCCGGAAGGTCGGGTCCCTATCCCATCTTACGCAGACTCCACGCCGCGGGCACAACGGGAAGCTTGAGGCCCGAGGGGCGGTCATCGCAGTCCTTGCCGTTGCCGTTCCTCCAGTCTCCAGTCTCCAGCCTCCAGCCTTCTGTTCCGTCTTGGCCTGGGGCCCTTCAACCGCTATCATGGCGCCAGGCTGGAGCTTAACGGCTCGACGCCGCCCGGACAAGGGACCGGCCGCCCCGCGGGGCGCCCGCGGTCCCCCCCATGACAGCCTCCGCAAGTGAAAGGCCTGCCCCATGGAGACGATGCGGTTGGGACGGACGGATCTGCAGGTGACGCGCACCGCGTTCGGCGTGCTGCCCCTCCAGCGGGTCGAGATGGACGAGGCCGTCAGCATCCTCCGCCGCGCCCAGGAGGCGGGCATCACCTTCTACGACACCGCCCGCGCCTACACCGACAGCGAGGCCAAGATCGGCGCCGCCCTGGCCGGCGTCCGCGACCGGGTCGTCCTGGCCACCAAGACGCACGCGTCCGACCGCGCAGGGGTTCTGGACCACCTGGCCACGAGCCTGGAGGCTTTGCGAACCGACCACGTGGACCTCCTCCAGTTGCACAACCCCTCCGCCCTGCCCGACCCGGACGACCCGGACTCGACGTACGCCGGCCTGGTCGAGGCCCGCAAGGCCGGCAAGGTCCGCTTCATCGGCATCACGGCCCACCGGCTGGACGTCGCCGCCGCCGCCGCCCGCAGCGGGCTGTACGACACGGTCCAGTTCCCCATCAGCCCGATCAGCACGGCCGAGGAACTGGAGCTGGTGGAGGTCTGCCGGCAGGCCGACGTCGGGTTGATCGCGATGAAGGCCCTGTGCGGGGGGCTGTTCAGCGACGCCCGGACGGCGTTCGCCTTCTTCCGGCAGTTCGACAACGTCGTGCCGATCTGGGGCATCCAGCGGATGGGCGAGCTGGAGGAGTTTCTCGCCCTGGACGCCGCCCCGCCGGCCTTCGACGCCCGCGACGCCGCCGCCATCGGGCGGTACCGCCGGGAGCTCGGCGGGGATTTCTGCCGCGGGTGCGGCTACTGCCTGCCCTGCCCGGCCGACATCCCCATCCCCATGGCCGCCCGCATGTCCCTGCTGCTCCGCCGCGCGGTCTGGCAGAGCTTCATGACCGACGACTGGCGCCGGAAGATGGCCCGCATCGAAGACTGCACCGGCTGCGGCCACTGCACCAGCCACTGCCCCTACGGCCTCGACACGCCCGAGCTGCTCAAGGCCATGCTGGCCGACTACCGGGCGTTCGCGGCCGAACACACCTGATCGGAGCGGACGGCGATGAACACGGAGCGAGCCACGGGCCTGTGCGAGTTCCTGCCGACGACCGATGCGCCCCGCGTGGTCGATCTTCGCCGCCGCATGCGGGAGGCGATGAAGCATCCGCCGGTCCCTGCCGCCCGTCCGGCGCGGCTCGACCCGTTCGAGGAGGGCGAGCCGATCTGCGTCCGCAAGGCCCGGGCGATCGCCCTGAAGCTCCGGACGATGCCGCTGGGGCTGTGGGACGGCCAGCTCCTGGCCGGGTCGCTGACGTTCGAGTCGCCCCGCGTGCACATCGACGGGGCGCTGCCGAACTGGCTGGGCGACGCCGAGCTGGCCGAGGGCCGCCGGCGGGACCTGCCGACGACGTGCTTCGGCCACATCGTGCCGGACTACCCCACGCTGCTGGAGATCGGCCTGGCCGGCCTCCGCGGGCGCGCCGAGGTCCGCAGGCACGCGGCGGCCGACGCGGGGGAGGCGGCGTTCCTCGACTCGGTGATCATCGCGCTGGACGGCGCGATGGCCTTTGCCGAGCGCCTGGCCGACCACTGCCAGGCCGCGGCCGAGGCGGCCGGCAGCGCCGACCGCGCGGCCGAACTGCGCCGGATGGCGGCGGATCTCCGGCGCGTCCCGGCGCATCGCGCCGAAACCTTCCGCCAGGGCCTGCAGTCGGTGTGGCTGACGCACATGATGCTCCAGGCCGCCGGCAACCACAACGCCCTGGGGCGCGTGGACCAGTATCTCTGGCCGCTGCTGGAGGCCGACCTGGCCGCCGGGCGGATCGGCGCGGCGGCCGCGGCGGAACTGGTGGACTGCTTCTGCCTGAAGTTCAACGAGCGGGCCCGCACCACCGACGAGCAGACGCCCGAGGCCCGCCGCGACGCCGCGGCCGACCCGTCGCGCCGCAGCAGGCACTACACCTCCAGCCAGCTCGTCGCCCAGCGCGATGGGCTGGACGCCACGAACCACTGGCTGCAGAACGTCGTCGTCGGCGGACTGACCCCCGACGGCGCGGACGGCACCAACCCGCTGACGTTCGCCGTCCTCGACAGCTACCGCCGCCAGGCGATGACCAACCCCGCCCTGACGATCCGGCTGCACCGCGACACGCCGGAGCCGCTGATCGTCCGGGCGTGCGAGGTCCTCAAGGCCGGCGGCGGCATGCCGGCCCTGTTCAGCGACGACGCGATCATCCCGGCCCTCGAGCGGACGGGCATCGCGACCGGCGAGGCCCGCGACTACACCAACGACGGCTGCTGGGAGATCATCATCCCCGGCCGCACCGACTTCGGCTTCCTCCGCCTGTCCATGATGCTCTGCCTGGAGTGGGCCCTCAACCGCGGCCGCAGCCGCGTCGGCGACGGCCGCTCGCCCATCGACCCCGGCGACGCACGCCGGTTCGGCTCGTTCGAGCAGGTCTGGGACGCCTTCGCCGCCCAGGTCGAGGGGATGATCGAACGGACCGTCCGGCGGGTGGCCGCCACGATCGACGACCGGAGCCTCCTGGCCCCGGTTCCCCTGCTCAGCGCCCTGATCGACGGCCCGATCGCCGCGGGGCGCGACCTGACCGCCGGCGGCGCCAGGCACCGCACGTTCGCCATGCTCATCGAGAGCGCCTCGCACGCCATCGACTCGCTGGCGGCCGTCCGCCGGGTGGTCTTCGAGGACCGCTGGGCGACGATGGCCGAGCTGTGCGATGCGATGGACGCCGACTTCGCCGGCTTCGAGCCGCTGCGGAAGGCCCTGCTGGCGGCGCCGAAGTACGGCAACGACGACGACGGCGCCGACGCCGTCGGGCAGCGGCTGATCGAGCTGTTCGCCGGCGCCGTCGCCCGCCACGGCGGGCCGCACCGCGGCCGCGTTACGTTCACCTGCGGGGTCGGGACGTTCTCGTGGTACATCGGCATCGGCGAGGGCCTCGGCGCCTCGCCGGACGGCCGGCGGCGGGGCGAGCCGGTGGCGTCGAACTTCTCCCCGTCCCTCGGCCGCGACGTCGAGGGCGTGCCCGGTGCGATCCTGTCGTACGCGAAGATGCATCACGACCTCCTCTCGGCCGGCGGGCCGCTGGACCTGCGGCTGCCCGGGCGCCTCGTCGAGGGCCGGGCCGGAACCGACCGCATGGTCGCCCTCTGCCGCGCGTTCGTCCAGACCGGCGGAACCATCATGACCCTCACCGTCGCCGACGCCGGCGAGCTGCGGGCCGCCCAGGCCGACCCCGAGCAGCACGAGTCCCTTCGCGTCCGCATGGGCGGCTGGTCGGCATACTTCACCATGCTCAGCCGCCAGCAGCAGGACCACCAGATCCGGCGCCAGGAGGGCCTGGCGTGAGTGCGAGCGGCCAGGGCGTCACAGGCACGATCTTCGACATCGACACGTTCGCCGTCCACGACGGCCCGGGCGTCCGCATGGCCGTCTACCTCAAGGGCTGCCCGCTGGGCTGCCGGTGGTGCCACAGCCCCGAATCGCAGGATCCGCGGCCCGAACTGGTCTTCCTGGCCGACCGCTGCGTGGCGTGCGGCCGTTGCGTCGAGGTCTGCCCTCACGGCGTTCACAGCGTTTCAGACCGCGGGCACGAACTGGCGCGCCGGGCGTGCCGCGCGTGTTTCGCCTGCGTCAGCGCCTGCCCGGCCGACGCGCTGCGGGCGGTCGGACGGCGCGTGGCCGCCGGCGCGATCGTCGGCAAGGCCGGACGGCTGAAGCCCTTCTTCGGCCACGGCGGGGGCGGGGTCACGCTGACCGGCGGGGAGGTCACCGCCCAGCCGGCCTTCGCCGCCGCCATTCTGCGGGGCTGCCGCGAGTCGGGCATCCACACCGCGATCGAAACCTGCGGCGCCTGCCCGTGGGACGTCCTGGCGCCGCTGGCGGCGTTGAGCGACCTGGTGCTGTACGACCTCAAGTTCGTCGACGGCGGCCTCCACCGCCGCCACACGGGGGCCGACAACGCCGCGATCCTCGACAACGCCCGCCGTCTGGCCGGCTTCAACACCGTCGTCCGCGTGCCCCTCATTCCGGGCCTGACCGACACGGACGCCAACCTCGACGCGATCTTCGCCTTCATGCGGGGCGCCGGCCTGTCCCGCGTGGAGCTTCTGCCGTACAATCCGGCCGCGGCGGCCAAGTACGAATGGCTGGGCCGCCCCTACGGCCTGGCCGGCGCCCAGCCGTCTCCGGGCCGCCTCGCCGAGGCGGCCCGCAGGGCCCGCGCCGCCGGACTGGACTGCCATGCCTGATCGGAGATAACAATGACCCGCCGGCAGACGATGAACCGACGCGACTTCCTCCGAACGACCGCGGCCGCGGGCGCCGTCGCCCTGGCCGCCCAGGCCCATGGGGCGCCGCCGGCGACGGACGGCGGCGGCGGACGGCCGAACATCCTCCTGCTGATCGGCGAGCAGCACAACCCGCGGGTCATGGGCGCCGCCGGCCATCCGGTGGTCCGCACGCCCAACATGGACCGCCTGGCGGGCGAGGGGGTGTACTTCCCCAACGCCTACAGCGCCACGCCCCTGTGCGTCCCCGGCCGCGTCGCCATGCTCACCGGCCGGTTCGGCCACGACACCGGCGCGACCGACAACATCTACGAAGACCTCGTCAAGGACAGCCCCACCCTGCCCCGCGCCCTGCGGGAAGCCGGCTACCGCACGTGCCACGTCGGCAAAACCCACCTGGCGACCGGGGCCCGGCTCGGCACGCCCCAGGGACGGCAGCGCTACTACGACATCGGCTTCGACGAGGATTTCGCCACCACCGGCAAGAACGGCGCCGCCTCCGACACCGGCCGCTGCGCTTACGTGACGTACCTCAAGCAGCGCGGCGTCCACGCGAAACTCAAGGAAGACTACGAGCGCCGCATCGCCAACCGCGCCACTGCCCTGAGCGAGTGCAGCCCGTCGGTGCTGGACGTCGAGGACTACCACGACCAGTGGATCAGCCGCACGGCGACGCACTGGCTGCAGGGCGTTCCCGCCGACCGGCCCTTCTACCTCTCGGTCAACTGGGCCGGCCCCCACGCCCTGCGCGACGCCCCCGGCCGCTACGCGACGATGTACGATCCGGCCGCCGTCGACCCGCCCATCGACGACCCCATGGAGCACGCCCCCGCCCCGGTCCGCCGGCGCCGCGACGACACGCTGGCCAAGCTCCCGGGCGATTCCTGGCGGGGCCTGCGGGCCAGCTACTACGGCATGCTCAGCCTGCTGGACGACGGCATCGGCATGATGCTCGACGTGCTCGAGCGCCGGGGCGTGCTCGACAACACGCTGATCGTCTACCTCGCCGACCACGGCGAGATGCTCTGCGATCACGGCTGCGTCTACAAGACGATGATGTACGAGCAGTCCGCCGCCATCCCCTTCATCGTCCGCTGGCCGAAGCGGTTCCGGCGCGGCCTGGTCAGCCGCTCGACCGCCTCGCACGTCGACCTGGCCCCCACGCTGCTGGACGCCGCGGGCGCCGGGCCCCTGCCGGTCATGCACGGCCATTCGCTCGTGCCGACGCTGACCGCGGGCGTCGAGCACGATCGCCCCGTGTTCTGCGAGTACCGCACCACCCGCATGATCCGCCGCGGCCAGTGGAAGTACGTCAGCGACGCCACGTGGGACCTCCAGCAGCTTTTCGACCTCCGGGCCGATCCGAACGAACTGAACAACCTCGTCGACGAGCACCCCACCCTCGTCGCCGATTTCCGCCGCCAGGCCGACGCCTGGCTCGCCCGCACCGGCGCTCCCGATGCGCCGCCGACGGCCTGAAGCGCCGCGTGCGGATCCGCCTGCCCTCCGGGAGGCGCCGTCCGTCCGGACGGCCCCGCGCCGCGCATCGACCGGCCCCACGACCTCATCCGGGGACCCGTCCCATCCGGGATCTCCCCGTCGCG
The DNA here is from genome assembly GCA_012514895.1 of Planctomycetota bacterium. Lineage (GTDB taxonomy): Bacteria > Planctomycetota > Phycisphaerae > SM23-33 > FEN-1343 > JAAYZK01. The sequence continues at coordinate 13,241 of JAAYZK010000175.1, read as the reverse complement.
CCGCCGGCCGCCCCGTCTGCATCGCCACACCCGCCAGCATCTTCCCTCCTGCCCAGCCCCGACCCCGGACCTCCGCACCCCGGCCCGGGATCGCCGCCTCCGCGGCAGCCCGACCCGCCATCCGGCGACGGGGGCCGCGAGGCTTTCCTCGACACTCCATTATTAGCCAAATTTATCTGTGGAAAAACTTGTGTAAAAATGGCTCTATTTTTAAGTATATGCATAAACAGGGCTTGCAGGAATTCCGCAGAAAAAAAGAAGATTCTTTTCCCTATTCTGTACACCTGGTTTGCGGAATTCCCCATACGGGCGTCTACCACTTTTCCGCCGGCCGCGTTCAGGAACCGGCGGCCTCCATCCCGTAGTTCTGCTTGAGGATCACGAAGTCGTCCAGGTCCACGGTGCCGCTGGCGTCGAAGTCGCCGGTGGCCCAGGCGGCGCCGGTGGCGGCGCCGAAGCTCTGCTTGAGCAGGACGAAGTCGTCGAGGTCGACGTCGCCGTCGGTGTCGGCGTCGCCGAAGGACAGGTCACGCTGATACTCGTAGGCCCCGATGTCGGCCCGCGGACCGGCCGCGCGCGGCCTGCCCGCCAGGTCCACCGGGAGCGGCTCGAGGATGTCGCCGTCGGCGTCGAGGTCGTAAGCGTCGGCGGGCAGCCTGCCGGGGTCGGCGGCGTCGACGGCGGGGCCGGCCGGGGAGGGGCGGTAGTCGCCGGCGGCCGGGTCGATGAAGCCGCGATCGTCGCCCAGGAGACACGCCTCGGCGAGGCAGGCCCCGTCGACGTCGCTGCCGTCCCCGGCGGCGTTGAGGGCGACGATGGTGTTGATCAGCCGCACGGAGTACCTCCCGTGGCAGTACAGCCCCCCGCCCGAGGCGCCGGCGGCGTTGTCGACGATCGTGCTGTGGATCGCCGTCAGGCCGTCGTCCATCGCGCAGAGCCCCCCGCCTTCGCCGGCCGCGGCGTTGGCGGCGACCAGGGCATTCACCAGTGTCACGCTGCCCCTGGCGTAGATCCCCCCGCCGCCGTCTTCGGTGGCGGTGTTGCCGCGGATCGTGACGTTCTCCAGCAGGCACGGCCCCCCGGCGGTGTCGATACCGCCGGCGCGGGGCGCCGTGTTGCCGGCCAGGAGGGCGCCGGCGAGGACGAGTTCGTCGAGGTTGCAGATGCCGCCTCCGCTGAAGGTCGCGGCGTTGTCGCGGACCGTGACGCCGACGAGCGTCGCCGTCGCCGCGGCGTACAGCCCGCCGCCCAGGTGGGCGGCGTTGTCGCGGATCGTCGTGTCGGCCGCCGCCAGCAGGCCGCTCATCGTGCCGATCCCGCCGCCGAGCACGGCGGTGTTCCCCGACACGGTGCAGCCGGCCAGCGCGACCCACGGCCCCTGGTTCTGCAGCCCCCCGCCGGCGCCGCCGGCGGTGTTCCCGCTGAGGGTCACGTTGGTCAGCGTCAGCATGCCCATCGCGTTGTGCACGCCGCCGCCGGTCAGTTCGGCGGCGTTGCCGCGGATGACCGCGTCGCGGAGGCTCAGCGTCCCGATCGTGTAGACCCCTCCGCCCCTGTCGGCGGCGCCGCCGGTGATCGTCAGGCCCGACACCTCGACGTCGCCCTCGGCGTAGACGGCCAGGACGCCGCTGCGCCCCCCCGCGTCGATCGTCAGCACGTCGGCGCCCGGGGCGAGGATCTCCAGCGCGCCGGCGATCTTCAGGGGGCTGCCGTCCAGCGTGATGACCAGCGGGTTTCCCGGCCCGGCCTGCGCCTGGAGGGCGGGCACGTCGAAGGTGATGACGTCCGGCTGCGTCGTGCTGCCGGCGGGGACGTCGCCGGTGGGGGCGAAATCGTTGTTGGCCGCCTCGATCGCCTCGCGGAGCGTCACGACGCCGTCGGTGGCCACCACGTCGGCGAGGCTGGTGACGACGTAGGACACGCCCGACCCGGCCAGGGGCGATCCCGTCGGGCCCGCCACGGCGGAACCGAAGTGCTGCTTGAGCACCACGAAGTCGTCCAGGTCGACGGTGCGGCCGGCGTCGAAGTCGCCCATGGACCAGGTGGCGTCGGCCGCGAGGCCGAAGTAATGCTTGAGCACGACGAAATCGTCCAGGTCGACGTCGCCGTCGCGGTCGGCGTCGCCGGGGGTGCCCTGGTGCTCGCAGGCGCCGATGTCCGGCCCGGCGGCGATCGTGCGCGGGTTGCCCGCCAGGTCCACCGGGAGCGGCTCGGCGGTGTCGCCGTCGGCGTCGAGGTCGCAGGCATCCGGCGGCAGCGCGGCGGGCAGGGCGGCGTCGATCGCGGCGCCGGTCGGGGCGGGACGGTAGTCGCCGGCGGCGGGGTCGGCGAAGATCCCCTCGCCGCCCAGGAGGCAACGGGTCGAGAGGTACGGGCCGTGAACGTCGTTGCCGGCCAGGGCGCCGCGGTTGAGGGCGACGATGGTGTTGGTCAGCCGCACCAGGGCCGAATCGTAGCCGTAGACGCCCCCGCCGCACCGGCCCGCCGTGTTCGCAGCGATCGTGCCGGCGGCGACGGTCAGCCCCCCGGTCATCGCGCAGATGCCTCCGCCGTCGGTGGCGGCGGCGTTGGCGGTGACGGCCACGTTGGCCAGCGTCAGGGCCTGCTGGCAGTAGATCCCCCCGCCGCCGGCGTGCAGGGCCGTGTTGGCGTGGATCCGGACGTTCGCCAGGACGGCGGGCCCCACGGTGGTGTGCAGGCCGCCGCCGCAGTAGCCGGCCGTGTTGTCGGCGATGACCGAATCGGTGATGGTCAGCGGGCCGAGGCTGTTGATGCCGCCGCCGTTGCCGGCGGCGGTGTTGCCGCGGATCGTGACGTGATCCAGCGTGAGGCTTCCCCCGGCGTGGATCGCTCCCCCGTCGGTGGCGGCGTTGCCGCTGAGGGTCGTTCCCGTGCAGACCGCCTCGCCGCTCAGGACGCCGAGGCCGCCGCCGAACCGGGCGGTGTTGTCGCGGAAGGTGCAGCCGGTCAGCGTCGCGGTGCCGTCGAGGCTGGCCAGGCCGCCGCCGCAGTTGCCGGAGGCGTTCCCGCTGACCGTCACGTCCGTCAGCGTCACGGCGCCGCTGCTGCACAGGCCGCCCCCGAAGCTCGCCGAGGCATTGCCCCGGACGGCCGCATCGCGGAGGGTGAGCGTGGCGACGCTGTAGACGCCCCCGCCGGGGTGGGCGCTGCAGCCGCCGGTGATCGTCACGCCCGACACCTCGACGCCCCCGTCGGCGTAGACCTCCAGGACGCGGCAGCGCCCGCCGGCGTCGATGGCCAGCACGTCGGCGCCCGGTCCGAGGATCTCCAGGGCGCCGAGGATCCTCAGCGGCGTGCCGTCCAGCGTGATGACCGGCGGGTGGCCCGGCCCGGCCTGGGCACGGAGGGCGGGTGCGTCGAAGGTGATGACGTCCGGCTGGACGGCGCTGCCGGCGGGGACGTCGCCGGTGACGGCGGCATCGGCGTTGGCCGCCTCGATCGCCTCGCGGAGCGTCACGACGCCGTCAGTGGCCACCGCGTCGGCGAGGCTGGTGACGACGTAGGCGGTGCCGCTCAGCAGGACGCGCCTCTCCATCGCTTCCATGCACGGCCGCCGCGAGCGGGCGGCCGCGCGGGCCGACGGGGCCCCCTGTGAATCGTATCCCACGGTGTTTGCCCCCAGTTGCGCCGACGCGGCCGGCGTGCCCGCCCCCCGGCGAACGCCCCCCCAGCCGCGGACAATCGCATTGTAGCGGGGACCGGCGATCCGGAAAGGCCTGCCGTTTCTCCAGCCTCACTTGGCCACCTCCTGCTCGGGCAGGACGGCCACGCGCGGCCGGGCGGCGGGAGGCGTTTCGGCCGTGTCGCCGGCGAGGAAGCGGCGGGCGGCCCTGGCGTAGCGGGCGACGTCGTCGACGCAGACGTAGAGGGCCGGGACGAGGACCAGGGTGATGAAGGTGGCGAAGAGGATGCCGAAGCCCAGCGAGAGGGCCATCGGGATCAGGAACCGCGCCTGGCGGGAGGTCTCGAAGATCATCGGCGCCAGGCCGCCGAAGGTGGTCAGCGTCGTCAGGATCACCGGGCGCAGGCGGATCGTGCCCGCATCGATCATCGCCTCGCGGGGGCTCGTCCCGTCTTCGCGACAGCGGCGGTTGGCGAAGTCGACCAGGACCAGCGCGTCGTTGACCACCACGCCGCCCAGGGCGACGATGCCGAAGATGCTCGGCAGGCACAGGTCGTAGCCCATGATCAGGTGGCCCAGGAACGCCCCGACGATGCCGAAGGGGATGCTCGTCATGATGATCAGCGGCTGGACGTAGCTGCGGAACGGGATGGCCAGCATCACGTAGAGCACCAGCAGCGCGATCGGAAAGCTCACCTTCAGGCTGTCGAGGCTGTCGCGCATCTCGGCGCGGTGGCCCTCGAAGCTGTACAGCAGGCCCGCATAGCGGCCCTGCAGGTCGGGCAGGACGGCGGCCTTCACGTCGTCGAGCACCTCGCCGGCCTGCCCGCGGGGGTTGATGTCGGCCGAGACGTCCACCACCCGCCGCCCGTTGCGGCGGTTGATCGACGTGTAGGCCCGCCCGCGCGTGTAGGAGGCCACCTCGCGGAAGGGCACGAAGGTTCCGGCGGGCGTGCGGATCATCAAGTCGGCGATCGTCTGCTCGGTCGAGCGGTCGGCCTTGGGCAGGCGGAGCATGACCTTGACCTCGCCGCGCCCCCGCTGCTGGCGGACCGCCTCGGCGCCGTAGAACGCGTGGCGGACCTGCGCGGCCACCGCCTCGCTGGTCAGGCCGAGGCTGCGCCCCTCGGGGGTGATCGTCACGTCCAGTTGCGGCTTGCCGGGCTGGAAGCCGTCGTCCACATCCGTGACGCGCGGGTACTGCTCCATCGTGGCGGCCAGGTCGCGGCTGGCGCGTTCGAGGACGGCCATGTCGCGGTGGCTGAGCTGCACCGACAGGGGCCGCCCGCGCCCGCCCATGCCGCCCGACTCGGCCGAGAAGCGGATGTACTCCACGCCGGTCACTTCGCCGACGAGGCCGCGCCACCGGTTGGTGAACTCGGTCGTGGTCATGATCGCGTCGCGGATCTCCGGGGGGGCCAGTTCGACGCGGACCTGCCCGTTGTGGCCGCCGCCGCGGCCGACGTCGGCGATGGTGTACTGGATGAGCTCCGGGTGGCCGGCCTCGGCCGCCACCTGGCGTGCGGCGTCCTCCATCCGCTGGACGATCGCCTCGGTCCGCTGCACGGGCGCCCCGTAGGGCAGCACGACCGACCCGTCGGCCCGGTCGGACTCGACCGTGGGCATGACCTCAAACCGCATCCGTCCGCTGAGGGCGTAGCACAGCGACAGCGCCAGCGCGCAGGCGGACAGGCTGATCGTCACCGCCCGATGTCGCAACAGGAACGTCAGCACCGGCCGCCAGCGCCGCCCACTCCAGGTGTGGAAGGCATCGCTGAAGGCCTGCTGGCGGTCGTGCAGCCATCCGAACGGCCCCCAGGGCCGATGGAACTTCTGGTGACCCAGTTGCGAAGGCAGGACGAACACGGCTTCGCCCAGCGAGATCAGGAACACGATGCACACCACGACGGGCACCATCTTGAACGCGCGGCCCATCGTGCCGGGAATGAAGTAGATCGGCACGAACGACACGCAGTTGGTCAGGATGCTGAACGTCACCGGCATCGCCACTTCCCGCGTGCCGGCGATCGCGGCCTTCATGACGGGCATCCCCTGCTGGGCGTAACGGTAGATGTTCTCGCCCACGACGATCCCGTTGTCGACGACCATGCCGATCACGATGATGTACGCGAACAGGGACATCATATTGATCGTCACGTCGGCCGCCGGCAGGAACAGGAACGACGCGAAGAACGAGATGGGGATGCTCATCATCACCCAGAACGCCAGGCGCGCTTCGAGGAACAGCCCCAGCAGCACCAGCACCAGAGCCAGCCCCAGCAGCCCGTTCTCGGCCAGCAGCCGTACGCGGTCGGCGTAGACGTCGGCGCTGTTGTTGTGGATGGTGATCCGCACGCCGTCCGGCAGGTCGGCCTGGAGGGCGGGCAGTTCGTCCAGCACGGCCTTGGCGACCTGGGTGGGGGTCTGGTCGCCGACGCGGTAGACCTCCAGGGTGACGGCGGGGTGGGCGTTGAAGTGCGTCCACCGGTCGGTGTCGGCGAAGGCGTCGCGGATGGTCGCGATGTCGCCCAGCAGGACCTGCGAGCCGTCGGCGGTCGTGATGATCGGCATGCGGGCGAACTGGCTGCCCCAGTCCCGCCGTTCGGTGACGCGGATGAGGATCTCGCCGCTGGTGGTCTTCAACCCGCCGCCGGGCCGCTCGATCGAATCGCTTCCCAGGCGCCTGGCGACGTCGTCGAGCGTCAGCCCGTAGCGGCGCAGGTTCTCCGGCGTGATCTCGACGGCGATCTCCAGCGGCGGGATGCCTTCGACCTCGACCAGCGTGATGTTGGGATTCTGCAGCAACTGGTCGCGCGCCAGTTCGGCCATCTCGTGCAGCGCCGCGGTGTCCACGGGTCCGTAGATGATCAGTTCGAGCACCTCCCGCGACCACGAGGAGATCCGGACCTCCGGCTGTTCGGCGTCGTCGGGGAAGGTGCGGATGCGGTCGACGGCGTTGCGGACGTCGTCAGCGAGCTTCTGCACGTTGGCGCCGACCAGCGCCTCGACGTCGATCCGCCCGGAGCCTTCCGACGCGCTGGAGGCGACCTCCTTGACCCCGTCGAGTCCCTGAACAGCCTCCTCGACCGCCAGGATCAGCCCGCGCTCCACCTCGGCGGGGCTGGCGCCGGGATAGGCCACCGACACGGTCACCACGTCGCGCTCCGTGTCGGGGAACACCTCCTGCTTGATGTTCCACAGGGCCAGCAGCCCGCCGACCAGGCACGTCAGCATCACCAGGTTCGCCGCCACCGAATGGCCCGCCATCCACGCGACCGGGCCGCGGCGGGACTGCTCGAGATCGGTTTCAAAGTGGTCCATCAGTCACCTCGCGAAACAGACAGCAGACGGATGGGACGGCGGATGCCCGGAGGGCCGAGCCCGGCCGCCTGGTGCTTGCCCGTCTTGTCGTTTCGAGTTCATGTCGTGCTTCGAGTCTCGGGTTCCGCGGTTCGCCTTCACGCATCCGACGCAATGGGCTCTCACTGCGAAGCAGGCGCCTCGGCCGCCTGCGACGCGGGAGAACCGGCGGTCCGCAGCATCATGCCCTCGACCGCGGCGCCCAGGTCGCTGACGACCAGCCGGTCGCCGGCGGACAGGCCCGTCCGGACGCAGACGTCGTCGCTGCCCGACCAGGCGATCGTGACGTCGCGGATGCGGAGCTTGTCGTCCGGCCCCATCACCCACACGGTGTCGCCACTCCGCAGGTGCTCGCGCCGGACGCGGAACACCTCCGGCAGCGTGCTGCCGTCGATCTCGACGCGGACGTACCCGCCGAGGATCAGCGGGCGGCGCTCGCCCTGGGGGGTCTTGAGGTCCAGCGGATCCTCCACCGACACCAGCAGGCGGGCCATGCGGCCTTCGCTCTCGACATCCGTCATCAGCCGCTTCACGACGCCGGCGCGGCAGACGTCCGGGCCCCAGGCGGCGGCGTAGCACACCCGCACCGGCGAGCCGCTCTCGCTGTTGAAGCCGGGAATGCGGATCCAGCGCAGCTCGTCGACGGGGACCGACGCCTCGACCCAGTATTCGTCCGTCCCCACCATCGACGCCAGCGCCGTCGAGGCCGACACCTGCATCCCGAGATCGACGTGACGGGCCTGCACGACGGCGTCGAAGGGCACCTGGACGGCGGTGCGCCGCAGGTTCAGCCGCGCCTCCTCGATGGCGACCTCGGCCTCCCGCTGCGACGCGACAGCGGAGGTGTGGGCCGCCTCCGCCTTGCGTTTGGCCGCCTCGGCCGCCTCGCAGGCGGCCTGGGCCTTGCGAAGCTGCGGCTCGCGGAGGACCAGGGCCTGGTCTTCGACGGTCAGCTCCGCGCCGAGCAGCTCGTACTCGCGGGCGGCGACCTCCTGGGCGCCCATCTCCATGGCCAGTTCGGCCTGGGCCTGCGTCAGTTCGGTCTGGCATCGGCCGATCTCGGCGGCGGCGCTGGCGACGGCGGCGGCGGCGACGGCGGCCTGGGTCTCGGCGCGTCGGAGGGCCAGCTCGTAGTCCTGCGGGTCGATCCTCACGGCCGTCTCGCCCGCCGCGAACTGCCCGCCGGGGACGAACCGGTCGGCCAGTTCGACGATCTCGCCGCCGACCCGCCCGGCCAGATCGATGCACCGCGCCGGCTTGACGGTGCCCATCGCCCGCACGACGACCTGGACCGGCTGGGGCTGAACCGTCTCGACCTGCACCAGTCTGGCCTCGGCGGCCCGCGGCCGTCGCTGGGCGGTCGGCTTGTTGCGCATCCAGTGCACCGACACCGCCGCCGCACCGCCGATGATCGCCAGCACGATCGCCGCCACGATCGACTTGCGGAGGATCACCCAGCGCGACGGGGTGCGGGGGGTCTGTCCGGCATCGAATTCCAGTCTGCTCATTGCGTTACCTTTATGGAGGCATGAGGCGCGAGGGTGCGCCTCGTTGTTGCCGTTCCTACAGCCTGCAGCCTACAGTCTACAGCCCGTCGTTCTCCCATCCTCCGGCCAGTGCGCGGTACAGATCAATGCGGAACAGCACCAGATCCAGCCGCGCCGCCAGGAGTTGGCGCTGGAGGCCCTGGTAGCTCTGCAGGGCCGTCAGGTAGCGGAGGAAGTCGGTGGTGCCCTTGGTGTAGTTCTCCAGGGTCTGGTCCTTGGCCTGTCGGGCGAGGACGAGCTGCTCGGCGAGGCTGCGGACGTACTGCTCCTGGCGGGTCTCGCGGGTGAGGGCGTTCTCGACCTCGGCCAGGGAGACCAGGACCGTCTGGCCGTAGTCGTGAAGCTGCTCGGCGGCGACGGCACGGGTGCGGTCGACCTCCGCCCGCAGGCGCCCGCCCTGGAACAGCGGGGCCGTCAGGTTGGCCGCCAGGGAGGCGATCCAGGAGTCGAACAGGTCGCGCGCGCGTTCGGCGGACGTCGTCGCACTGACTGACAGGCCCAGGCGGGGGAACTGGTCGGCGATCGCCGCCGCCAGCCGTGCGTCGGCCGCCTGGACGCGAAGCTCGGCCGCCGCCACGTCCGGCCGCCGGCGGACCCACTCGACCGGCACGCCCGGGTCCGGCAGGGGCGGCAGTTCGGGCAGCGCCGCGGCCGCCGGGGTCTCCAGCGTGCCGGGCACCCGGCCCACCAGGACCGCCAGCTCGTGCTCCACGACTGTCAGGTCCGACTGCAGGCGGACCAGGTCGCCCCGCGTCCGCTCCACGAGCTGCCTCTGCTGGAGCACGTCGGTCGCATCGGCGCGGCCCTTGCGGAACTGCATGGTGATCACGTCGAGGTACTGCTGGTTGACCTGGAGCTGCTCTTGGAGCAGTTCCAGTTGGGCCCGCGTTTCGACCAGCAGGTACCACGTCCGCGCGACGGCCGCCGCCAGGCTGATCGCGGCGGCCTGGAGGTCCTGCTCGCCGGCGGCCACGTCCAGCAGGGCCGCCCCGTGGGTCGCGCGGAGGCGCCCCCACAGGTCGACCTCATAGCCCGCCAGCAGCCCCAGCGACCAGTCGGTGTCGTAGACGCGGCCGGCCTGCGGCGTCCGCACCACCTCGCGCAGGGCGCCGGCGCGTCCTTCGAGGCTCGGCCACAGCGGCGCCCCCGCCCGGGCGGCGACGGCGCGGGCCTGGTCGAGGCGGTCCCAGACGGCCAGGAAGTCGAAGTTGCCGGCCAGGGCCTCGTCGACCAGGCCGTCGAGGACCTCGTCGCCGAATCCCTGCCACCACCGATCGGTCGCCGGCGCCTCGCCCACCGCCGAGAACGCCGCCGGCAATTCGACCGGCGGGTCCACCGGCTGGGGCGCCCACAGGCAGCCGGCCAGCAGCGCGGCCGCCGACAGCGCCAGCGCCGCCGCGCCTGTCGGCCAGGGGAACATCCGCTTACGACCTGCCATCATCCTCACCGCTTTCGATGCGCCGGCGCATGTCGCGGATGCCGGCAAGGCTGAACCTGACGATGTGCTCGGCCAGCACATCCAGGTCGGGTTGTCCATGCAGGTCGCCGGCCGCCTTCCGGGCGGCCCGGTCGCGGTGCATCAGGTGCATGCACTGGCCCATGATGCTGCGACGGCACAGGACCACGTGCCGCTCGGCCGCACGCTCGCCCAGCAGCTCGCGCACGATCGCGTCGAGGTGGCGGCGGACCGGTTCGATCGACTTGCGCATGATCTCCGCCAGCAGGCCGGTGGGGTTGCCACGCTCCCGCTCGAGGATGTCGAACTCGTGGCCCCGCGGATCGGTGATCCGCCGCACGGTCGAGAGGACCAGCCCCCGCAGGCGGTCTTCGGCCCCCGCGTCGGCCCCGATGCCCCCATCCAGCGGGTGGGCCCGCAGGGACCGCTGGAACGCCAGCCGCCACGCCTCGGCGTAGAGGTTCTCCTTGCTGCGGAAGTAGTAATTGACCGCCGCCGAGTTCGCCTCGGCGCTCTGGCAGATCTCCGCCACCGTCGCGGCGGCGTATCCCTTCTGCGCAAACAGGACAGCGGCGCTTTCCAGCAGCCGCTGTCGCGTACACAAGGGCTTGTCATCTGACGGCATCCAGCTTTCCTTCCGCCGGCGGCCGATCGGAATCCCGCCTGGGCGGCCGGATTCAATCGACTGATTGAAACGGGCATTTTATCGGGCTCGGGCGGCAATGCAAACCCTTTCTTCCCGCCGGCCTGCCGCGACGGGTCGGCCGGCCTGCCGCCCGTCGGTTTTTCCGTTGCGTCCGACGCAGGGGCGTGCGCAAAGTCTCCCTTGCTGGACACGCGTTCGAAGGAGACGTTGGATGAGTGACGCGATCGTGATCCGCCCACCCCGCCGGCAGCAGCGCGAGGCGCTGATCGAAATGACGGCCCTGACCTTCGGGGGCCCCTACGGCCCCGGGGGGTGGACGAGATTCTGCCGCGACGGATACCTGGACGGCTCGTGCTACGACTGGGACACCTCCCGCATCGCCGTGCGGGACGGGCGGATCCTCGGCCATGTCGGCATCTGGGGCCACACCCGCCTGATCGGCCGGGCGAAGGTCACCTCCGGCGGGCTGGGCGTCGTCTGCACCCACGCCGACGTCCGGGGAACCGGCCTGGGGCGGCGCCTCATGGAGGCCGTCCTGATCTCCATGCGCGACAACGGCTACGACACCAGTTTCATGGCCGGCCTGGCGGGCTTCTACACGCACTTCGGCTGGGCCCCCTCCTGGCCCCGCTCGCGGGTGATGGTCCAGGCCGCCAACCTCCCGGCCGACGGTCCGCAGGTCCGGATGCGGCCGGCGCCGCTGGTCCGGGCGATCCGCGCCGCCGGCGAGGTCGGCCGCCTCTACCGCCGCGAGCAGGCCGACGTCGTCGGCGCCGCGGTGCGGCCGCTGTTCACGAAGGACCACCGCGGGTGGCGCCTCCACGAACTGCTGACCGCCCGCGGAGGCGTGTGCGGCTACGTCGCCAGCGAGATCGACACCGCCAACGGCACCCGCACGCTGAAGGTCCACGAACTGGGCGGCTTCTCCACCGCCGCCGGCCGCCGCCGCCTGCTCGGCGCAATCCGCCGTCTGGCCGCCGATGGCGACTGCAAGAGCGTCGTGCTGCCCTGCGACGGCGACCATCCGCTGGCCCCGTCGCTGCGGGGACTGACGTGCACGTTCGTCCAGGACTACCACGCCACCGGCGCCAACCTCATTCGCATCATAAACTTGCGTTCAACACTGCGGAAGATGGCCGGCGAGCTTGCCGTCCGCCTGGCCGCCGGGGCCCTGACGGGCCGCAGCGGGGCGCTCACCATCGACCTGCCCGACCAGGCCGAGACGCTCGTGATCGATCGCGGCCGCGTGAGCGTCGCCGCCCGCGTCGACCCGGCGGCCCCGCGCGTCGGCGGGACGTGGCACGCCGCCAGGCTGCTGATCGGCGCCGACGACCCCCAGACCATCATCGCCAACGGCGGGCTGAACTGCCCCCGCGAGGCGCAGCCCTGGGTGAACGCCCTGTTCCCCCGCCGCCGGCACCAGGATCTGCGGATCGACCACTATTGAGACACGCCCGGAGAATGCCATGAACGAAAACCGTCTGAAGCAGAACGCCCGCATCACCGTCGAAACCGCCTGCGGCGTCAGGCGCGGCGACGCGGTGCTGATCCTCTCGGAACGCACGAGCAAGGCGCCCTACCACGACGACCTGCTGCCGATCGTCACGGCCATGGCCGAGGCGTGCACCGACCTGGGAGCCCATCCGGCGATCCTGGACATCGGCCGGTTCGTCCATTCCCCGGCATTCAAGGCGGGCACGCCCCTGCGGCCGCTCATCGCGGCCATCCGGGCGGCCGACGTGTGCATCAACGCGGTCGACTACATCAGCTTCGAGCGCCTCCTGCGCGAGCGGCCGGACGAGGCGCTGGCCATCGACGCGTACATCACCGCCAGCCAGCGATGCTTCGCCCTGCAGAGCCACGGGATGGACCGCTGGGACATCACCGCCGAGCAGGTCGCCATGATCAACCGGCGCACCGACTGGCTGATGCAGCGCATCCCGGCCAGCCGCACGCTGCACATCGCCTCGCCGGCGGGCACGGCCCTGACGGTCGGACTGGGCGGGGCCACCCCCAATCCGTTCCGCGTCCTCGTCCCGCTGTACGGCGAGGTGGCGCTCGTGCCCGAGTTCGGCACGGAAACAGGGACGATCATCGTCGACGGGCCCACGCAGTGCGGCGTGCGGCCGAAGACGGAGCTCGACCGACCCCCGCTCCGCGTCGACGTCGCCGACGGCTGCGCCACCGGCTGGGACGGCGATCCTGTCCAGGTCCGGCGCCTCGAAGCCTTCGTCCAGGGCGCCTCGCCCCGCGCCGACCACGTCGACGAGGTCGGCATCCTCACCACGCAGCTCAAGGCCAACGACCAGTACTGGTGGGAAGACGGCACGCACCACAGCGACCGCGTCCACGTCGCCCTCGGCAACAACCACGCCCGCGACGGCCGCGTGCACGGCTACGCCCACATGGACCTGGAGATCTGCCGCCCCACGCTGAGCCTGGACGACACGGTCATCATCCGGGAGGGGGTGTTCGTGGATGCAAACCTCCTGTGAGCGTGCGAGGTTCGCCCGCAACGCCGTCAGATGCGTCCCGGGGCGCAGCCGTTACAGGTCGATGAAGACCCTCTGGGTCGGGCCGCCCGCCGGG
>JAAYZK010000174.1 GCA_012514895.1 Planctomycetota bacterium | reverse complement strand
GGCCGGGCCACGAGACGGAGCCGCCGGAGGTCGACTTGCAGCTCTCGGTCGTCGCGGGACTCGGGCCGGTGATGCAGATGTTGAACGTGCCCGTGCCGCCGACGACGGTCTTGGTGATGGTGAGGCCACCGAGCTGCTGGTTGCCGAAATCGATGCCGGTGGCATCCGCATCGGTCAGCGTAACGCTATGCACTCCCGCCGCCGGGGCGGTCTGGCGCCAGCCGGCCTGCTGGACCTCGGCCACGGTGTAGCTGCCGGGGACGAGGTGATCGAAGGAGTACGCGCCATTGGCGTCGGTTGTCGCGGTCGCGATGACGGCGCCGGCGCTATCCTTGAGCTGGATCGTCCAACCCGCGAGGCCGGGCTCACCGGCGTCCTTGACGCCGTCGCCGTCCAGGTCGTGGTACTTGACGCCGGCGATGGAGAGCGCGCCGCGGTTGCCAAAGTCCACTCCGGTGACGTCGCCGCGGTCGGGGGACAGCGTCACGACGTGCTTGCCGCTCGCCGGGGCGGTCTGCTCCCAGCCGTCCTGGAGCACCTCGGTCACGGTGTAGGTGCCCGCGATGAGGTTGTCAAAGGTGTATGCGCCGTCGGCGCCAGTCGTCGTCGTGATGGCGGTGCCGGCGCTATCCTCGAGCCGGATCTCCCAGCCCGCGAGGCCGTCCTCGACGGCGTCCCAGACCCCGTCGCCGTCCTGATCCAGGTACTTGGCGCCGGAGAGGGTATAGTCGGTGCGATAGTTGCCAAAGGTGGTGCAGACGGGGCCCGCGATCGTGCCGAGGGCGATGCCGCTGCCGCTGCCGCCCTTGCCCGTCTTGACCAGCGCCTGAATGGTGCCCGTGGGGTAGTTGCCGTTCAGCGTGATGGAGAACTCACCGCTGGTAAATGCCTCCCCAGGCTCCCATTTGGCGCCGAAGAAGCCGGTGCTGTCGTCGTGGCCGATGGACGTGGCCGTCGGGCTGGTGCTCACAACGAGACCATCGCACGTGCCCAGACCCAACACCCAGTGGCTCAGGTTCCTTCCGCTGATCTCCTCGACCTTGTAGGTCCAGGTGTTGCCGGAGCGCCCGAGGAAGGTGATGCCGTAGCTATCAGTGGTGTTGGGCACACTGAGCGTCGCGCTCGTGGGACCGGGCGCGCCCAGCGTGTACTTGCCGAGGGACAGGTTCACGTTGTGGCTGGTGGCCGTCGACGCGGCCCAACCCGCGGGCACGGTCTCGGAGACGGTATGCGCGCCGTCGGACACGCCGTTCCAGACGGCAAAGCCGTACCCATCGGTTGGCTTGCAGTCGTCCCCGTCCAGGCAGAGTTGCCAATCCTCGATGGCCGGCTCGCCGCCATCCCACTTCCCGTCCATGTCATAGTCATGGAACTTGAACGCGGCGAGGGAACCGGCGCCCGGCTCCAACGTGGTGACCGTGGCGGTGTCGGTATCCGTCACGTCCGTGCCGATCGACGCGATCGTGCCGGTGACCACCGCCGTGTTGGTGGTATTGGCGTTGATCGCCTGGGAGCAAGTGTACTGCCAGACCTCGGAGGGTTCCAGAGTGCTGTCGCCGTCGCCGCTGATGACCGTGCGCGACGAGATGGCGCTGCACTTGTTATCGCTCAGCCGGATGTTGGTGAGGTTCACCGTCATCGGATTGCTGACGACGTAGGTGTACTGCACCGTCGTCCCGGGGATGACGACCTCCTGATCGACCGTCTTCTCGAGGTCGATGAGGCAGCCGGAGGCGAGGGCGTCGACGAGGCGCTCGCCGAAATCCTCAAAACCGCCGGTCACCAAGTCGCCGGCGGGGCCGG
>JAAYZK010000173.1 GCA_012514895.1 Planctomycetota bacterium | reverse complement strand
GCCCGCTGGCTCAGCAGGCGCGTCCGCTCGACGGCCTCCTCGCTCATGACCAGTTCGGTCGCCGCCGCCGGCGCGGCCGCCACGGCGACGGCCGGCTGGGTGGACGTCACCGCCACCTCGTACAGCGACTGCTCGCCGCGAAGCATCAGGCCGAGCAGGCGGCGGTTCTCGGCGGAGAGCTTCCCCGTCGCCGCCATCCAGCCGGCCAGGCCCAGCACGCTGAGCGTCACCACGATGCAGATCATTGCCAGGAGGTGGTAGAGTTTCGCGAGCATCGTCACGCGTCCTCCTCGATCCGCTGATGGCCGACGCGCATCAGCGTCAGGTCATCCTGCGTGCGTGCCTCGGTCCGCTCCAGGTCGTCGAGGTAGCGGGCCTTGAGCTTGTCCTTGAGGGTCTGGAGGACTTTGCGCTGCTTCATGGCCGCCGCCGCCTCTTCTCGCCTGGCCGCCAGGCGGACGGTGGCTTCGTGGAGGCGGTGGGCCTGTTCGATCATCCGCCGGTGCAGGGCCATGACGTGCCGCCGGTAGAGGCTCATGTAGTTCACGTCGACGCTGCCGGTCAGCACGCCCTGTCGGACGAGGCGGTCCTGGTCGGCAAGCTGGCCGCGCAGGCCGGCGATGGCGTCCTCGACCTCGGAGACCTGCCGCTGCGCGTCGGCCAGCCGCTGCAGCGCGAGCCGCTCGGTCTGCTGCCGCACCTTCAGGACCGGCTCGACCCGGAATGTGAACGCTTTTGCCATCGGTTATCAGGCCACGGTGCGGCCCCGCATCGCGGGACCGGCGGGTTTGTGTTGACGGATCTTCCTGGCCAGCTCGACCAGGCCCATCTTGGCCTGGGCGTAGCTGCAGCGGTCGGTGATGTCCTGGCGTAGGAACTCCCGCACCGCCGGGAGCATGTCGACGGCCTGGTCGCACTCGGCGCTGGTGCCCCGGGCGTAGGCGCCGATGTTGACCAGGTCTTCGATGTCGCGATACACCGCCATCACCCGCTGCACGTCGCGGGCCGCCTCGCGGTGGGTCTGGTCGGTCACGTCGATCATGACGCGGCTGACGGATTCGAGCACGTCGATGGCCGGGTACTGCCCGCGGTTGGCCAACGAGCGGCTGAGCCAGACGTGCCCGTCGGTGATGGAGCGGACCGCGTCGGCGATCGGGTCGGTCATGTCGTCGCCCTCGACGAGCACCGTGTAGAACCCGGTGATCGACCCGCGGGCGGTGCGGCCGCTGCGTTCGAGCAGCTCGGGCAGCAGGTTGAAGACGCTGGGGGTGTAGCCCTTGGTCGCCGGCGGCTCCCCGGCCACCAGGCCGATCTGCCGCTGGGCCATCGCCAGGCGGGTCAGCGAGTCCATCAGCAGCAGCACGTCGCAGCCGGCGTCGCGGAAGTACTCGGCGACCGCCGTCGCGACCGCCCCGGCCTGCACCCGCACCAGCGGCGGCTCGTCGCCGGTGGCCACCACCAGCACCGCCTTCTTCATGCCCTCTTCGCCGAGGTCCTTCTCGATGAAGTCGCGCACCTCGCGCCCGCGTTCGCCGACCAGGGCGATGACGGTCACGTCGGCCGAGGTGTACCGCCCCACCATGCCCAGCAGGACGCTCTTGCCGACGCCCGGCCCCGCGAAGATGCCCATCCGCTGGCCCCGCCCGATGGTCAGCATGCTGTCGATCGCGCGGATTCCCGTGCCGATCGGCTCGCTGATCCGCTCGCGCCGCATCGGATCGATCGCGTCGGGGTAGATCGCGCGGCGGCTCTCGAGCGTCAGCGGCCCCCGCCCGTCGATGGGCTTGCCCAGGGCGTTCAGCACCCGCCCGAGCATCGAGCGGCCGACGCCGAGGGTCTGCTCGCCGCTGGTGCAGACGACCCTGTCGCCCCGCCGGATGCCGGCCGTCGAACCCATGGGCATCACCAGCGTGTGGTCGGCGGCGAAGCCGATGACCCGCGCCTCGGCGGGCTGGCCGCCGCGGCAGATCCGGCACGCCGAGCCGATCGGCACGCCGAAATCGGCGACGCTGACCGTCAGCCCCCGCACGCCGGCGACGCTGCCGGTGATCCGCATCGGGCGGACGTGGCGGACGATCTGGGCGTAGGACGAGAACAGGCTCATGCGGCCGCCTCCTCCCGGCCTTCGTCGTCGCGGCCGGTCAGCACGCGGACCAGGTCCTCCAGTTGCGTCTGAATGCGGGCGTCGACCTCGCCGTGACGGGTCTGCAGCACCACGTCGCCGGCTTTCAGTTCAGGGTCGGCCACGAACGTCAGGGCCGCCGACAGGCCCATCTCTTCCACGAATTCCGCCGCGTATTCGCGGAGCTGATCGAGCTGCTCGGGACAGACCCGGGCCTGGATCTTCGCGGCACAGTTGGCCATCTCCAGCGCCGCGGCCAGGTTGCCCTTGGCCGCCTGGATGTCGCCGGCGTACACGTGCGTGACCTTGGCGGCGATCTGGACCGCCAGGTCCAGCAGTTCCGCCCGCGCCTCGGTGAACAACTGCTCGCGGGCCTCGCCGAGCCGGTCGACCATCTCCCGCAGGACGTTCCGCAGCGAGGAGGTCTGCTTGTCGAAGGTCTCCATGGCCTTGGCGAACGCCTGCTCGGCGCCGTCGGCCTGCCCGTCGGCGAGCCCCTGGGCGTGCCCCTCGGCATAGCCGGCGGCGCGGGCCTCCTGGCGGATCTGCTCGGCCTGGCTCCGGGCGTCGGCGAGGATCGCGTCGGCCTCCTCGCGCGCCTTGATCAGCACGCGCTGGGCCTGCTGGGAGAAGTTGGCGATGTTCAGCGCCGCCAGTTTCCCCACCGCGCGTCCGGTCGTCGTGCTGTCGTTCTTGATGACGGGCATGGTTCTCGCGCTGCCGTCCTATTCCACGATGTCGTCGCCGCCGCCCCGCCCGGCGATGACGATCTCCCCGGCGTCCTCGAGGCGCCGGACGATGTCCACGATCTTCTGCTGGGCCGCCTCGACGTCGCTGACGCGGACCGGGCCCATGTACTCCATCTCCTCGAGGATCAGCTCGCTGGCCCGTTCGGACATGTTGCGGAAGAGCTTTTCCTTGAGCTCTTCGCTGGCGGTCTTGAGGGCCAGGGCCAGCTCGTCGTTCTCCACTTCCTTGAGCACCGCCTGGATGCCCTGGTCCTGGACCTGGAGGATGTCCTCGAAGACGAACATCAGCCGCCGGATCGACTCGACCAGTTCGGGGTCCTCGGCCTCCAGGCCCTCCATGATCGACTTTTCCGTCGCGCGGTCGGCCAGGTTGAGCATCTCGGCGACCGACTCGATGCCGCCGGCCTTCTCGAAGCTCTGGCCGACGATCGCCGCCAGGCGGTGTTCCAGCGCCTGCTCGACCTCGCGGATGACCTCCGGGTTGGTCTGCTCCATGTTGGCCACGCGCTTGACGACCTCGATCTGCTTGGACGAGGGCAGGCCGCTGAGGATTTCGGCGGCCTTGTCGGCGTTGAGGTGCGCCAGGATCAGGGCGATGGTCTGGGGGTGCTCGTCCTGGATGAAGGTCAGCAGGTTCTCGCTTTCGGCCTTCTGCAGGAAGCTGAAGGGGCTGGAGGAGATGGCCGCCGAGACCTGGCCGATGATCCGGTCGGCATCCTCGGGCGAGAGGCTCTTGCGCAGCAGCGCCGTGGCGTAGGGCAGCCCCCCCTCCTCCATGTAGCTGGAGGCCAGGGCGACGTTGTAGAACTCGCTGAGCACCGAGTCGCGCTGGCGGGCGGTGATGCCCTCCAGCGAGGCGATCTCGCGGGAGACGTTCTCGACGGACTCGCCGTCCAGGCGCTTGAGCACCTCGGCGGCGGTGTCCTGCCCGACGCTCATCAGGAAGATGGCCGCCTTGCGGAGACCCGGAATGTCTGAACTGTCATCTGCCATCGGTTCTCACCACCGCGCCGTCAGCCCTGTTCGATCCACCGCCGCAGCAGGTTCGTCGCGTTGTCGGGTCGGTCGCGGACCATCTGGCCGACCTGCTCGACGATCCGCTCGGAGCGGAGGGCGTCCTCGTCCAGTTCGTAGCCCTCCAGCGCCCCGTCGGCGCCGTCGACGGCCCCCAGGGTGTCCAGCATCGCCTGGGCGTCCACAGCGCTCTGCAGGGACGGCGGCTCGGGATGCCTGCGGCGGGCGAACATCAGCACCATGCCCAGCGCCGCCACCGCCAGTCCGCTGAGCACCAGCGTCTTGCCGTGCATCGCCAGCATCGGCGCCACGCCCGCCCGGACGACCTCGTCCGGCTCCGCCTCGCCGACATCCACGTACCAGTCGACCTTCACCTCCTGGTCGTCCAGGTTGCCCAGCGCGCCCTTGACGCGGTCGCGGAGGCGCGCCAACTGGCGGTCGAGGTCGGCTTCGCTCGGCTCGGCGGCCGCGTCGTTGCCGGGGGTGTTCTTGAACACCTTCACCAGGTGGCTGAGGGGCACGCCGATCGACACCGTCAGCTTGCGGTGCTCGCCGGCGCCCTCGGTCTTGACCACGCGGGTCTCGCCGAAACGGGCCGCGAAGCCCGAGTCGCTGCTCTCGCTGCTGGTGCGGGCCGCCAGCGAGTCGCTGGGCAGCACCGCGCCGGTGTTGGCCCCCACGCCCGGCTCAGCCGGCTCGCCGCCGACGCCCGTGGCGCTGGCGTTGGCCGCCTCGATCCTGGCCGTGACCGGCTCGTCGTAGTCGATCGATACGGTCTCCTGCGACTGCGTCGGGTCGGGCAGAACGTACACGCTGACATGCAGGCCCTGGCGGATCTCCGCCAGGGCCATGCGGACGTTGCGCATGTGGTGCTGCTCCCACAGGGCGATCCGTTCGAGGCGCGGGTCGTCGCCGCCGTTGGGATCAGCGCCGGCGAAGGAGCGGCCGTTGGTGGCGTCGACGATGTAGACCTCCGACGGGTCCAGCCCCGGCATCGCCCCGCAGATCAGGGCCGCCACCGCGCCGCGAAGCTTGCTGTCGGTCTCGCCCCCGCGGTCGAGCACCAGGCTCACGCTGGCGGTCGGCGCGACCTTGCGGCGGCCGATCCCGCCCGGGGAGCCCTTCTGGAGCACCGCCTGGGCCGACCGCACGCCGGGGAACTGCTCGATGATCTCGTTCAGGCGGGTCCGCTCGGCGTACTCGTGCAGCCGCTGGCTCTCGCTCTCGGTGCGGAACATCGACGGATTGGTCAGCAGGTCGGTCAGGTCCGACGAACCGGTCGGGGGGAGGATCTGCTCGTACGCCAGGGCCGACACCGCCAGGTAGCGCTGATCGGCCGGTACCTCCAGGAGCCCGTCGACCACCTTGACGTCCAGGCCCCTCTGGCGGATCACCTGCTCGGCCACCGCCAGGTCCTGCCCGCTCAGCGGGGTCTCGAACACGTTGACGCGCTGGGGCCGGGCGGCGGCGGTGATGATCCAGGCCAGGCAGATCGCCACCAGCACCGCCAGCAGCCCCGCGGCCGACTTGGCCGCGAAGCTCAACTGGGCGAGCTGGCCCCGGATCTGTTCCAGATGCGTTTTAAGAAAATCCATGCCCGGTCCTCCATGACCTCGGCCGCCGACCCGCTCCGCGGATGGCATCGGGCTATATCAGGTTCATCTCAAGCACGTCCACGCCCCGGTCTTCCGTGACCTTGGCCGCCGACCCGCTCCGCGGGGCGGCACGGGGACTACATTCTCATCTGCCGCACCTCGTTGTAGGCGTCCAGCAGCTTGTTGCGGATCTGCAGCAGCGTCTTGAACGCCAGGTCGGCCTTCTGCACGGCGGTCATGACCTCGGCGACGTTGTCGGTCCGCCCGGTCGCCAGGGCGTTGATGGCCTGGTCGGCGTCGGCCTGCATCCGGTTGACCTCGGCGATCGACTCCTTGAGCACCTGGCTGAACCGCTGGGGCGGCGCGCCGGTCGTCCGGGCCGCCGGGGCGGCCATGCCGCCGGGGCCGCCGACGCCGCCGAGATTCGTGCTTGTGTTGATCTGCGACATCGTCTGTCCTCAGCCTCTACGCAAGGATCCTCAGATCCGCCATGTACATCTGCTTGCTCACTTCCAGCGCCGTCATGTTCGCCTCGTAGGCCCGCCGGGCCTCGATGCCGTGGATCATCTCGGTCGGCCAACTGATGTCGGGCATCCGCACCATGCCGGCCTGGGGCCCTTCGGCGATCGCGTCGGGGTGGCCCGGGTCGTACACGAGCTTGACGCTGTCGTCGCGGCCGATGCCGGCGACCTGCACGCCCGAGACCCCGTCGTCGGCGGCGGCGAACAGCGGAAACCGCCGCTGGTACGGGTTGGGGCGGCCGTCCGCGTCGCGGGTCGTGTACATGTTGGCGACGTTGGCCTGCGTCGTGTCCATCAGGATGCGATGGGCCACCAGCCCGCTGACCGAGATGTCGAAGGAGTTGAACATGCTAGCTTACCCGCTCCCGGATCGCCGTCTCCAGTTGGGCGGCCTGCTGGCTGTACAGCCGCGTGGCCGCCTGGTGCCAGATGGCGTTCTTGAGCATCTCGTTCTGGATGTGCTCGATGGACCGGTCGGCGCCGTCGTAGTAGTTCATCAGCCCTTCGATCGGCCGCGCCGTCGCCTGCATCCGCTCGCCGAACGCCACGTCCCGCCCCGACCGCGGGCGGAACCGGTGGGGCCGCGCATGGTCCCGCCGCTCGATCGCGTCGCTCAGGGCCCCGGTGAACTGCTCGACGTTCAGGTCGACGTGGCGGAAGCCCGGCGTGTTGATGTTGGCCACGTCGTGGGCGAGAACCTTCTGGCGCAGTTCCGCGAATCCCATCACGTTCTGCAGCACCGGAAGCGACGTGTTGTCGAACAGCAGTTCAAACATGGTTCTCGCCCATCGGGCGCACGGCGCCCGCACCCATCACCCAACAAATGTCGTGCCAGGATGTCCGTCCGCCGCCGTATTCGTGCATCTGTCTTCTTCCACGCCTCTTACAGCGTCTCGCCCGGCCGTCCGGCCGCCGGCGGCCGCGCAAGTGTTGCGCATCGCCGCGCAAGACCTACGCCTCGATCAGGACACCTTCTTCGCGGTAGCGCTTCAGCTTGAGCCCCAGCGTCCTCACGCCGATGCCCAGGGCCGAGGAGGTTCGGGCGCGGTGCCCGTCGAACCGCTTGAGGGTCGAGAGGATCAGGTTGCGTTCCATCTCCGCCAGCAGGTTCCCGTCGGCCCCCTGGTCCGTCTCGGCGGCGGCGCCGTCCAGCCAGGGGGCGATCAGGTCGTCGTCGATCAGGCCCTGCTCGGTCAGGACGTTGGCCCGCTCGATGATGTTCTGCAGTTCCCGCACGTTGCCCGGCCAGCGGTAGCGCCGCAGGGCCTCCAGGGCCGCCGGCGTGAGCCGCTTGGGCGGGCGCCCCTCGCGGCAGGCCACCTGCTGGTTGAAGTACTCGGCCAGCGGCTCGATGTCCTGCGGCCTGTGGCGCAGCGGCGGGACGAGGATCGGCACGACGTTGAGCCGGTAGTACAGATCCGCGCGGAACTTGCCCTCGGCCACCCACTGCTTCAGGTCGCGGTTGGTCGTCACGATCACCCGCACGTCGACCGAGCGGCTGATCGACGAGCCGACGCGCTCGAAGGTCTTCTCCTGCAGCACGCGGAGCAGCTTGGCCTGCAGCGCGAGATCCATCTCGCTGATCTCGTCCAGCAGCAGCGTGCCCCCGTCGGCCAGCTCGAAACGCCCGCGTCGCAGCTTGTCGGCGCCGGTGAAGGAGCCGGCCTCGTGGCCGAACAGCTCGCTCTCCAGCAGCCCCTTGCTCAGGGCGGCGCAGTTGACCGCCAGCATGGGCTTGTCGCGCCGGTGGCTGGCGGCGTGGATCGTCCGGGCGATGACCTCCTTGCCCGTGCCGCTCTCGCCCTGGATCAGGACCGTCGCCTGGCTGTTGGCCACCAGCGTGATCCGCTTGGTGACCTCGTCGCACGCGGCTGACACGCCGATGAGCCGCGCGGGCTTGAGCGTCTCGGACAGCTCGGCCCGCAGGACCTCGTTCTCCCGCTGGAGCTGACCGTGCGCCAACGCCCGGTCGACCAACGTGAGGATCTTGTCGCCGTCGAAGGGCTTGGTGATGTAGTCGTACGCGCCGAACCGCATCGCCTTGACCGCCGTGTCGATCGTCCCGTAGGCGGTCATCAGGATCACCGGCGTCTCGACGCCCGCCTGGCGGAGCCGCTGCAGCAACGCGATCCCGTCCATCCCGGGCATCTTCAGATCGCTGATCAGCAGGTCGAGCCGGTCGCCGGCGGCGGCGAGGATCGCCTCGGCCGAGGCGAAGCCGACGACGTCGTGGCCGGCGGCCTCGAGGGTGGCGACCAGCGAGTCGCGCATGATCTCGTTGTCGTCCACCACGCCGATCCGACGGACGGCGCCTGGTCTGTTCGATGCGTTACCCATGGAACGACTCCTCTTCCCGCCGGCCCGCCGCCGGCAGCACGATGCAGAACCGCGCCCCGCCCAGGCCCTCCGGCGCGGCGGCGTTGCTCACGTGGAGGCGCCCGTCGTGGCTCTCCACGATCCGATGCACGATCGCCAGCCCCAGCCCGGTGCCGGCGTCCTTGGTGGTGAAGAACGGGTCGAAGATCTTCTCCAGCACCGCCGGGTCGATGCCCGGCCCGCTGTCGGCAACCTCGATTTCGACGGCCTGGCGGCCAATCGTCGCCCGCAGGCGGACCTCGCCCTCTCCGGCGGCGTCGGCGGCGTTGTACAGCAGGTTCGAGATCGCCCGCATCAGCAGGGCCGCGTCCGCGGTGATGAGCCCATCCTCGACCTCGCAGACCAGCCGCGTGCCGCTCTGCTCGAACCGCCCGGCGGCCAGCTCGGCGGCCGAGGCGACGACCGACGCCAGGCAGACGGGGCGCATCTCGGGGTGAATCTCGCCGGCGAAGGCCAGCACGTCGTTGACGATCAGGTCCAGCCGCCGGACGCCCGAGGCGATCCGCCCGGCCAGAGCCAGCGACTCGGGGCGGTCGGCCAGTTGGCGCCCCAGCAGCCCGGCGTACAGGGCGATCCCGCCGAGCGGGTTGCGGATCTCGTGGGCGATGCCGGCGGCCATCTCGCCCAGGGCCGCCAGGCGGCTGCGGCGCTCGAGCTGGCGGTTCTTGCTGGCCAGTTCGCCCCGCAGGCGGGACACCTCGGCGGCCAGCTTGTCGTGCGAGCCGCGCAGCCGCTCGGTGACCTCCGTGTAGGCCGCGATCACCTCGGCCAACTGGTCGGATTCGCCCATGTCGATCTGGGGCATCGGGGAGGTCATCGCGTCGTGTGCTCCTCGTCGGTCCGGTCCACGTAGGTTCCCGCCCCGTAGCCGCCGGCCCCGTAGGCGGCGGCGCCGTAGGCGCTGTTGAGCTGCCGTCCGGCCGACGCCGTCGCCGCGGCGCCGCGGATGGCGTCGGTGCGACGGCGGAGCAGGTCGCAGTCGCCCTCGTCCTGGTTGAGGATGCCCGCCAGCAGGTCCTGCACCTGGTCGACCAGTTCGCAGACGGCCAGTCGCTCGGCCGCCCCGAGGGCGGCGCGGATGGCGTCCCACCGCCGGCGGAAGGGCTCGAGCTGCTCGTTCAGGTCGGTCACCTCGTTGATGCACCGCTGCCGGTCCGCCAGGATCCGCAGCAGCACCTCCGGCTGGTCGCCGTCGATGGCGGTCCGCTGGCGCGCCGCCAGGTCGGCCAGGGCGCGGTAGGCGTCGCGCTGGCGGGTCAGCAGTTCGGTCAGACGCCGGCCGTCCCGTATGCCCGTCTCGGTCATGATCGGCCCTCGCTTCCGGCGCGGGGATCGAGCTTCCCCACGGTGTCGAACCAGGTGTCCCAGTCGCCCATGAACGCGGCGGCGTCCTCGGCGGCGGTGTCGGCGGGCAACTGCTTGCGGAGCTCGCGGGCCCGCTCGCGGGCGGCGCGGGCCTGGGCGACGCGGCCAAGCTCCATGTAGCAGTTCTGGATCGCCGTCAGCCCGCCGAGGGCCTCCGGACGATGCTGGTAGACGTGGACGGCCCGGTCGTAGCGTTCCAGCGCGGCCGGGTAGTCGCCCATCGCGTAGAGGCAGTCGCCGCGGGCGAAGTACGCGTTCCGCCGGACGACGGCGTCCAGCGGGTCGGCCGCCCCGTCCATCATCTCCAGGCGCTGGATGACCTCGGCGAACATCGCGTCGGCCTGGGCGAGCTGCTCGCAGGCGGCCTGGCGGGCGCGGAGACGCTGCTCGACGTCGGCGTCGAGGGAGGACTGGAGCAGTTCGCCCGCGGAGTGCTGGTAGCTCTCGGCGATCAGGTACATGCTGCGGGTGGCGCGGACGTACCGCCGGCGGAGCCCTTCCGGGTCGCTCTGGTCCAGCGGGATGAGCTTGCCGCTGTCGCGCTCGATCGCCTCCCCGAGCGCCTGGCGGGCCTGCCGCCACTTGCCCTGTCGGTGGTAGAGCCGCCCCAGGCCGAACAGGGCCTGGCGGTAGAGCACCGACTCGGGCGTCACCTCGTCGCGGCCGCTGACCACGCTGCTCAGCACGCTCTCGGCCTCGTCGAAGAAGGCCTCGCCCTTGGCGATGTAGCACTGCGCCATGGGGATCAGCCCCTCGACCGCCTTGATGTGGCGGCTGGCCGGCTCGCGGGCCTGGAGGTTGGCCTGGTAGACGGCGATCGCGTCGTCGTAGCGGCCGTCGGCCTGCAGCGCCTGGCCCAGGAGATACCGCCCCTCGGCGATCCGCTCGTCATTGGGACGCCCCGCGACGAACCGCTCGAGCGTCTGGATCGCCCGGTCCCGGCGGCCGGCCTGGTCGAACAGCGAGGCGGCGGTCCACAGGCTGTCGCCGTACAGGGCGTCGTCGGCCGGCCCCGCCGCCGTCGCCAACTCCAGCAGCACCTGGGCGGCCGAGGCGTAGTGGCCGGCGCACTCGACCCGCACGGCCGCGTCGGACGACCCGGCCAGCCCGTCGCCCACCGCCCGGTGGGCCGCGGCCAGGCGCGACAGCAGGTCCATCCGCTCGCCCGCCGGCAGGCCGCCGGGCAGCAGGGCGGCGAGGGCCTGCTCGGCCCGGACGAACCGCAGCGTCAGGTCGTGGCGGCCGCGGAGGGCGTGGTCGCGCGAGGCCTCGGCCAGGTAGGAGCGAAGCTCGTCGAGGTCGGCCTGCGAACGGTGGGCCGCGTCGGCGAGGTCCTCGACGGCCCTCTCGCACTCGGCCAGGGCGCGTTCGGCCAACTGGAGACTGCCGTACGCCTGCACCAGCCCTACGCGGGCGGCGGTGGCCATCGGCTCCCCGGCCGCGACGTCCACGACATGCTCGAACAGCGTCACGGCGTCGGCCGGGTTGTCCCGCCAGATGAGCTGCCCGCGGAGCAGTTCGCAGCGGTGCCGCACCGGCGACGACGGCGGCAACGGGTCGATCAGGCTGATCAGGAGGTTGTCCGCCTGCTCGACCAGGCCGCGCCTGGCGAGGACCCGCGAGCGATGGTAGCCCAGGCGGGGACCGAACGCGTCGGGATGATCCCGCGACTGCTCGTCGGCGATGAGTGCGGCGGCTTCGTGGAGGCGGCCGGCCCCGATCAGCAGGTCCACCGCCTCGCCGATGCCCCAGTCGTAGTCGTCGGCGGTCAGCCCGTCGGCGGCGATGTACCGGCGAAGGGCCTCGAGCTGCTCGTCGACCGGCGCCTTGCCCGCCCCGCGCCGCAGTTCAATGATGCGCCGCAGCAGGGCGGCGCGGCGGGCGGGGTCCGCCTCGAGGGCCTGCGTGAAGCGAGTGACGGCCTCGGCGGCGTCGCCCGTCGCGGCGGCGGCTTCGCCCAGCCGTTCGGCGGCCTCGGCGGGCAGATCGCCCCCGCACTGGGCCACCTGCTGGTAGGACTCGCGCAGACCCGTCCACTGCTCCGGCGTCGGCTGGGCCGTCTGCTGGATGCTCCGCCAGAGGATCTCGCCCATCAGTCCGTGCAGCCGCGCCCTCCGCTCGTACTGATCGGAGGGCGTGACTGCCGGCGACAGCATCGTTTCGACCTGCCGGGCCAGGGGAACATAGTTGCCGTCCCGCACGCGATCGACGTCGGCGGCCAGCGCAGCGTACTGGGCCTCCCAATCGCGCGGGGAGCCATGGATCACGAATACGGCGACGGCCGCCCCGCAGGCAACCAGGCCCAGCAGCAGCAGAGGAATCTGCCACTGCGTGGCCGCTCCCGATGCCGTCAACGAATTGTCCGGACCGTCGGTCATCCTGACCCTCACTGGCGCATCCGTGCGCCGCCGTCCGGCACGACTTCACGAATCTATTGACGCCCTTGGTCCACGCGGCCAAGACCGCCGCGGATCTCCGGCGCTGCGCTTCCGTGCGCTTCGTCCGGCAGGCCCTGAAGGTCGCCGGCGTCCTGATCCACCCGGTCGAAATGCTCGCGGATCTCCTGCATCGACTTGTTGAGCCGCTTCATCTGTATGACCTGATCCAGACGTTCGAATACGGATTCGTCGTACAGGCGATGCCCGCCCCGCGTCCACTGCGACTCGTGCAAGAGGCCCATCGTCGTGTAGTTGTGGATCGTCTGGCGCGACAGACCGGAGTAGTCGACAATCTCCCCAATCCGGTAGAGTTTCGGAGGAATCGGCCGCCTGCGGTTGGCCCGTCCATCATCCAGCATCGCACCGGCAGTCCTGCCACGTTCGGCCCCCACTTCGATCCGTTCCAGGCGCCCCTCCCCGAGGGGCGCCAACATCGGAAATGACTCACGCCAAGGTCCCATACCGCTACTTTCTTTTTTACGTTGTGCACAACGTATAGACAATATTCGCCGACGGGTGTCAATAGCCTTCTCACAGTTTTTTCTCGCGTTACGCCGGATGGAATCGGGTCTTACCACCCCGGCTCGGACGGCGGACCCTTGGGCGGGAGTGAAACCGGGGCGGTCCTATCTTTCCGAGTATTCCGAGAATTCGGATTTGTCGGTTAGACCTTGCCTCGCTTGGCGTTGACCATGCCGGACCGCCCCGGGGCGACACTTGGTCGCCCTGGGCGCGTCCGTCCCGCCCCCCGGCGGCGCGAGCGCCGGCCGGCCGTCCGCCGTCGGAGGCTCGAAGGCAGGTGCGGCATCGACAGGCGCTTGCGACAGCCCCCGCGGCGGCGTCCCGGCCGGTAATCGGCCGTACCTTTCCCCCGTAGGTCGGCCTACGACGACACCGGGCCGCACCGTCCTGCTCTTGCGGATCTCTCCTCCCGGATGCCGGGGCGGATGCCTATGG
This sequence comes from Planctomycetota bacterium, assembly GCA_012514895.1. Classification (GTDB taxonomy): domain Bacteria; phylum Planctomycetota; class Phycisphaerae; order SM23-33; family FEN-1343; genus JAAYZK01. Next base: position 2,277 of record JAAYZK010000173.1, on the reverse strand, counting down.
AGCCTTCGGGTCGCCGGGGTATCGTAGGGTGGAGATGGCAGCGACGGGACTCCTCCGATGTCTTGACCGGGAAGCATCCCACCCGTACCGTTACGTGTCGCATCCGCGCGCGGCAGGCCGGGTACGAGCCCGGTCCGCCCGTCCGGTCGGCGGGAGCAGACAAATGGCCATTGCATTGAACGACTATCGTGGGCGCGTGCTGGTGACCGACGGCGCCTGGGGCACGCAGCTTCAGCAGCGCGGCCTGCCGGCGGGATACTGCCCGGAGCTGTGGAACGCCGAGAACCCCCAGGCGGTCGAGGCGGTCGCCCGCGCGTACGTCGAGGCCGGCAGCGAGATCATCCTGACCAACACGTTCGGCGCCAATGTGCCGGTCCTGGCCCGACATGGCGCCGCCGGCCGCCTAGCCGAGCTGGCCGAGGCGGGCGTCGCGATCAGCCGCCGGGCCGCCGGATCGGACGTGCTGGTCTTCGCCTCGATGGGCCCTACCGGGCGGATCCTCATGATGGAGGAGACGGCCGCCGACGAGCTGTACGCCTCCTTCGCCGCCGCGGCCCGCGCCTTCGCCGACGGCGGGGCCGACGCGGTGGTCCTGGAGACCATGACCGAGCCGGCCGAGTCGGCCCTGGCCGCCAGGGCCGTTGGGGAAACCACGGACCTGCCGGTCATCGCCAGCCTGACGTTCGGCAGCGGGCCCGAGGGCATCGCCACCATGATGGGCGCCACGCCCGCCGACGTCGTCGCCGCCCTGGAGGGGCTGGGCGTCGGGGCGTTCGGCGCCAACTGCGGCGTGGGCCCGGAGTCCTACGTCGAGGTCATCGGCCACTACCGCCGGGCAACCGAGGCTCCCCTATGGGTCAAGGCCAACGCCGGACTGCCGGTCGTGAAGGATGGCCGCAACGTCTTCCCGCTCGGCCCCGACGCCTTCGCCGCCTTCGTCCCGGCCCTCGTCTCCGCCGGCGCCACCTTCATCGGCGGCTGCTGCGGGACCACCCCCGCCCACATCGCCGCCGTCCGAAAGGCCGTCGACGCGCTGTGAGGGCCGCCGCCCGCCGGCGCCCCTCGCAGCCGTCCGGGCGGGTCGCCCCCCCCTCCGCGCCGAAAAACAAACTTTCCCGGCGCAGCGCGGCAAAATCCATTTTGCGGACCGTAGAGATGCTACTTTTTCGGAGACTTTTGGGCTGCCGGCAAAATCGCGTCTTGAGGGCTTAAATTCTCCTAACTACCGCCCATATCATCCTTTAGACTGCTTTCACATTCTTTAATCTGTCCCGACATAGATGCTACACCAGTGGCATCCCCCCTATTCTGTCCCCGGTTGTGTGACATTTTTGTCGTTTTGCATCCGAAGGGGTAAATACCTGTAACAGCCGCTCTGTACGGCTCTTATAACAGATTTGGGCAGTACGCCCGCCCCTGCGCGGCCGCATCGGGGCCGGCGGAGGCCGTGCAGAGTGCCCTGCGAGGCACGGCACAGAATCGGGATTCTCGAAATTCCTTAAGGAATCTGTGGATGAAAAAAATTAATAATCCGCGATTTAATAGGGACATGCATTTTTGTCAGATTTGTAACTGGGGACGTAACAGGGGCTTTGTCGCCGACTGTCCACCCTCCTGGGCATCCGCGTCGGCCCATGCACGGCAAGCGATTGAATCAGCGAGAGTTAAGCTCTGCGGCCTGCGCCGCCCCTGTTCCTTCGGCGATCAGGCGATATTCCTGCCGCGCCGGCGTCATGTTCCGGCCCGGATGCCCCGCGGCGGCTCGGCGGATCCAGTCTGCCTGCCCTCCCGAACGCCGTGGAGCCTGACGGCGATGCTGAAAGATCGGGGGCGGGCAGCGGGGGATCTGGAATCGGGCATCTGGCGGCCGCGCGCGGCCGGCGTCCGTGTCGTCCCCAGCCGCGCGCCGCCCAGCCACGCGTCGCAGAACCTCCCGGAGTGGGTTAACCGCTCTTTCGGCCAAACGGCCCGTTTTGGCCCGCGCTCTGTATCCTGAGCGCAGTCGAAGGACTCTCAGCCGTCCGGCGGCTTGCCGGTTGGCGAACACGTTCGGAACGCACCCTCGAATCGGGCAAATCCGACATCGACTGGGGAGGACGGCCGCGCCACCGCTCAAGGTCGGTCCGGGGCGGTACTGTCTTACCGTATGACGCTTGCGTCCACTACACTCCGTCAGTTACTGGCGATTCTCCCCGGAATATCTGTCAAGCGCAGTTAGGAATGTCCGGTAGTTGCGGCAGGTAGAATAGTCCGGTTGGTCTTCTTGGTCTTCATGCG
>JAAYZK010000172.1 GCA_012514895.1 Planctomycetota bacterium | reverse complement strand
TGGGGCCCCATGGAATCCATGCCCTGAAAGGGCATGATAGGACAGCCCAGGGCAACGCCCTGGGAATGCGGGGCCCCATGGAATCCATGCCCTGAAAGGGCATGATAGCGGAGGCCGGGCCATGGCCCAATCGCTGTCGAACATCCTTCTGCACATCGTCTTCAGCACCAAGTACCGGGAACCGCTGATCACAGTCGAACATGAGGACGAGTTGTGGCGCTACCTTGCCGGTGCCTGCCGTGCGACGGGCTGTCACGCCCACCGCATCGGCGGGATGGCGGACCACGTCCACCTGCTGTGCGGCCTGGGGCGGACGATTCCTGTAAGCAAGCTTGTCGAGCAACTGAAGCGGCCCGCCTCGAAGTGGATGAAGACTCAGGGTGTCAGTGGTTTCGCGTGGCAGAACGGCTACGGCGCATTCTCGATCGGCCAGTCACAGTTCGACGATGTCGCCGGTTACATCGGGCGGCAGAAGGAACATCACCGGCGGTTGACGTTCCAGGAGGAGTTCAGGGCGTTCCTGACACGCTACCGTGTCGAATATGACGAGCGGTACGTGTGGGATTGATCGCTCCCCGTGGGGCAGGTCATGCCGAGGGGAGCCGCACCTGCATGCGAGCGTTTGTCGTGCCCTTTCGGGGCACCTTGCCAAGGCTGTCGGACACCCAGGGCGTTGCCCTGGGCTGTCCTATCGACCCCTTTCAGGGATCAAGGGAGGCGACCGGTGGGATTCTGCGGTTGTTCCGTCGCATTTTCCTCCGGCGTCGCCGCCTGCTTGACGTCGACCGGCAGCGGGCGGCCGGTGAGCATCTCCAGCTCGGCCAGGCGCTGGGCGCGGGTGGCCGTCGCGCGGTCGAGGGCGAGCTGGAACTCCAGGAGCGTGCGCTGGGCGTCGAGGTAATCCTGGAAGGCGGCGGCGCCGGTGGTGTAGGCCCGCTGGGCGGCCAGGAGGGCCTGCTCGGCCTTGGGCAGGAGCGTGTCGCGGTAGAGGCCGATCTTGCGCCCGGCGTCGGCGAAGTCGAACGCGGCCCGCTGGACCTCGACGGTCAGGCCGTTGGCCGTTGCGGCCCGGCGGCCGACGGCGGCGCGGTGCTGCCAGCGGGCCTCGCGGACGCCGGCGCCGATGCGGTCGTGCCACAGCGGGAGGTTCACCGACACCATCGCCATCACCGGGTCCTTGCCGCTTTCGGAGACATCCATGTCGGCGCGGCCTGTGTCGATCGTGCCGACGCCCAGCGTGATGTCGGGGTAGTAGTCCCTGCGGGCCAGGTCGATTCCATGCCGCCGTGCGGCCACCTCGAAGTCCAGCGCCTCGAGGCGCGGGTTCGCCTCGGCGGCCCAGGCCAGGAGCTGCTCGTCGGTGAAGGACGCCTCGATCCGCGCCGCCGGGCGGGGCGTCGGGAGGGGGGCGCCGGCGGGGCGGTTCATCGCGGCGTTCAGGCGGGCGGCGACCGGGCCGCGAAGCTGCTGGAGCGTCGCCAGCCGATCGGCCAGCACGCCCTGTTCGACCTGGGCGCGGATGACGTCCGGGTGGGACGCGGCCCCCACGGCGTAGCGGCGGCGGGCGATCGCCTCGACCGCACCGAGCAGCTCGATGTTCTGCCCGGTGATGCCGATCGCGCGGTCGAGGTACGCCAGCTCGTGGTACGCGTCGCGGACGCGGTAGGCCAGGGCGAGGCGCGCAGCCTCGAATCGCCGGCGGGCGGCCTGGGCCTCGGCGGCGGCGATGTCTTCGCGCAGGGCGAGCTTGCCCAGCCAGGGGAACGTCTGGGCCAGCTCGAAGGCCTGGCGCTGCGGGCCGACGCGGGTCTCGACGCTCTCGATGTAGTAGCGGTAGGTGAACCGCGGGTCGGGCAGGGCCCGCGCCTGCGGGATCCGCTCGAGGGCCGCCTTCCACTGGGCGAAGGATGCCTCCAACTCGGGGCTGTGCAGGGCGGCGTAGAGGAGCAGGTCGTCGACGCCGGCGTCCTCGGCCAGGGCAGGCGCCTCCGGCGGCGCGTCGGCGGTGTCGGCGACGGGGGGCCATCCGGCGGCCGGACGCCCGTACGGGCCGGCCGGCAGGTCGGCGGCGCAGCCGCCCGCCACCAGGGCCAGCACCGGGAGGATCAGCGTTGCCGGCAGCGTGTTCATGGGTCATCCCTTCCTTTCGTCCGTCTGCGGCGTCTCATTGTTCGCGCCGAACCGCAGCTTGGCCTCCTGGACCGCGCAATACAGCACCGGCACGACGAACAGGCTCAGCATTTCGATCACCATCCCGCCCAGCGACGGGATGGCCATCGGCACCATCACGTCGCTGCCGCGCCCGGTGCTGGTGAGCACGGGCATCAGCGCCAGGATCGTCGTGGCGGTGGTCATCAGGCACGCCCTGATGCGGCGGTTGCCGGCCGTGACGGTCGCCTCGCGGAGATCCTTGACCGTCCTGGGCCTGCGGTCGCGGTAGACCTGGTTGAGGTAGGTCCCCTGGACCACGCCGTCGTCGGTGGTGATGCCGAACAGCGCCAGGAAGCCCACCCAGACGGCCACGGAGAGGTTGATCGGATGCACCTGGAAGAGCGTCCGCATGTGCACGCCGAAGACGTTGAAGTCCAGGAACCACGGCTGGGCGTACAGCCAGATCAGGATGAACCCGCCCGACCAGGCCACGAAGATGCCCGAGAAGACCAGCAGCGACGTGGCCACCGAGCGGAACTGGAAGTACAGGATCAGGAAGATCACGAACAGCGACAGCGGCAGGATGACCGCCAGCGTTCTGGAGGCGCGGATCTGGTTCTGGTAGTTTCCGGCGAACTCGATGCTCACGCCCGGCGGGCGTTCGAAATGTTCGTCCAGCCAGGCGCGTGCCTGCTCGACCACGTCGACCTCGGCGTGGCCCGGTCGCTTGTCGAACAGGACGTAGCCGGTCAGGAACGTGTCCTCGCTCCTGATCATCTGCGGGCCGCGGACGTAGCGGATCTCGGCCAACTGCGCGATGGGGATCTGCACGCCGCCGGTGCCGCCCACGAGGATCTGCCCGATCGTCTCGATCTGGTCCCGCAGCTCCCGCTGGTAGCGGACGCGGACGCCGAAGCGCTGGCGGCCCTCGACGGTGGTGGTGATCCGCCTGCCGCCGATGGCGACCTCGACGACGTCCTGAAAGTCGCGGATCTTTACGCCGTAGCGGGCCAGGGCGCCGCGGTCGGGGACGATTTCCAGGTAGGGCTTGCCGACGATCCGGTCGGCGATGACGGCCGCCGGCTGGATGGAGGGCACCTGCTTGAGCAGCCGCTCGATTTCCACGCCGGCCCGTTCGATGGTTTCCAGGTCCGGGCCCTTGACCTTCACGCCCATCGGCGCCCGCATGCCGCTCTGGAGCATGACGATCCGCGCGGCGATGGACTGGAGCTGGGGCGCCGAGGTCGTCCCGGGGATGTCGGTGGCGGCGAGGATCTCGTCCCAGATGTCGTCGGGCGTGCGGATGTGGCGGCGCCACTGGCGGAAGGGACGGCCGCCTCCGTCGGCGATCAGTTCCCCGGCGGCATCGACGGCGAACCGCGTGCCCGCCTGGTCGGCGGTGAACGGTTCGCCCGGCTCGGCCAGGCGGTAGTTCACCCGCCGGCCGCCGCGGTCGAGGGCGTACTCGCTCCTGTAGTTGATCACGGTTTCGACCATGGAGATCGGCGCCGGGTCCAGCGAGCTGTCGACGCGGCCGATCTTGCCGACGACCGACTCGATCTCCGGGATGGCCGCCAGGGCCCGGTCCTGCGTGGCCAGCACGTCCATGGCTTCGCCGATGGAGGCGTGGACCATCGTCGTGGGCATGAACAGGTACGACCCCTCGTCCAGGGGCGGCATGAACTCCTTGCCGACGCCCGGGAACGCCCTTTCGGCGCCGGCCCAGAAGGTGGTGGAGCGCGTGGCGCTCTGCGGGATGCCGACCTTTTCGGCCGCCGCGGGCAGCCAGCCCAGCGTCCGGTGCACGCCCAGCCAGGCCGTGAAGCCCAGCAGGACCACCAGGCCGACCAGCGACAGGAAGACGGCCTTGTGGTCGAGCATCCACCGCAGCGCATACGGGTAGACCAGGCGGAACAGGTGGAAGAATCCCAGCAGGCCGCCGACCAGAGCGGCGACGAAGAGGAAGTTGCGGGCGAAGCCCGGCTGGGGGCCCAGCGGCTCCCAGTCGCGCGTCAGCAGCAGGCCCACCAGCAGGACGGCGGTGCCGCTGGCCAGCCACGGCCCCAGGCGGCTCACCCGCGGCGGCAGGCGGCCGGCGGCGAGGTGCCACGCCCCCAGCGCGACCACCGCCGCGCCGGACAGGGCGATCGCCGGCGACAGGGAGGCCAGGCCGTACACCGCCAGCGCGGCCCCGGCCGCCGCGATGCCGCCGTAGAGCGCCCGGCGCAGCGCCCGCCGGCGGACGCGGCCGCCCAGCAGCACCAGGGCGCCCGGGGGGATGACCGTCAGGGCGATCACGATCGAGGCCAGCAGGGCGAAGGTCTTGGTGAACGCCAGCGGGCGGAACAGCTTGCCCTCGGCGCCGACCATGGTGAACACCGGCAGGAAGCCCACCACGGTCGTCGCCACGGCCGTGAGCACGGCGCCGCCGACCTCGCTGGCGGCGCGGTGGACGACCTTCAGGGGCGGCGCGTCGGGCGGGGCCTGGTCGAGGTGGCGAAGGATGTTCTCGCTGATGACGATGCCCATGTCGACGATCGTGCCGATGGCGATGGCGATGCCCGACAGGGCGACGATGTTGGCGTCGACGCCGAAGAGCTTCATGGCGATGAAGCACATCAGGACCGCCAGGGGCAGCATCCCGCCGATCAGCAGGCTGCTGCGCAGGTGGAACATCATCACGATGACCACCGCCAGCGTGACGAGGATCTCCTGGACCAGCGCGTCGTTGAGTGTGCCGAGCGTCTCGTAGATCAGGCCGGTGCGGTCGTAGAAGGGCACGACGGCGACCTTGCTGATCGTCGCCCAGGCGGGCCACTGCCCGCGCGGGGTCGCCCGCAGGTGCGCCAGCCAGCCGTCCTGGTTCAGCTCGGCCCCGTCATAGGCCTCGAAGCCGCTGGCCCCGGCGAAGCGGCGCAGCTCGTCCGGGGTGACGGCGGCCATGTCGATCGACGCCTTGGCGGGCAGGCCCGGGGCGATCTCCTCCAGCTTCGCCTTGACGTTCGCGATGGTCTGGAGCGGATTGACGCCGTAGCGGGCGACGACCACGCCGCCGACGGCCTCGGCGCCGCCCTTGTCCAGCGCCCCGCGGCGAAGGGCCGCCCCGACGGCCACCGTGGCGACGTCGCCGACGCGGACGGGCACGTTGTCGCGGGCGGCGATGACGGAGTCCTCGATGTCCGCGACGCTCTCGATGAAGCCGACGCCGCGGATGAAGTACTCGACCCTGTTCAGTTCGATGCTCCGGGCGCCGACGTCGATGTTGGAGCCGCGGACGGCGTCGAACACCTGCTGGAGCGTCACGCCGTACGCACGCATCGCGTCGGGGTTGACGTCGATCTGGTACTCGCGGACGAACCCGCCGACCGAGGCGACCTCGCTGACGCCGTCGGCCGACTGGAGGCTGTACCGGACGAGCCAGTCCTGGATCGTCCGCAGCTCCTCCAGGTCCCACCCCCCGGCGGGGCGGCCGTCCGGATCGCGCCCCTCCAGGGTGTACCAGAAGATCTGTCCCAGGGCCGTCGCGTCGGGGCCCAGGGCCGGCTGGACGCCCTCGGGCAGCGTCCCGGCCGGGAGGCTGTTGAGCTTCTCCAGCACGCGGCTGCGCGAGTCGTAGAAGTCGGCGCCGTCCTTGAAGATGATGTAGATGCTGGAGAACCCGAACGCCGAGCTGCTGCGGATGGTCTTGACCTCCGGCAGCCCCAGCAGCGACACCGTCAGCGGGTAGGTGATCTGGTCTTCGACGTCCTGGGGGCTGCGGCCCATCCACTCGGTGAAGACGATCTGCTGGTTCTCGCCGATGTCGGGGATCGCGTCGGTGGCCACGGGATTGCGGGGCAGGCCGCCGAGATCCCAGTCGAACGGCGCGACGTAGAGGCCCGCGCCGACGATGAACAGCACCAGCAGCGCCACGACCAGCCTGTTGGTCAGGCAGAACCACAGCAGCCTGCCGATCAGCGACTTCTGCTCGGGGATGTCGATGCGGTAGTTGTCACTCATGCTCGTGTTCCATGGCGGCGCCGCCGGCCGGTCTGGGTTCAGGCGGCGTCACCGCGTCCAGCTTCGCCTGCTTGTCGGCTTCGGGCAGGTCGTCCCAGAGCGCCGGGCAGCCGGCGCAGCAGAAGGCGATGCGGCGGCCCTTCCAGGTGCGGACGAGGTCGTCGCCGACGCGGGCCGGGTCGATCGTGCCGCCCATGATGGGGCAGCGGGTGTTGACGAAGGGCGGCGCCGGCTCGGCGGCGGCGTGCCGGTGGTGCGCGGGCGCCGCGGCACCGCCCTCGGGGCTCATCATGGAGGGCCTGGCCTGGATCTGCAGGGCCGAGTCGATCTTGAAGGCGCCGCGTGTGACGACCAGTTCGCCCTCGGCCAGCCCTTCGCGGACGATGTACACGTCGCCCGCGCGGGGCCCCAGGACGACCTGGCGGCCTTCGAAGGTGGGCTGGTCGGCGTCGGGGACCTCGACGTACACGATCGCCCGCGTGCCGGTGACCAGGGCCGCCGACGCCGGGATCACCAGCGGCGCCTCGGCCGCGCCGTCCGGGGCCGACGGGTCGAGCACCCGCCCGTCGGCCGCCAGGCGCGCCTCGACCCGGCCGGTGACGAACATCCCGGGCTTGAGGCGCCCGTCGCCGTTGGGCACATCGACGCGGACGTTGACGGTGCGCGTGGCGCCGTCGAGGATCGGGTCGATGAAGGCGACCGTCCCCGTAAAGGTCTCGCCCGGCCAGGCGACGCTGGTGAACGCGACCGACTGGCCCTCCCGCAGCCACGGCAGGTCCGATTCGTAGGCGTCGAGCTTGACCCAGACCGACGACAGGTCGGCCAGGGTGTAGATCCGCGTGCCGGTCTGAACGTACATGCCCTCGGTGGCGTTCTTGTGGACGACGATCCCGCTGACCGGCGCCTCGAGCGTCACGTGCCGCTCGGCCGAGCCGCGCTGCTCGATGGCGGCGATCTGCGCGTCGGACAGCCCCGCCAGGCGCAGTTTCTCGCGGGCGGCCTCGACGGTCGCCTCGCCGGTGCGGCGGACGACGTCCACGTCGCTGCGGCCGAGGGCCTCGACGGCCCGCAGGGCCTGGATCAGCTCTTCCTGGGCGGCGTAGAGCTCGGGGCTGTAGATCTCCACCATCGGCTCGCCCCGGGACACCGCCACGCCGGTGAAGTCCACCCTCAGCCGATCCAGACGTCCGCCGACCCAGGCGGTGATGAAGGACAGGCGCGTCTCGTCGTACTCGACCTTGCCGACCATGCGGATCCCGGCGGTCGGGACGAGCCGCTCGACCCGCGCGGTCTGCACGTTCATCAGGGCCCGCGCCTCGGGCGTGGTGGTGAAGGTCCGCGGCCCGCCGGCGGCGGGGGTGTCCTGCCGGCGGACGAGCGCCATCCCGCACTTGGGGCACAGCCCCGGGCCGGGCAGGTCGATCTCCGGGTGCATCGAGCACGTCCAGTGCTCGACGGCCCCGGCCGCCCCCGCGGACGATCCATCCGCGGCCGGGGCGCTGTCGTCATGGGCCGGCGCCAGGGCCCAGAACAGCAGGGCGCCGATCAGGATTCCCGCCACCAGGACGGGCACCGTGCCCAGGGCGGGGCGCAAACGCTGTAAGGATCGAAGGCTGCGGCTGGTCTTTTCGGTCATCGTGATGCTCCGCGTCAAGCGTCGTGACTTGGCGGGGACGCAACGGGGGCCGTGCATCCCGCCAGGAATCCTAGTGCCCGTGACGGCCGATCGCCACCGGCGCACAGGGACGGCCCGGGGAGCAGGACGGTCAGATCAGGAGCACGACGGTGGACAGAAGCGGTTGGTGCGGCGGAGGTTGGAAAAACTCGTCGAAGGCGGTCGCCCCGGGCGTGTCAGCGGTCAGGCCCGCGACGGCCATGGGGGCCGCCAGGGCATGGAGCGTCCCGTCGGTCAGGCTGTGCACCGCGTGCCGTGCATCCTCCGACCCCTGGCTGCACAGCGTGCACCCGCAGACCGCGTCATGCCCGTCGCGCGGAGCGCCCGACGGGCAGGGGTCGGCCTGGGGCATGTTACCTTCGCAGTGAGAGGCACTTGCGCTCACCGCTGCGGCCTCGGTCTCGACGGGGCACGCCGGGGCGCACGACGCCGTCGCGGCCGTCGCGGCCGCCAGGAGGAACGCCAGGATGGCGGGGAACACGCGGTTCATTCAAATTCCTACGAGGATTATAGGGTATGATTTCCGCGGGTGTCAAGCCTGGGCAAGTGGAAATGTCGGCGGGAGATAGCGGCGCATCTGCGGGCGATTCAGTTAATCCGGCGCCCTCGGTTGGCCGACACCAGGAACAACGGTCTCCTCCGGACGCGGCGCATCCGCGCCGCCGGGGCGGAGCCGTGCCAGATATCCGAAGAGGTATGTTCGCCGCCCCGGAGGCGGCGCCTGCCCATGCCCCTTCCGCGACGTTCGCTCATCATGCCGGGGCCGCTTCAGAGGCGGCAGAGGAGTCCAACGGTGAAGACCACGCAGTGGAACGGCCTGGAAACGCTCGAATCGCGACTGATGCTCGATGGCGTGCTGGACAGTGTGGGTGAAGTCTTCATCGAGCAGGGGATCAGATCCTGGGCGGGTCAGCAGCCGTACGTCTACAGCTTCGAGGTCGGTCTGGAGATGACCGCCGCCGGCCAGGTCGAGTCGGCCCGCTTCCGCCGCGCCGACCAGCCCGACGCCTGGCAGGCCCTGGATGTGCACGACAGCGACGAGGGCGAGGAGTGGTACTTCGAGGTCGAGGGCGACGACCTCTCCGTGTTCGATCCGTACGGCGACGTCGTGTACATCATCGAAGTCACCCCGACCGTCGGGGACGCTCAGACGATCACCGTGGACTACAGCGATCCCGACAGCGGCGCGGCCCTGGTCCAGCCGTCGCAGATGCCGCAGTTCACCGGCCTCTACCCGTACATGACCGGCGTGCCGACCCAGACGACCTTCGCGTGGGCGCCCATCACGGATCCCTCCATCGTTTCGCTGGAGCTGGAGGTGGAGGTCTACGACGACGCCGAGGGCGGGTGGGCCGAGCTGGGCGAGTTCGCCCTGGCCCCCGACGCGACGTCCAGCGGCGAGGTGGCGCTGGAGGCCGACAGGCACTACCAGGTCGGGATGCTCTGGGACAACTCCCGCGAGGGCGACACGCCCGAGGGCGTGCCGTTCTTCATCACCAAGTACACCGAGCTGGAGATGCCCTTCAGCACCCAGACCGGCGTGTTCGACCCGATCCTGGAGGGGTACATCCTCCAGGGCGTCCAGGACCTCGCCGGCGGCCAGAGCCTCGGGGCGTTCGAGTTCGGCTTCACGGCCGCCTCGACCGACTGGTTCCAGGAGGCCTTCGTCCAGACCCCCGGCGGCCAGACCTACGTCCTGGACGAGTACGAGCCGCTGGACGTCGGCGGCGACTGGTGGTTCGAGATCGAGTCGGACGATCCGGCCGATCTGAGCGACTTCACCGGCGGCCTCTACACGCTGATCCTGGAGTTCACCGACGGCTTCCGCGCCGCCACGCGGTTCGAGTTCGCCGATCCCGACACGCACGAGCCGATCGTTCCCCCGGCTTCCGCGCCGGTATTCGTCACCCCGGCCGACGGGGCGACGGACGTGGCGCCCGGGACGGCGTTCATCTGGGAGGCGATCGACGATCCCAACGTCGCGGCCGTGGAGCTGGATGTCGAGAACACCGACCTGGGACGCGACGCCTTCGAGGTCGAACTGGACCCGACCGCCACGTCCTACGCCCCCGGCGCCCCGCTGGCCGAACAGGCCGCCCACGAAGCCTGGCTGTCCTTCTTCACCGGCCACGCGGATCTGACCAACGACGACGGCGTGGCCTTCAGCGCGGGCGCCTACCGCACCGCGGGCATCGCCTTCACCACCGGCCAGCGGATGAACCCGGCCGACAGGATCACCGGGGGCTTCCTGGAGTTCGGCGTCAACTCGCTCGCCGACGATTCGGTCCGCTACGTGTTCGAGATCGGCTTCTGCAGCGATCAGACCGGATGGTTCGAGACGGCCGAGGTCCGCTACGAGGACGGGCCCTGGCTGGCGATGGTCGCCGAGACCGACGAAGAGGCGTACGAGTGGTACTACGAGGCGGCCGGCGACTCGCCCGAGGCGGTCGCCCAGTTCGGCCCCGGCACCTACACGTTCCGGCTGTCCTTCGACGACCACAGCACCGTCACGACCACCCTGGTCCTGGACGGCGCCATCAACCTGCCCGAGGAGATGCCGGCGTTCACGTTCCCGCTGAACGGCGCCGCCGACGTGGCCGCCGACGCGGTCCTCGCCTGGGAGGCGGTGGATCCGGCCATCCTGGAACTGTGGCTGGACGTCGAGGATCTGACCGCCGGCCAGAGCGTGTTCGACGACAGCGTGGATCCGGCCGAGACGACCGCCGGCCCGCTGGCGCTGCAGCAGGGCCACACCTACGAGGCGGAGCTTGAGATCATCACCGGCTGGCCCGTCCAGAACCCCGACGGGATCACGTGGCACGTCGGCGCCTTCGCCTCGCGGACCATCGAGTTCGCCACCGCCGGCGAGACGGCCGACCTGGCCGCGACGTTCGTCGGCGCCGCCGGCCTGGGCGATCCGGTGCTGGCGGGGCGGACCGGCACCGTGTCGGTCGGCGTGGACAACCTCGGCGGCCTCGCCGCCGCCGGGGCGGCCACGCTGAACGTCTGGCTGTCCGAGGATGGGCAGCTCGACGACGGCGACACGCTGGTGGGCGCCAGGACCGTCGCGATCAACCTCGCCCCCGGCGGCGCCCGGACCGACACGGTCGCCGTGGCCATCCCCCAGGATGTCCAGGACGGGGCGTACCACCTGCTCGTCCAGGTCGTCGCCGGCCAGGGGATCGCCGAGGGCTCCGACGCCAACAACGTCGACGCCTCCGACGCGATCGTCGTCGAGCAGCCCCGGGTGGACCTGGCCTGCCAGATCACGGACATGGCCTTCGCCGCCCAGGAGGTTCTGCCGGGCGACCGCGGCACCGTGACCGTCACGGTGGCCAACGAGGGCAACGTCAACGCCGTCGGCCCCTCCGTGGTGACGCTCTACGTCTCCAACGCCGACATCCTGGATGACACGGCGATCCAGGTCGGCCGCGCGGCGGCCAAGCTCGTGCTGGCGCCCGGCGGAACCCGGGCGCTGAACATGGCGGTAACGCTGCCGGCGGACGTCGAGTTCTTCGACGCGCTGTACTTCCACGCCGTCGTCGCCGCCGACGCCATCGGCGAGGCCGACGTCGCCAACAACGGCGCGGCGGCCGAGGGGCCCCAACTGGCCAACACGTCGCGCGACCTGGCCGGCGAGGCGCTCACGTTCGCCATGCCCGAGGTTATCGCCGCCGGCGACACGGCCGTCGCCCGCATCATGATGACCAACCTGGGAAACATGCCCGTGACCGGCCCGATCGCCCTGCGCGCCTACGCCCGCACCGTCGGCGACCCGTTCCTGGCCGACATCCCCCTGGGCGAGGCGGTGACGGTGAACGTCAACCTCCTGCCCGGTGGGCGCCTGGCGGCGGTGGTGCCCGTCCGGATCGACGCGCCGCTGGAGCCGGGGGCGGCCTACGAGCTGTACATCGCCCTGGACGACGGGAACGCCGTCGAGGAGACCGATGAGGCCAACGAGGTGATGCTCGGCGAGGCGCGCCAGTATGTCCAGCGGTTCGGCGCCTTCGAAGGCCACCGCAACCACGCCCTGGTCCTGTCCGACGCGCTGGACCAGCCTGTGACCTTCACGCTGGTCGGCGGCGGGTACGGCACCGTGGAGACCGACGGAGAGGGCCGATTCGAGATCGCCCTGACCGGCACGACCGCCCGCTCCGTCGTGCGCATCGCAACCGCCGCCGGCCAGACCACGGCGATCCACACCCTCGACGCCGACGCCGACCTGGGAAGCCTGCTGGCCGACAGCGCCGACCTGACCGGCTCGATGACCTTCGCCGGCGGCGTCGGCCGGATCGTCCTGCGGGACGTGGCCGACCAGCACCAGATCACCATCGGGCCCTCGTCGCTGACGACGAACCTGACGCTGGGCAACGTGGCCGACCTGAGCATCGACACGCCCAACCCGATCGTCGCCCTGAAGGTCGCCCAGTGGCTCGACAGCGACGGCGACGACACGATCGCGGCCCCGTCCATCGCCTCGCTGACCAGCGCCGGGGCCTTCCAGGCCAACCTGGAACTGTCCGGCCTCAACGCCCCGCGGGGGCTGGCCCTGGGGACCGTCCGCATCGCCGGCGGCGTCGATGACGCCGACAACACCGACACCGACTGGACCATCCTGGAAGGCTCGATCGGCACGGTGGACATCGCCGGGGCGACCGACAACTTCGCCCTGGCCGGCACCGACGCCAGGCTCATCCGGCTGGCCGACGCCGCCGACGCGTCGGTCACCCTCACCGGGGCGCTGGCGGTCCTGCAGGCCGGGCAGTGGACCGGCGGCGCCATTGAGGCCGCATCCATCAACACCCTGACCGCCGCGGGCGACTTCGGCGCGTCGATGACTGTCGCCGGCACGCTGGCCAACGCCCGCATCGGCGGGGCCGTCACCGCCGGGGTCTGGACGGTCGGCGGGCTGGGCGTGCTGAACGTCGCCAGCGTCGACGGCTGGACGCTCGACCTGGGCGGGGCGGCCATGCGGACCCTCATCCTCGGCGACGCGACCGACACCTCCGTCACCGCCGGGTCGCTGGGCGTCGTCAGGGCCAACACCTGGCTGGGCGGCACGCTGACGGCCGATTCGATCGGCGCCGCCGTCATCGCCGGCGACTTCAGCGCCGCCATGGCCCTCGACAACCCCGGCGCCCAGGCCCTGCGGAGCCTGACGGTCGGCGGGGACGTGACCGGCGGGGACTGGACCGTCACCGGCGGCGTCGGCGTCGTCCGCGTCAACGGCACCCTGGACGGCGGGACGTGGAATGTCTCGGAAGGCATCGGCCAGATCAACGCGACGGCCCTGGGCGCCGTCGACATCACCGCCGACTCGATCGGCGCGATCATCGCCCGCACCGACATGGTCGGCACGCGCGTCACCGCGACCCAGGCCGTCCAGGCCAGGCGCCAGGCGCTGGGGCGCCTGACCGTCAGCGGCACAATCGAGGGCAGCACCATCCGCTCGACCGGCTCGATCGGGGCGGTCGTCGCCGGCGCGATGATCGACAGCGCCCTGTTCGCCGGCGTGAGACCCGACTACGACGAGCCGGGCGACGACGGCGTCCAGGACCTGCCGACCGGCCGCGACGCGTTCGTCCAACCCGACGCCGACGTGCTGGCGACCCTGGGTTCGCTGACCCTCCGGGGCCTGCGGTCGCTGGCGGCCGGGGAACACGTCCTGTCCAACACGAACGTCGCCGCCGGCAGGATCGCCAAGGCCGTGATCCAGGACGTCGGCTACGACAACAGCGGGACGCCCTTCGGCTTTGCCGTTCTGGACGGCATGTCGCTGGCGATGAAGGATGGGCGGCTGGTCCGGGTCTGGGGCCGCGCCACCTGGCCGGACGACACCGGCGACTTCGTCGCCGACATCCTCCAGGCCGTCCCCTGAGAGGCGGTCTGACAACCCCCGGGCCGATCGGCAGCATCGTATCCCACGCGGCCGGCGCCGTCCCCCCGACGGCGCCGGCCGTTCTCTTGGGCGGTGGCGCGGCGCGCCTCCGGTGAATCCCGTACAACAAGGGCGTGAGTAAAGCATTGCGTCACGGCGGGGGGAACTGCTATGGTACGCATTCGTCGTCCTGCGTGACTCCCATGTGCGACAGGCAGAGAGGTCCACGGTGGATAACGGTGGCTACCAGAAGGGAATAACGTTCGTCTCGCTGGCGGCCATCCTCTGCGGGCTGCTGACGGTCACCGTGGTCCTGCAGTGGGACTCGCTGGTTCTGGGCACAGGGTCGTTCTGCGCAGAGCATTCCGTGCCCATGCCGCCGGTCATTGCGATCGTGCTGCTGACGCTGATCGCGGCGCCGTTGTGGCGTCTGGGGCGGATCCGGCTGCTGAACCGCGCGGAACTGCTGTGCGTGATGTTCGCGATGCTGATCGCCACGCCCCTGGTGACCCAGGGGTTCTGGCACCGCTACCTGAGCATCACGCTGACGATGACGGACGACCCCAGCACGTTCAAGAACATGCGTTGCTACCCGACGCGGCTGTGGCCTCACGGGAAGAACCTGCTGGCTGACGCGTACGATCCTGCGAACCGATCGAGCATCACGACGACCGGCACGGTCGCGTGGGAGGCGGTCGAACTGGAGCCGGGCCGTTCGCAGGAGATGCCGGTGCTGCGGAACGACAGCCCCGACGGCAGCTCATCGCTGCGGATTCACCTGGCGGCCGAGCAGGGCGGGCGCCGCCGCTTCACCCCGGGCGAGCCGTTCTTCGTCAGCGTGCTGGCGCGTCCGGGCACGGCCCCGAAGTTCGCGCTGAACCCCAGCTCGCGGTACGCCTGCCGCCTGCGGGGCCCGGGGGGCAGCACGTTCGCGGAGGTGTTCTCCACCTCCGGAAGCGGGGAGGTCACCTTCGTCCAGAAGGGGGGCTTCGTCCACCTGGGCAGCAGCAGCGTCGACATCCCGGCGTCGGCGGCCGACGAGGTGATCGTGGAGTTCACGCTCGACGGGGTCGGCCAGGTGGCGCTGGCCGAGCCGTGGATGATGAACAACGACGCCCTGGCCTCGGCGCTGCGGGGCAGGCAGGTGGTGACGGAGAGCCAGTACGCCCAATTGCCGCCGGCCGAGCGGGGCGCCCTGGTGGTCCGGCCGGACTCGCTGTGGTCGTTCAAGGGCGTGCTGTTCCTGCTGAGCGGCTTCATCCCGGTCGCGCGGTGGGTCGAGCCGCTGTTGTGGTGGCTGGGCTTCTTCCTGCTGCTGCTGACGGCGTCGCTGGCGATGAACGTGCTGCTCCGCAGGCAGTGGATGGAGAACGAGCGGTACCCCATGCCCCTGGCGCGGATCCCCATGGCCCTGATCGGCTACGGGTCGGACGACCTGGCCGCCGATCTCCGCCACGAAGGCGCCCTGCCGCGCATCTGGCTGAACCGGATGATGTGGGCGGGGCTGGCCGTGGGGGGCCTCTGGACGCTGATGCGGGCGTGGCACTTCTACAACCCCAAGGTGCCCGACCTGAGCATCTACGTGCCGCTGAAGCCCTACTTCAGCGACCCCGGCTACGGCGAGATGTGGACCAACGTGTACTTCATGGTCTCGGCGCTGTTCGTCAGCCTGGCGATGTTCATGGAGCTCAACGTTCTGGGCAGCCTCGTGGTGGGGTTCTTCGTACACCGGTCGCTGTTCTGGCTGGGGCACAGCTCGGGTCTCAACAAGTACGCCGGATTCCCCTTCGCCGGCCAGCAGGAGGTCGGCGCGTTCGCCATCTACGCCGTGCTGACGCTGATCTTCATGCGCAAGTACCTCTGGCGGATCCTCAGGGCGGCCCTGACCAATGACAAGGCCGCCTGGGCGGGGGAGGCCATGTCCTACCGGTGGGCTTTCCTGTTGCTGCCGGCGACGTTCGTCGGCGTGGCGGTGTGGGCCAGGGCGGTGGGCATGGGGGTCGGCGGGGTCCTGGTTCTCTACGCGTCCCTGGTGGTCATCACGCTGGTGACCACCAAGATCCGCACGGAGTGCGGGCTGCCCTTCAGCTACATCGGGCCGGCCACCCCGGCCGTGGTGGTGGTCATGCTGGGCAGCATCCCGGCGTTCGGGCCCAACGCGGTGCTGTTCAGCGGGGTCATCGCGTGGTTCGTCGGGCAGACGCCGTTCTTCATGATGCCGGGCGCCCAGATGGAACTGATCGAACTGGGGCGGCGTTTCCGCGTGCGTCCGCGGCACCTGGTCGTGGCGTGCCTGCTGGGCGTGGTGGGCGGGCTCGTGTTCGGCGGGTGGGGCTTCCTGTCGTACTCGTACGGCCTGGGCGGGCAGACGATCAAGTACCAGTGGGCCTACACGCCCAAGACGTGGCGCACCAGCTTCTTCGTCGCCGAACTGAACAAGGCCACCGCCGACTACACCGAGCAGCAGGCCGCCGCCGCCGACGGCGCCGAGGCCGACGAGGGTTGGATGACCCCGTCGCAGTGGGGCCTGGTGGCCGGGGCGGCCGCGACGGCGGCGGTGGCGATTCTGCGGCAGATCTTCCCGGCGTTCTGGTTCCACCCGGTGGGGATCCTCATGAGTTTCGGCGGGCTGGCCCAGATGATCTGGGGCAGTTGCGTGGTGGCCTGGGGGCTCCGCATGGTGGTGCTGCATTTCGGGGGGGCCGCGACGGTGCGTTCGCGGCTGCAGCCGTTCTTCGTGGGCGTGTTCGTCGGAACGATCGGCGCCCACGTGATCCTGATGGCCCACGCCGCGGTGCTGCAGTCCCGCGGGGTGGACCATGTCATGAACTGGTGGCCGTTCCTGGTGCCATGACGCGACCTGATACCCACAACCCGAACCGGTCCGTGCCCCAGACGATCGCCCTGGCGGGCGGGGTGCTCGCCCTCACCGCCGTGGTGATGGTCGTCTTCCTGAGCGTCGGGTGGCCTGCCCGCAAGCGGCCGGCGCTGGATGTCTTCGAGGCGTACGACCACCAGACGATGCGCCGGGCCATGTCGCCGCAGGCGGTCGGCGCCCGCCAGCAGGCCATCCTGGCCTGCGGGTCCCGCTACATCGGCCAGGAGGGCTTCGGCGACGTCCAGGCGATGATCCGCCGCGCGTATCACGACGCCGGCCTGGAGGTCTACGAACAGCAGGTCGACACCGTGGCGCCCCGGACGCTGCGCCGGGAGATCCTCGGCGCCGACGGGCGCCCGCTGGACGGGGTGGAGATCTACCCGTTCATGCCCAACCACTTCCAGCCGACCACCACGGCCGACGAGGGCGTGGCCGGCACGCTGGTCCGCGTCACCGACGAGGTGCTGCGGACCCGCACGACGTTCGACGACTGCATCGCCGTGATCGACGCGGCCGAAATGCCCGAGGGGCTGGGGGTGGACTGGCGGCCCTACGCCCGCCTGGGCTTCCGCGCGGTGATCCTCAGCCACCGCGAGGGACTCGACAGGATCGGCTGGACGCGGGCCTCCGTCGAGTGGATGGTCTCCAACGTGCCGGTCAACTACCCCCGCCTGGCGGCGACGAAGGAGATCTTCGACCACCTCGGCCGGACGGTCCGCCTGCACGTCCGGAGCCGCTACGTCAACGCGCCCAACATCAACTTCATCGGCATCCTCCGCGCCGGCGCCGCCGGCGAGGGCGGCGCCGAGGAGGCGCTGGTCCTCAGCGCCCGTTACGACGCGGCGTCCTGGCTGCCCGACCGGGCGCCGGGCACGATCCCGGCGGTCAACCTGGCCGCCCACCTGTCGATGCTCGACGCGCTGGCCGCCGCCCGCGACGACCTACGGCGGGACGTCGTCTTCGTCGCCACCGGCGCCGGCTCCGTCGGCCACGCCGGGGCGGCCAGACTGCTGAGCGTCCTGGGCGGGGCCATGCAGCCCGGCGAGGCGCTGAAGCACCAGCGGGGGCTCCTCCGGGAGAACCGCGAGCACCTGGCGATGGTCGAGCAGGTCCTGGCGTGCTTCAGCGACGAGTCCTTCGTCGTCGACGCCGCCGCGACCGGCGCGGCCCTGTCGGGCCTGGACCGCGCGACGCGGACGTTCCTGGATGAGCAGTTCCGCTACATCCTCAACACGCTGCTGTTGTCGCGCAAGGAGCCCCTGCTGGCCGAGCGGCTGGCGTTTCTGCGCGGGGGGGCGGACACCGCCGGCGAGGCCTTCCGCCGTTTTCTGGACGCCCAGAAGGCGTACGAGGACGTGCTGGTGATCGGGGGCTACCCGGTCGAGAAGGTGCTCGCCGAGTACGGCGATCTGGCCCGCCGCGTCGAGCTGCGCCGCCTGTGCCGCGAGCGGCTGGAGTTCCTGGCGGCCTACCATCGCGAGCACGTCGAGCGGGGCGACATGGCCGTGGAGCTCAACCGGCGGTTCCAGCGCTACCGGCGGGTGGTGGTCTGCACGCCCCTGCTCGTGCCCGAACTGAGCCGCGCCGGCGGGGCCGACGTCGAAGAGGTCTCCTTCTTCATGGGCGACCGGAAAAACCACCAGATCACCGGCCCGGCCGTCAACGATCTGCTGGCGTTCATCGCCGAGCAGGCCGACCCGTCGGACGGCCTGCGGTACCTCTCGCAGGCGCCCCGGCACGAAGCGGTGATGCCGACGAAACTGGGCGGCGCGACGTCGGACCTGACGTACTGGAGCTTCGCGGGCTACCCCGCCTTCCAGTTGATGCACACCAACCGCGTCGAGTCGTACCAGCAGTGGGCCAGCCCGATCGACCTGGAGCGGGCGCGGGACCTGACGAGCATGCGCGCGTCGCTGGCGATGCTGGGCGAGGCCGTCCTGTCGATCGCGTACGGCAACGGGCGCTTCGAAGGGGTGGAGGTGTTCGCGCCGCGCACCTACGCGGGGCGGGTGCTGGTGGGGGGGCTGGGCCGGTCGATCGTGCCGAACTACCCGTTGGCCGACGCGCTGGTGGCGACCAAGGCCAACCACGACATCAACACCAACGGGCGGGTCCGGCAGGTGTTCTTCTGGACCGATCCGTACGGCCGCTACGACTTCCCGAGCATCTGCGGGAGGGAGGAGATCTTCCCGGCCAGCCAGGAATCGGCCCTGGGCTACTGCCCGGTGGCGGTCGGCTACGACGAGCAGGGACGGATCCGCTTCATCCGCGACGAGGGGCCGACCGGGCAGAAGGCCTACCGCTCCATGGGGCTGCACTGGCTCAAGGACATAGGCACCGCCAACGTCGTGGTGTTCCGCGCTTCGCCGGTGACGATCCTCGACCGGGTCAACCCGCAGACGTTCCAGGACTACGACGCGGTCGTCCTGATGAACCGCGACCGGCTGACGCCGGTCGAGAAGTTCGCCTTCTTCAAGGGCGACGCCTTCTGCCGGTTCATCGAGCCGGACCTGTTCTTCTACGTCGACTTCAAGGCCGGCACGCCCGAGAACCCGCTGGTCCACCAGACCCGGGCGTTCATGCTGGGCGAGCAGCCCGCCCCCGCGGCGGTGGACACCGGCGACATCGCCGGCGAGGGCTACCTGGCGGCCGACACGGAGTTCCTGCTGGACATCCCGCTTCACGTCGCCGAATCGATGGCGGCGGTGAACGGGCGGCGCCTGGCCGTGCAGAACGACCACCAGATGGCCGACGAACGGACCAGGGATTTCCACCAGAAGGGACTGATGCTGCAAGAACGGGCCAGGGAGGCCTCGCGCTCGAAGTTCGACCGCATCCTCGACGCCCGGGAAGCGGTGACCTACCACGCCCTGAACCACCCGGTGCTCCGCGACACGATCACCGAGGCGGTTATCAGCATCCTGTGGTACCTCTGCCTTCTGGTGCCCTTCACGTTCTTCTTCGAGAAGCTGCTGTTCGCCTTCCCCGACGTCCGCAAGCAGATCGCCGCCCACGCGGTGATCTTCGTCCTGTCGTTCGCCCTGCTCAAACTGCTGCACCCGGCGT
>JAAYZK010000014.1 GCA_012514895.1 Planctomycetota bacterium | reverse complement strand
CGCGCGCGGCCGGCGCCGTGTCGCCCCCGCCACGCGCCGCCCAGCCAGACGCCGCAGAACGTCCCGCCTCTGCGTTAACCGCCCGGTTCCAGGTTCGAGTCCGACATGGGGAGATCACCCCAAGTGCAAACGAGCACTTGGGGTGTTTGGTTTAATGGCCCCCTTCAACGCAAACCACGCCCGTAACGCCTGATACGCCAAGGCTTAGCCGGGGGCGACTCTCGGCTGCTGGGCCGCGTCGTTAACCGCTCTTTCGGCCAGACGGCCCGTTTTGGCCCTCGCTCTCGGACTCTCAGCCGTCTGGCGGCTTGCCGGTTAGCGAACACGTTCGAAGTGCACCCTCGAATCGGGCAAATTCGACATCGGCTGGGGAGAATGGCTGCACAGCCACAGGCCGGGGCCGGTTCGGGCGCCGCCGGGCCGTCGGGGGAACCCCGCCCTCCTTGCCGAACAGTGTGGCACCCCGCAGGCCCCCTGGTTATCATGTCCACCAGAACTTCGATGGGGCCGGTGGCGCAAACGAATACTCAGGAGAGACGCATGGAGGAGATCCGTGCCCTTCAGCAGGCGCTCGGGGTGTCGCCAGAGAACGTGCATATCCGCATGCTGCTGGCGGGGAAGCTCATGGAGCGCGAGATGTTCCAGCAGGCCGAGGCGCAGTACCGCACCGGTCTAAAGATCAGCCCCGACGAGCGCGAGCTCCTGATCGGGCTGTCCCGCTGCTACGCCGCCCAGGGCAAGCATTCGGCCACGCTCGAAGCGACTGCTTACCTGCTGGAGGTCGGCCCCTGCGGCGAGGGGATGATCCTCCGCGCCCGCGCGATGGCGGCGCTGGGGAGGATCGACGACGCGCGCGACGTGTACCTCGATGCCGTCGCGTACGATTCCACCCTCGTCGATGAGCAACTGGCCGACCTGCTCGGCGGCGTGCGGCAGGCCGGGACGCCGGAGAACACGGACGACCCGGAGGCCATCGACGCGTTCGAACGCCCCTCGATCGACTTCGCGGCCGTCGGCGGGATGGACGAGGTCAAGGAAGCGATCAACATGCGGATCGTCCACCCGCTACGGAACCGCGAGTTGTTTGAGGCCTACGGAAAGCGCATGGGCGGCGGCGTGCTGCTGTACGGCCCGCCCGGCTGCGGCAAGACTCTCCTGGCCCGCGCGACGGCCGGGGAGATCCGGTCGCGGTTCTACTCGGTCGGCCTGCACGACATCCTCGACATGTGGATCGGCAATAGCGAAAAGCACCTCCACGGCGTCTTCGAACAGGCTCGCCGATGCGCCCCGTGCGTGCTGTTCTTCGACGAGGTCGATGCCCTTGCCGCCAGCCGCGCGGACCTGCGGCACAGCGGCGGCCGAAACGTGATCAACCAGTTCCTCTCCGAGATGGACGGCCTGAGCAGCAACGAAGGCGTCCTCGTGCTGGCGGCCACGAACACGCCGTGGTACATCGACAGCGCGTTCCGCAGGCCGGGCCGGTTCGACCGCATGATCTTCGTCCCCCCGCCGGACAAACCGGCCCGCATCGAGATCTGGCGCCTTCACCTGGAAAACAAGCCCACCGGCAAGATCGACCTGGACAAGCTGGCCGGGCAGACGAAAGGGTTCTCCGGGGCCGACATCCGCGCCGCGGTGGACCTTGCCGTAGAGGACGCCCTCGCTCGGGCCATGAAGACCGGCAGGCGGGAGCTTCTGGAGACCCGATCGCTGGCCGCGGCGGCCGGCAGGATCGTGCCGTCGACGACCGAATGGTTCGCCACCGCACGCAACTATGTAACCTACGCCAACGAGGGCGGCGCCTACGACGACATCGCCAACTACCTCAGAGGCGGCCGATGACCGACGACATCGAGGTTGCCATCCGCCGCATCGACCAGCTTCTGCAACTTCAGCGCTGGGACCAGGCCGAAGCCGAGGCCCGCAAGGCCTTGGCGGCCAACCCCGAGGTCAGCGGCCTCCATGCCGCGCGGGCCATGAGCCTGATCAAGCTCAAGCGGGTGGACGAGGCGCTCAAGGAAGCCAAGACCGCCGTCGGTCTGGATGAGTCTGACGACTACGCCTGGTACGCGCTGTGCCGCGCCCTGTTCCGCGCCGAGAAGCACATCGAGGCCCGCCGCGCCGCCGAGAAGGCGATGGCTCTCAACGACACCGACGCCGACTATCCGCTGATGCGCGGCTTGGCTAGGCTGCAACTGGGCCAGACGCAACAGGCGATCGAGGACCTCGAACTGGCCCTGCGGCTCGATCCCACCCACACCGGCGCGGCCAGCGTTCTGGCGATGGTCGAGAGCAAGATGGGCAGTCGCCGCCGGGCGGAGGAACTGGCCCGCCAGGCGGCCGCCTCCGACCCGAACTCGGCCGCCGCGCATATCGCGCGCAGTCACGCCCTGTGGTCCCAGGGCCGGCGGAGGGAAGCCGTCCAGGCCGCGAAGGAGGCCATGCGGCTCGATCCGCAGAGCGGATGGGCGCAGGACCAGCTCAAGGAGGTCCTGCAGGCCAACTCGCCGGCCTACCGCCTGGCGTTCCGCAGCGCCGAGACCCTCGGCCAGTACAGCCATGGCTCGCGATGGAGCATTGGGATCGTGGCCGTGGTGGCTTCGCGATGCCTTCGCGTGATCGCCCGGATGAACCCCGACATCCTGTGGTTCATCGTCCCGCTGGTCGCCCTCTATGTGCTGTTCTGGGTGCTTCAGTGGGAGGTAAAGCCGCTGTCGTGCTTCTTCCTGCTGCTGCATCCGCTCGGCCGCCCGCTGCTGACCACCCGCGAGAAGCTGGCCGCCGCCGGCCTCGGCGGCGGCTTCCCTCTCGGTGCGGCCCTGGTCACCTTGGGCTTCAGCCTCCCGGCGTCCCCCCTGATCGTCCCCGGCGTCATCCTCGCCCTCGCCTCCCTGATCACCCCGCCCCTACTGGCCCGCTGAGCCACTGCCGCCGCGCAGCCAACCGGGACACGGCCAAGTTGGCATGGCGCATAATGCATGCCATCGGAAAACCGTATTCCATTGCGGTAGTGGCAGCCAAGTGCCGTCTCGCTGCAATCTATAGGGGTGGCCCCCCATGCCCCGCCCGACGCCCATCGATCACATGCCACCGCCATCGACACACGCCAGTCCGGCGAGAGGCTCGGTAATTGTGGGTGCACTCGACCAACCAATTCCAGTCCCCTCCGCCAAAGTCATAGGTCGCCCCATCCACAAAGGTCGGGGCAAAGTGGCATGCGGAATATGCTGAGGATCGTAACCGCCGAATCCTCCATCGATGGCAGCGCGGTGAGCGTCGGAATACTTGTCGTAACCGCCACTTGCGAAATGCATCCCTTGACCGTTCCCGACAGGCGGATATAATGGAGGACATCCTTTGACCAGGGGCTGATTCGCCCCGCGGCAAGATGCTCCGGTCCTGTGGCCGGGGGCCTCGGGGCGCAGGTCCATTCGACCAGGGAGTGCGGAGCATGTGTCCACACATCTGTCCGATGGGCCGCGTGATGAGCGCGGCGGTGGTATGTGTGTTGGTGGCGTCGGCCGCGCCGGCGGATGTTTTTAACATGGGCTGGGGCCTGACGAGCCTGGAGACCGTCCCCGTGGGCGATCCGGGCAACGCCGCGGACTTCCGTTACGACCCTGCCGGCGTTGGCGGCGTTGACTACGCCTACCGAATCGGCATCTACGAGGTCACGGCCGCGCAATACACCGAGTTCCTGAACGCCGTGGCCGCGATGGACACGTACGGCCTCTACCGCGCCACCGGCATGGGGGGTAACACCGGCTACTACACGCGTATCGTACGGAGCGGCTCGCCGGGCAGCTATACCTACAGTGTCGCAGCCGACTGGGCAGACCGCCCGGTGAACTACATCTCCTGGGGCGACGCAGCCCGTTTCGTCAATTGGCTTCACAACGGTCAGCCGACCGGCGCGCAGGACCTCACCACGACCGAGGACGGGGCCTACTTCCTCAACGGCGCGAACAACGACGCCGAGTTGGGCAGCGTCAGACGCAAGGCTGGTTGGCGATGGGCCATCCCCACCGAAGACGAGTGGTACAAGGCCGCTCACTACGACCCCTCAACGAGCAGCTACTACGAGTACCCCACCTGCAGCAACGACATGCCGAGCCACGAATTGGGCACACCGACGGATCCCGGTAACAACGCCACCTTTGCAGAAGGGCCCTATTCGACCATCTTCACCGAACTGCCGTACTACCGCACGGTGGCGGGCGCTCACGAGAACTCCGCCGGCCCCTATGGCACGTTCGACCAAGGCGGCAACGTTCTCGAGTGGTACGAGCCCACCCAGGCCGGGGCGTGGTATGGCCTGCGCGGGGGAGACTTCCGCGGCTCGGGCTACGCCCTCCACGCGAACGCCCGCCATCAAGCGTACCCGACCACGGAGCACGGCTCCAGCGGCTTCCGCGTCGCTCAGGCCGCCGTACCCGCCCCTATGCCCGGCGACGCCGACGGAGACGGGGATGTCGACCTGGACGATTTCCTTATCCTCAAACAGAACTTCGCTGTGGGTACAGACTGGAGCCAAGGGGATTTCGACGGCGATCAGGACGTCGACCTCGACGATTTCGTCCTCCTCAAGCAGAACTTCGGCACCACCGCCGTCCCCTGACCGGCCGCGGCGGCCATGGCCGGCCCTCGGCGGACTGGCTGTCCTGCGGTACCCGTCCGGTGAACCGCATCTGGTAACTGCCCGCCGTGCTCCCGATGATTCGGCCGTGCAAGGAGATTACGCATGGCCAAGGGCAAGCAGCGGGACGGACGGCTGGAGACGCGGTGGCGAGGGATTCTCTCGGAGCAGGAGCGCAGCGGCCTGGGCGTGCGGGCCTTCTGCCGCGGGAAGGGCGTGCGGGAGACGGCGTTCTACTATTGG
>JAAYZK010000171.1 GCA_012514895.1 Planctomycetota bacterium | reverse complement strand
TACGCTCGAAGCCGATCCATTTGGCCAGGTCGTTGACGACGCCGGCGCCGACAGCGAGCAGCAGGTCAGCGGGGGGAAGTTGATCGTTGAGGCGATCCCGCGTCACGTCGTCGCATACGGGCGAGCCGGTCGGGCCGTCGGGGACGATGAGGGTCTCGACGCGCCAGGGGCCTCTGCGCAAAGCATCATGTGCTCGCTGCCCTGCGGCTGTCCATGTCCGTCGATCAGCCAGCAGGACAACGCGGCGCCCGTCCGTCAGCTCGGCGAGCGTCTCGCTCAAGCGGCTGATCGCTCCGTCGTGGTAGATCATTCGTCGCACGCCCAGGGCGTGTGTTCGTCCGCAACGGCACGCGACTTGGCGGCCGCAAAGGTCGTGGAGATCGGCTGCTCGAATCATTCGTCATTCGCTTTCGGTTAGGAAAGGGGCGATTATAGGAAATGGCCGGGCTTCGGGAAACCGACAGGGTTACTCGTTCGGCAGTTCTCTTCGTGCTCTCTCCAGAAGTTCGATGACCTCGGCGTCTTCGGTTTGGCGGAAGTCGTGGTACCATTGGCCTACGGCGTGGAAGTTGGAGGGGGTTTGGAGGCAGACGACTTCGTCGGCGTCGTGGCCGAGCTGATCCAGTGCCAAGCGGGGGGCTACGGGGATGGCCAGGACGATTCTGGCCGGCTCGTCGTGGCGAAGCGCCCGGATGGCTGCTTTGGCGGTTACACCGGTGGCCAGGCCGTCGTCGACTACGATGGCTGTACGACCTTGCACCTTTACGGGATTCCTGTCGCCGCGGTAGACTCTCTGTCGCCGCTGGGCTTCTTGCGATTCCACTGCCGTTACGAGGTCGATCTGTTTGGCTGTGAGCCCGAGGATGCGTATGGAATCTTCGTCGAGGACTCGGACGTCGCCGGTGGTGGCGCCGAAGCCGAATTCAGGCTGACCCGGGGCGCCCAGCTTGCGAACGATGAGGACGTCCAGCGGGGCGGCCAGTTTTTGGGCCACAGGCCAGGCGACGACGACACCGCCTCGGGGCAGGGCGAGCACAACCGGATCTGCATCGCGCAGGTGGGTGAGTTGTTCCGCCAATTGGCGTCCGGCATCGGATCGATCTTGAAAAATCATGATTGGGTTCCCGTCATGGGTTCGGGCGCGATGGCGTCGTCGCTATGGGGGGCCTGGCGGAAGTTCATCGCACGCTCGGCGCGGATCACGAGTTGGCGTTCCACCTGGGGGATGGCTTGTTCGGCCCGCTCATCCGGCAGGCCGTCCATGACGGCGAGGTCTTCGATCCGGCGGACCCGTCCGAGGATCTGGTAGCCTTGGTCGTCGGCTGGATTCCATACGATCAGGGCGACCTTCCGGTCGGGGCGGACATTTTCTACGGTGGTGGGGCAGAACCACGCGCCGAGGATGAGGGAATCATCGGGGTCCAGTTCCAGCGAACCAGCCGCCGCCAGGTGGGGTGCGCCCTCGGCATCGGCGCTGGCCAGAAGCACCTGGCTGTTCTGTCGACGGGTCAGACGGATGACTCGCTCGAGGATGTCTCTGCTGACGGACATAGGCTTTCACCCCAAGTATAGGCATCAAGGGTTGATTGGCCTACCATGTCGCTGCCCCTGGGATTTGGTCGGTTAGTGATTCGGACACGCCGGCTGAGGCTGCACGGTACACTTCTCGCATTTGGTTCGTCACGTGGTCCCAGTTGAAGTGCTTCTGGGCGTATAGTCGACCGGCGGCGGCGAAGCGGCGGGCTGTGTCGGGGTCGGCAAGGAGTTCGCCGATCGCTTTTGCCAGGGCCTTGGGGTCGGCCGGGGGGACGAGCAGGCCGGTCGATCCGTCCTGCACCACTTCGGCCAGTCCTCCGACTCGTGTGGCCACGACGGGCAGGCCGGCCGCCATGGCCTCGGCGACGACCATTCCGAAGGGTTCAGCGAGAGGGGGGTGCGCCAGGAGAGTGGCTTGGCGGTATACATCGGCGAGGGTTTCCTGGGGGAGGGGTCCTAGAAAGCGCACCCGCTCCCGCAGTTGCGGCGTGTCGGCCAATTGGCGAAGCCAGTCGGGGTAGTCTCGGTGGCGATAGAATTCCGCCAGCGGGGCGAGGTGCTGCTCATCGCGCATTCCCTGGAGGAATTCGGTGACGGTCGGCCCGCCCCCTCCCACGATATCCAGTTTGGCCTCGGGCCAGCGGGAGGCCAGTCGTCTGAAGGCTTCGATGAGCACATGCACGCCCTTTTCGGGTGTGAGGCGTCCGACGAACAGGATATGCGGCGGCTGGTCGGCTGGCGCTCTGGCCTTGAAGGTGGTGAAGTCCACGCCATTGAGGACGGTGTGGAACTGTCTGGTTTGCAGAGCGAATCGCCGTCGGACGCCGTCGGTGATGTATTCGCTGCAGCCGACCACGGCGTCGGCGTCGGCGACTGAGCGAGCGACGGCCTTGGCGCTGAGTTGCCAGAGCCAATCGCAGTGCATGTGCAATACGATTTTGGCTTGGCTGTGCAGTCGGCGAGCGAGGGGCACATACTGGGAGAAATTGTGGATGTGCAGCAGGTCGCACCTGTCGGCCCTGGCGGTGAGAATGGCTTGGCGATAGAACAGGGGGTAGTAGAGTTGTCGGCTGAAGAATGGCGATAGCGGGTGGCAGAGTCGGCTCAGTCGATGCAGGGCGGGGCGAAGGAGGCGATCGATCCTTACCGGGATCCGCCTGATGGTGACGCCTTGGCACACTTCGGTGGGGCTCAGGGCTGGCTTGGCCTTGGCGTAGATGAAGACTCTGT
>JAAYZK010000170.1 GCA_012514895.1 Planctomycetota bacterium | reverse complement strand
GCGGCCTTGGTGAAGATGCCGCCGCCCACGCGGGCGAACAGGGCCTGCGAGGAAGCGCCCATGCCGAACGTCAGCATGACGACGGTGACTTCCACCAGCGACATGTGGAACTCGGGCATGAAGGGCAGCACGGTGCTGAGCCAGGGCATCAGCTTGGTGAGGATCAGGAACCAGCCGGCGATGTCCAGCAGGCCGAACCCCACGACGACCAGGCCCATGACAGCGCCGGCGCGGAAGGCGACGACCAGCCCGCGGTTGAGCCCTTCCTTGGCGCCCTGGGCGGTGCGGTTGGACGCCATCGTCGCCGTCTTCATGCCCAGGAAGCCGCACAGGCCGCTGAAGAACCCGCCGGTCAGGAAGGCGACGAACACCAGCCAGTGCTGGGCGCCCATCAGGCCCATGATGAACAGGGCGGCGCTGACGACGACGAAGAAGACCGCCACGACCTTGTACTGGCGCCGCAGGTACGCGTACGCGCCTTCGGTCACGTGGCCGGCGATCTCCTGCATCCGCTCATCGCCCGGGTTGGCGGCCTTGACCTGCTTGAAGAAGACCCAGGCGAACACCAGGGCGATGGCCGCCCCGACAGGGGCGATCCACCACAGGCCCGGGATGGTCCAGTGGCCCTCCTGGACGGCCGGCTCGGGCGGCGGCCCCGCGGCCTCCTGGGCGAGGGCCGTCGATGCCAGGCCGGACAGCACGACGAGCGCCAGCACGACGGCCAGCGCTGTTCGAGCGGCACGGCGCGAACAGAGTGTGGATAGCTTCACGGCTGTGACTCCTTTTCCATGCTGGAAGTCCCGGTGGCCTCCAACTTGCCCCGGGGGGTGACTGGGGAGATTGTACTTCCCGACATCAACTGAAGCTATGACAACAGGCTGCAGGGGCAGGCTGTGGTCCAGAGCCCCCAGCCTGAAACCTTCAGGGCCGTCCACCCGCGGTAGCGGCACGACATCCAACCCGGACGGCAGGCCGCCGCCTGATCCCTGGCGGCGCGCGGCCCTCGGCATCCGCGTCAGCGGCCTTCCAGCAGGACCCGTTTGGCGCTCTTGCGGGCACGGCGGCGGCGCCGCTCGGAAGGCTTTTCGTAGTAGCTGTTGCGCTTGATGTCCTTCGTCAGGCCTTCCTTCTCACACATCTTCTTGAACCGACGAAGCATCTGCTCCACCGACTCGCCGCCACGTGACTTTACCTTGATCATGCTCGGGCACTGATCCTTTCTTGCAGACGTACCGGGGGCCACACGCCCCGTCCATAGGGACGGCCGAGTATAGATGAAATCCACCCTGTTGCAACTCTTTTCCGGCGAAAAGAGGCGTGAGGGGTGAGGCCCGAGGCATGAGGCGCAACCTTTCTCTGCCGTGGGCGTTGTCGTACCTCCAGCCTTAAGCCTCAGGCATCCCTTGACCCCGCCGCTGCCCACCCTATAGTGATCCGTACGAACGCCTTGTCACGGGGAGCGCCATGCCCGACACAAGCTGCACCCTCGACGTCCGAGTCCGCTACGCCGAGACCGATCCCATGGGCGTCCTCCACCACAGCCGCTACGCGGTGTTCCTGGAGATGGGGCGGACGGAACTTCTTCGGAAAAATGGAGTTAACTACCGCGACCTGGAGGCGGCCGGCGTGCTGTTCGTGGTGACTCACCTGGAGGTGCGCTTCCGGTCGCCGGCGCGGTACGACGACGTGCTGGCAGTCACCACCCGCCTCGAGCGGGTCAGCACGGCCCGGATTGACCACGTTTATGCGATCACTGATCGCGCCACAGGCCGCCTGATCGCCGAGGCGGCCACGACGCTGGCCTGCGTAGATACCGACGGGAGGGTCCAGGCGATCCCCGCCGATCTGCGGGGCCGGATGGGGTGGAGCGGGCCTACCAGGTGAGGTTTCGCCGGGGGTTCGTGCCGGCTGTCACGGCGAAGCGGTTGCCGCCCACCGACACGTCCAGTGTGGCCTTCACTCCTGTGACGTAAGTGACGCCGTGGGCGTCTCTGCGTTCCAGGGGCGTGATGTCGAACGCGTGGATGGTGACGCCGTCTTCGGGGGAGAGGATGGTGTATTCGCAGTCGATGCCGTTGACTGTCCGGCGGTACACGAGGGCATCGCCGACGGATTCGTATTCGATCCGTGTCACATTGCCGAAGGTCGGAGGGGTGATCCAGACGAAATGATCGCCGCCTCCGTACTCGTCCGCCTGGCGGATCTCGGCCATCATCCGGTTCAGGACGATCCGGGCGTTGTGGGTCACCGTGGCGATCTTCTGATTCTCATCGACGGTGTTCAGCGATGCGTGGAACGCCGCGGCGACGCTGGTCAGCAGCATCGCCATGATGGCCAGCGACAGCAGCAGTTCGACCATGCCCAGGCCGGGGGCCGTGTGTCGGGGGCGGCGCGGGGATGCGTTCATGGCGTTCACCTGTCAGCTCGGTTCCACGTACGTGCCCTGCACGGCCACGAGCTTCACCGGAAGCTTGAAGCCCGACGGGACGCCGCAGTCGCTGCTGCGGTCGATCTCGATCCGCGCGGAGCCCAGGATTTCCAGTTCGGTGTCGCCGTAGACGATGATCGGGCCGTACACCCTGCCGCCGGCGTTGCCGGAGATGGTGAACTTGTCGGCGGCGATGGCGCCGTTGATGGTGCTGCTGCTGCCGGTCATGGTCACCGCGAACCCCGGCGCCAGCAGCATCGATCCCGGCAGGGTGCGGAGGGTCTGGAACTGGGGTTCGTCGGGCAGCGCCTCGACGCCGTAGCTGTCGACGTTGCCGCTGAAGGCGATGGCGTTCTGCTGAAAGGCCCAGTCGCCGGGGTCCTCGGTGGCGATGGTGCCGATGATGTCCGCGTTGCCGGAGAAGCGGACGTTGTTGGGCTGTTCGATGAAGAGCACCCCGCGGATGATCACGTTCCCGCTGAACGTGGGATTCGTGCCGGCGGGGATGCGGACGTTCTCGAGGACGAGGTCCCCGTCGATGTTGGTGGTGGCGGTGTCGAGGGTGTTGGTGGCCAGCGCCTCGAAGGGGGCCGTGTCCACTTCGGGAAAGACCGGCTCGCCCATGCCGACGTGGATGTGATCTTCCATCTGGCTGGGGGAGGACGTGCCGGCCACGGTCGGCTTGCCCTTGATGGTGACGTAGCTGTCGGGATTGGCGGTGTAGATGTCCCCGTCGACGGTGCAACTGCCGGAGATGTAGACCGCTTCGGGGTTGCTGTAGGTCGCCGAGAGCACCGCGGCCTCGGAGCGGAGGTTGGCGCCCAGGACGCTTCCGTCGCCGCCGATGATGATCCGGCCCTTGGAGGCGATGCCGAAATCGAAGACCGGCGTGGTCGTGTTCTCGGCGTCCAGGAGCATCCGCACGGCCCGCTGCGCGTGCCGCGCGGTGCCGTAGACCGTCAGGCGGAGCTGGCCCATCGCGTCGGCATCGATCTCGGCCCGGAAGGCGCGCCCCTGCGAACCCAGCGTGACGGTGGGCAGGCGGATGACTGTTCCGTCATAGGTGACGGCTTCCCCGCCCAGGGTGGCGGTGCCGTTCAGGTCGGCCGCCAGGTAATGATGGACCGAGCCCAGCAGATCCGCCTCGGCCTGCTCGACGGGGATGATCATCCGCTGGAGGGCCGCCAGGACGAACTCGGCGCCGCTCTCGGCGGCCAGTTGGGCCTCGGCGGCGCTGCGGTAGCTGTTGGCCTGGCGGAAGTTCATGTCGGTGGCGGCGGTGAACGACAGGGCCAGCGTCGTGAACAGGGCCAGGAAGATCATCGTCAGCAGCAGCGTGCTGCCGCGACGCCGATACGTCGGATGCGTGTGGGAAGATGGCATACTCACAACTCCCGATAGGTGTCCGGCGCAGGCACCATCGTGCTGGTCTGGGCGAACCCCGGCGGATCGCCCTGGTACCGGCTGCGGTCGATGGTGAAGTGGGCGTTGCCGGTCATGGTGAAGTCCGAATCGCTGTAACAGATGATCGGCCCGTGGACCGTCCCGCCGGAGTTGCCGGTCATGACGAACCTGTCGGCGGCCATGGCGCCGTTGACGGTGCCGAAGTTGCCGGTGAAGTGGACGCCGAATCCCGGCGCCAGCAGCATCGATCCGGGCATCTCGCGCAGCTCGGCGAACTGCGGCGTGTCGGGCAGATCCTCCACGCCCTGTGAACTCATGTTGCCCGTGAAGCGGATGGTGTTGGTGTCGTAAACGTCCTCGCCGGCGTCCTCGGTGACGATGACGCCGGTGAAGTTCAGGTTGCCGGTGAACTGCACCCGGTTGGGCGCCTCGATGAACACCACCCCGCGGATGGTGATGTTGCCTGAGAACGTCGGGTTGGTGCCGGCGGCGATGCGGATGTTCTCGAACACCTTGTTGCCGCTGGTGCCGGTGGAGCTGTTGACGATGTTCGTGGCGAACGGTTCGAACACCGTCGGATCGACCTCGGGGAATTCCACGTCGCCGATGCCCGTGTGGATGTGTGCCTGAATCGCCTCCCAGTTGGTCTCTCCGCCGATATCGGGGTTGCCGGTGACCGAGACGTGGCTGGCGGGATCACAGGTGGAGATATCGCCTTCGATCGTGGGGTTGCCCGTGAGCTTGACGGCTTCCGGGTCGGTGTAGGTCGCCGACAGGATGTCCGCCCAGTGGGGGTCGTCGTCGCTGGCGCTGAGAATCCGGGCGTTGCCGGTCATGACGATCTTGCTGCGCGAGGCGACGCCGTAATCGAACACCGCGTTGCGGCGGTTGCTGGCGTCCAGCTCGATGTAGAGCGTCCGCACCGAACGGCCGCTGCGGCCGTGGACGGTGATCGCCAGGTTGTCGTCGTTCAGGGCGACGATCTGGGCGTCGTAGCTGTCGCCGGTGTCGCGCACGGCGATCCTCGGCACCCGGACCCTTTCAATGATACCGTTGGCGTCGTAGTCGCCCTCGATGGTCTCGTCGCCCAGGTTGGGCTTGCCGTCCATCGCGGCGGCCAGGTGGTTGGCGCAGTCGGCAAGGT
This sequence comes from Planctomycetota bacterium, assembly GCA_012514895.1. Classification (GTDB taxonomy): domain Bacteria; phylum Planctomycetota; class Phycisphaerae; order SM23-33; family FEN-1343; genus JAAYZK01. Next base: position 690 of record JAAYZK010000170.1, on the reverse strand, counting down.
ACTCCGCGCCGGTGTCGCTGCCGGAGACGCTGATGGTCCTCAGGGTCATCAGGATGTGCGCCAGCCCGCTCTCGGCGGCCAGTTGAGCCCGCTGCAGGCTCGCCAGGCTGTTGGCCTGCTGGAACGACATGTTGGTGGCGGTGTGAAACGCGATCGCCAGCGTGGTGAACAACGCCAGGAAGATGAACGTCAGCAGCAGCGTGCTGCCTGGTGAAAGGCGCTTCGTACTCATGGCGCCTCCTTCTCGAAGACGAGCCAACTGGAGGTGAGGACGTCCTCGCCCCTGCAGCGAACAGTGACGGACACGCAGATGACCTCGTTGTCGATGCTGCGGGGCGTCACCGCCGTCAGCAGCGAGTCGGGGTCGCGCCACTGGAGGCTGATCGTCTGGCTCCAGCCCTGCATGCCGGTGATGACGGCGCCGGCGGCGTCGCGGGGCGGGCTGTAGGTGACGTTCATCAGGTCGTCCAGGTCGTCGACGAAGGTCTGAGGGCTCGTCCCGTCAGGCCCCGGGGGGTTGTCCGCGTCGGCGGGCTGGGGGTCTCGCAAGGGGAGTTGGACGGTCCACTCGCGGATCTCCTGGGCCAGGAAGACCGCCTGGGTCAGTTCCCGCCCGGCCGTGTTGACGTTCGTGCCGGCACCCATGGCGTGAAGGAGAGACAGGATGCCGAAACCGATCACCGCCATCGC
>JAAYZK010000169.1 GCA_012514895.1 Planctomycetota bacterium | reverse complement strand
GAGGTTGCAGCGCGTGTCGAACAGTTGCTGGTCATCCAGCACGTAGGCGACCCCGCCGCTCATGCCGGCGGCGAAGTTGCGGCCGGTGGCGCCCAGGACGACCACCACCCCGCCGGTCATGTACTCGCAGCCGTGATCGCCGACGCCCTCGACGACGGCGGTCGCGCCGCTGTTGCGGACGGCGAACCGTTCGCCGGCCATCCCGCCAATAAACGCCTCGCCCCCGGTGGCCCCGTACAGCAGGGTGTTGCCCACGATGATGTTCTCGTGGCTCACCAGGGGCGCTTCCGGCGGCGTCCGCACGATGATCCGCCCGCCGGACAGCCCCTTGCCGAGGTAGTCGTTGCTGTCGCCGGTGAGCTTGAGCGTGACGCCCCGGGTCAGAAACGCCCCGAAGCTCTGGCCGGCCGAGCCGGTCAGTTCGATCGTGACGGTATCGTCGGCCAGGCCGTCGGGGCCGCAGGCCTTCACCAGGCGGCTGGAGAGGATCGTTCCGACGGTCCGGTGGACGTTGCGGATCTTCGACCGCAGGACGATCCTCTCGCCGCGGTCGATCGCCTCGCGGACGGGCTGGATCCACGCCCAGTCGGTGTGGCCGGCCAGCGTGTCGGCCTGCCGGCGCGTCCGTCGCAGGGACGCCCCCTCGCCCAGGGCCGGCCGGTGGAAGATCGCCGAGAAGTCCAGCCCCCGCGCCTTGTAGTGGTCGATCGCCTTGGCCGTGTCCAGCCGGTCGGCGCGGCCGATCATCTCGTCGACGGTCCGGAAGCCCAGGGCGGCCATCCGCCGGCGGACGTCCTCGGCGACGAAGAACATGTAGCGTTCGAGGTGCTCCGGCTGGCCGGTGTAGCGGCCGCGGAGGGCGGGATTCTGCGTGGCGATGCCCACCGGGCAGGTACCCAGGTGGCACTTGCGCATGAGCACGCAGCCCATCGCCACCAGGGCCGCGGTGCCGAAGCCGAACTGCTCGGCCCCCAGCAGCGCCGCGATGACGACGTCGCGGCCGGTGCGGATCTGCCCGTCGGTCTGCACGCGGATGCGGTCGCGCAGCCCGTTCATCAGGAGCACCTGCTGCGTCTCGGCCAGCCCCAGCTCCCAGGGGGCGCCGGCGTGGTGGATCGACGACAGCGGGCTGGAGCCGGTGCCGCCGTCGGCGCCGCTGATGAGCACCTCGTCGGCGTTGCCCTTGGCCACGCCGGCGGCGATCGTGCCGACGCCGACCTCGCTGACCAGCTTGACCGAGACCTTCACGCCCGGGTTGGAGCACTTGAGGTCGTAGATCAACTGGGCCAGGTCCTCGATCGAGTAGATGTCGTGGTGCGGCGGCGGGCTGATGAGCGTCACGCCCGGGGTGCTGAAGCGCATCCGGGCGATCTGCCCGGTGACCTTGTAGCCCGGCAGGTGGCCGCCCTCCCCGGGCTTGGCGCCCTGGGCCATCTTGATCTGGATCTCGCGGGCGTGGGCGAGGTAGTCGATCGACACGCCGAAGCGGCCGGAGGCGACCTGCTTGACGGCGCTGTTCTTCTCGGCCGACGCGTAGCGGTGCGGTTCCTCCCCGCCCTCGCCGGTGTTGCTCATCGCGCCGATGCGGTTCATCGCCACGGCGATGTCCTCGTGGACCTCCTGCGAGAGCGACCCGTGGCTCATCGCGCCGGTGCAGAACCGCTTGACGATCTCCGCGGCCGGCTCGACCTCCTCCAGCGGCACGGCGTCGCCTTCGACGAACTCGAACAGCCCCCGCAGCGTGCACAGGTGCCGCGCCCGGTCGTTGACCGCCTCGGCAAAGGCCGCGTAGGCCTTCGGATCGTTGGCCCGCACCGCCTGGTGCAGGGCGGCGATCGTCGCGGGGTTCCACAGGTGGGGCGTGCCGTCGGCGCGGTAGTGATAGTCCCCGCCGTAGGGCAGCAGCGGCTCGGCCGCCTTGCGGGGCCGCAGCGCCTCGCGATGGCGCGCGAGGGTCTCGGCGGCCAGCTCGGCCAGTCCCAGCCCGCCGATGCGGCTGGAGGTGCCCTTGAAATACGCGTCGATCAGCTCGCGATTCAGCCCGACGGCCTCGAACAACTGCGCCGAGCGGTAGCTGCGCAGGGTCGAGATGCCCATCTTGCTCATGACCTTCAGGATGCCCTTCTTGACCGCGGCGATGTAGTGGTCGGCCAGGGCCGAGGCCTCGATGGCCGCGTCGATCTCGCCCGTGTGCTGCATCAGGTCCAGCGCCTCGAAGGCCAGGTAGGGGTTCACCGCGTCGGCCCCGAAGCCCAGCAGCAGGCAGAAATGCTGCACCTGGCGGGGTTCGCCGCTCTCGACCACCAGGCCGACCTCCCCGCGAAGGTCGTCCTCCAGCAGGGCGTGGTGCACCGCCGAGAGGGCCAGCAGCGCCGGGATCGCCGCGCGGTCCGTGTCGGCGCGCCGGTCGGAGAGGATCAGCAGGGACGCCCCGCCGGCGATGGCCTCGACGGCCGCGCGGATCAGGGCGCCCACCGCCTCGCGCAGGGCGGCGGCCGGGTCGGCGGCTCCCGCGTCGAAGAGCGTCTCGATCGTGGCGACCTTGAAATCGCCGCGGCGCACCGCGCGCAGCCGCTGCATGTCCTCGCTGGTCAGGATCGGCTGGGCGAGCTTGAGCTGGCGGCAGTGCTCGGGCGATTCGTCCAGCAGGTTGCGACGCTTGCCCGTGTAGGACATCACCGACATCACCAGCCCCTCGCGCAGCGGGTCGATGGGCGGGTTGGTCACCTGGGCGAACTGCTGGCGGAAATAGTCGAACAGGCTTCGGGGCGTCCGCGAGAGCACCGCCAGCGGGGTGTCGTTGCCCATCGAGCCGATCGGTTCCTGCCCGTTGGCGCCCATCGGGGCCAGCACGGTGGTGAGCTCCTCGCGGGTGTAGCCGAACTGCCGCATCCGCAGGGCGGTGCGCTGCGGGTCGCTGCCGGCCGGCGCGGCGGCGTCGTAGAGGCCGCGCAGCTCGATGCGGTTGTCCTCCAGCCAGCGGCGGTAGGGCTTCTGGCGGGCGATCTTGCTTTTGATTTCGTTGTCGGTGACGACGCGGCCCTCGACGGTGTCGACCAGGAACATGCGCCCGGGCTGAAGGCGCCCTTTCGCGACGACGCGCTGGGGCGGGAAGTCGATCACGCCGGCCTCCGAGCCCATGACGACCAGCCCGTCGGCGGTTTCGACGTAGCGGCACGGCCGCAGGCCGTTGCGGTCGAGGGTGCCGCCCAGCAGGCGGCCGTCGGTGAACAGGATGGCCGCCGGCCCGTCCCAGGGCTCCATGATGGCGGCGTGGTACTCGTAGAACGCGCGCTTGTCGGCGCTGATGTGGTAGGCGGGGCCGAACGCCTCGGGGATCATCATCATCATCGCGTGGGGCATCGAGCGGCCGGCCCGCACCAGCAGCTCCAGGGCCGCGTCGAAGCACGCCGAGTCGCTGCCGTCGGCCGGCAGCACCGGCAGCAGGTCCGTCAGATCGCCGCCGAGCTTGGGCGAGGCCATGCGGCGTTCGCGGGCGCGCATGCGGTTGCGGTTGCCGCTGAGGGTGTTGATCTCGCCGTTGTGGGCGATGCAGCGGAAGGGCTGGGCCAGCGACCAACTGGGGAACGTGTTGGTGCTGTAGCGCTGGTGCACCACCGCCAGGGCCGTAACCACGCGCTGGTCGGACAGGTCCCGGTAGTAGCCGGTCAACTGCGGCGCGAGGAACATGCCCTTGTAGCAGATCGTCCGGCACGACAGGCTCGCCACGTGGAACGCGCGGCCGGCGGCGCCGAGGCGCCGGCGGATGAGGCGTTCGGCGCGCCGGCGGGCGAGGTAGAGCCTGTCCTCCAGCGCCTCGCCGGCCCGCCCGCCGCCGTCGACGGCCACCTGGCGGACCACCGGCTCGGCCTGGCGCGCCAGGTCGCCCAGGCACGCGTTGTCGCAGGGCACCTCCCGCCAGCCCAGCACCGCCAGCCCGTAGTGGGCGGCGGCCTGGGCCACCGCTTCCGTACAGGCCCGCCGGGCCCGCTCGTCGGCCGGCAGGAATACCATGCCGGCCCCCCACGCCTCCGCATCCGGCAGGGCGATGTCCAGGTGCGAGAACTCCTCGGCCAAGAAGGCCTGGGGAATCTGCAGCAGCATCCCCGCCCCGTCGCCGGTGGTCTCGTCGGCGCCGGCGGCCCCGCGGTGCTGGAGGTTCATCAGCACCTCGTTGGCCATCGCGACGATGGCGTGGCTTCGCTGCCCGGCGATGTTCACCACCGCCCCGATGCCGCACGCGTCGTGCTCGCGCCGGGCCTCGTACAGACCTTGATCTTCGGGCATCCCGGTCATCATGATGAAATCCAGCTCCGTAACCGACGTTTCCGTCGCACGGTACCTTTTTGTCGTCTTCCCGCCGGCGCACATCGCAGACACGCGGGCCGCCAGCCTCCCGACGGCCCGTGTGTCTGCCGCGGCGGTGGACGGCGCGGCCGCGATCAGCGGATGAACAGCATCTCGTGATACGTCGGCAGCGGCCAGTAGGTGTCGTCCACCATCGTTTCCAGTCTGTCCACGTGCAGCCGGAGGGCCTGCAGGGAGGCCAGGATCCTGTCCCTGGCCTGCGCGGCGGCCTCCCGGGTGTCGCCGTGAGGAGCCGCCTCGATCGCCGCATCCAGCGCGAGGACCTCCTGGCGGGCGGCGTCGATCGTCGCGGCCAGGTCGGCCAGCAGGCCCTTCTGCGCGGCCGATACGACGCCGGCGGCCTCCAGGGCGCCGATCGACGAGGCCACGTCCGCCTGGTACTTCAACGCCGCCGGCAGGATCATCGTGTGGACCATCATCGAGGCGGTCTTGCCTTCGATGGTCACCGCCCGGGCGTAGTTCTCCAGCAGGATCTCCTGGCGGCTGTGCAGTTCGCGCTCGCTGTACACCCCGTGGCGCCCAAGCATCGCCACCACCTCCGGACTGGTTGCCACGGGGACGGCGTCGACGGTGTTGCGGTAGTTGGGCAACCCGCGCCGCTCGGCCTCGGCATGCCACTGGGCGGAATAGTTGTCCCCGTCGAACAGGGCCGGCCTGAACTGCCGGATCAGGTCCGGCATCAGCGCCTGCACCGCCGCGTTGAGGTCCTTGCCGCCGGCCATGGCCTGTTCCAGTTGCGTGGCGACGTAGTCCAGCGAGTCGGCCACGATGGCGTTGAGGATCGTGTTGGGCCCGGCGATGCTCTGCGAGGAGCCGACGGCGCGGAACTCGAACTTGTTGCCCGTGAAGGCGAACGGGCTGGTCCGGTTGCGGTCGCCGGCGTCCCGCGGGAGCTTGGGCAGCATGGACACGCCGATCTCGATCGCCCCGCCGTCCCTGGAGCCGCAGACCTTCCCGTCGGCCAACTGCTCGAACACCTCGCGAAGCTGGCTGCCCAGGAAGATGCTGATGATCGCCGGAGGCGCCTCGTTGGCGCCGAGCCGGTGGTCGTTGGCGGCGCTGCTGACCGCCACCCGCAGCAGGGCGGCCCACTTGTGCGCCGCGCGGCAGACGGCGGCGCAGAAGACCAGGAACTGCGCGTTGGCGTGCGGCGTGTCGCCCGGGTCCAGCAGGTTCTCGCCGGCATCGGTGACCATCGACCAGTTGTTGTGCTTGCCCGAGCCGTTGATGCCCGCGAAGGGCTTCTCGTGCAGCAGGCAGACCATGCCGTGGCGCAGGGCCACCTTGCGGAGCGTCTCCATCGTCAGCATCTGGTGGTCGGTCGCCAGGTTGGCCGTCTCGAACGTCGGGGCGATCTCGTACTGGCCCGGGGCCACCTCGTTGTGGCGGGTCTTGACCGGCACGCCCAGGCGGAGCAGCTCGTACTCCACCTCGGCCATGATCGCCAGCACCCGCTCGGCGATGGACCCGAAGTACTGATCCTCCAGCTCCTGCCCCTTGGGGGGGCGGGCGCCGAACAGCGTGCGGCCCGTCGCCAGCAGGTCGGGGCGGGCGAGGTAGAAGTGCCGATCGATCAGGAAGTACTCCTGCT
>JAAYZK010000168.1 GCA_012514895.1 Planctomycetota bacterium | reverse complement strand
GGAGAATTTAAGCCCTCAAAACGCGATTTTGCCGGCAGCCCAAAAGTCTCCGAAAAAGTAGCATCTCTCCGGTCCGCAAAATGGATTTTCCCGCGGCGCGCCGGCAAAGTTTTGCGCGGAGCGTCCTGAACAAGCGGCGTCCATTGGGGGTCGGCTGACGAGGTTCTGGCGGCACATGGCGGGAGTTTCCCGCCGGCGGGGAGTGGGCCTACATCTGCATCCCCCACCGCCTGAGCACCTCGACCACAGCGGCCAGCGTGGGCACGACGGCCTCGGCCTGCGAGGGCAGGGAGGTGTCGCCCACGCGGATGGTCCGCATCCCGACCTCCCGCGCCCCGACGATGTCGGCCGCCTCCAGATCGCCGACGTGGACCGCCCGGTCCGGCGGGACACCCAGCATGTGCAGCGTGTAGAGGAACTGCCGGGCGGCGGGCTTGGTCGTCAGCGTCTCGTCCGACCAGGTGAAATGCCCAAAGGCGCCCGCCAGCCCGTGCGCATCCATGGCCTGCCGCAGGTGCATGCCGAAGGTCAGGCCGGTGTCGCTGATGACGCCCAGGGCGGCGTCGCCGAGGGCCGCCAGCACCAGGCCGGCCCCGTCGGCCGGCACGGGGGGGTAGTCGCGTCCGGCGGAGGAGACGGCCTCGGCGAGGGTGCGGGCGTCGCCGTCGTCCAGGCGGAAACCCAGGGCCTCGGCGATCATCTGGCCGACCTCCTCGTGGCCGGCGGCGCGGTGTTCGTCGCGGCGCAGGGCGCTGATCCGCCCGATCGCGGTTTCCAGGGCCTCCCGCAGCGGCTTGGAGGGCAGGCGCCTGGAGGCCGAGGCGAAGTACGCCTGGGCGATCGACACCCGGCGGTCCCGCCGGCGGCGGAGGGCGTCGAGGTCCTCCACGTACAGCGTGTTCCAGAAATCGAACGTCACCGCCTCGATCCGGCCCATGCGAGCATCCTTTCGCCGCCCCGCCCTCATCGTACCGGTCCGGCGGTCCGGCGGAAAGCGGCCCGTGGGCAAAACTCCCTCGACTTGCCGGTCGTCTCATGCCATAGTGGAACGCTTTCCAGAAGAACAGGACCGGTGGGTATGCACGTGAATCAGATGATCGCGCTGGTCGAGGCCGGGAACCTCGACGCGCTGGAAACGGAATGGTTGGCCGCCGTTGAGACCGACGCCCCGGCCGCGGACGTCGCGGCAGTGCTGGCGGCGCTGGCGGGGGCCGGGCACCTGGACGCGGCGGAGACCTTCGCGATGATGCTCCTGGAGGAGCGCAAGTCGCGTCTTTCGCCCGAGGCCCTGTTGCCGCTGGCGAAGGCGGCGGTGTCGGCGGTGCCGATGTCCGACCAGCTCCGCGCCGAGGCGGCGGCGGCGTACCGGGCGTTGTACGGCTCGGATCAGCTTTTCGAGACGATGCTCAAGGCTTCCGGGCTGCTGTCGGGCCAGTCGCCCCGCCGCGCCCTGCGGACGCTGGACACCTGCCTGGCGCTCGAACCGGGGGCGTACCTGGCCAACCGCTTCGACCACCGAGTGATCCGCCTGAACGGCTACAACGACGTTTTCGAGGCGTTCGAGTTCACCGACGCCGCCGGCCGTGCGGTCCGTCACGAGCCCAAGGAGCTGGCCGACGAGTTCGACCTCGTCGACGCCGACGATTTCCGCGTGCTGCACCAGTGCCGTCCGGGCGACCTGGGGGCCCTGCTGGCGGATGATCCGGCGGCGGTGCTGGTGGGCATCTGCAAGTCCTCCGGCGGCGCGACGGACGCCAACGCCCTGCGGGACATGCTCGTGCCGGCCCACCTGACCAAGGAGGAGTGGAACCGCTGGTGGGGCAAGGCCCGCACGGCCGCCAAGCGCCACGCGCAGCTCAGCCTCTCGTCGGACCGGCCCATCCGCGTCAGCTATCACCCCGGCGGCCGCACGCTGGAGGAAGAGCTCGCCCAGCCGGCCGCCGATGCGGTGATGCCGCTGGACAAGCTGTCGGTGCTGCAGCAGTACGCCCGCGAGCTGAAGACCCGCAAGGGCGCCCTGGACCCCGCCTTCGCCGGCGAGATCGTCGAGGCGCTGGCGGGGCAGGCGCGTGACTACGTCCGCCGGCGCCCCACCGACGCCCTGGCGTCGGCGCTGGCGCTGGACGTCGCGTCGGCGATGGGCATGCCCGCGCCGGCCGAGCCGTACCCGTCGGCCGCGTCGATCCTCACCGGCGTCGAGGACGCCGCCCGGACCGTCGCCGACCTGGCCGCGCCGGACCTGTGGCCCGCGGCCCTGGCGGCGATGGCCGGCCGCAGCGACGCCCATGCCCACTACGTCCGCCTGCTCCGCCTGGCGGCGGCGCCGCTGCTGGACCACGTCGCCGCCCACGCCGGACCGGACGCGACGGCGGCGCTGGCGGCCGAGGCGATGACCCAGCCGACGCGCCACCTGCAGGCGATCCTGTGGTTGTGGGCCGGCCCGGCCGAGCCGATCACCGACCTGCCCAGCCGCGTGGAGCTGTTCCGGCGGCTGATCACGGTGCTCAGCGACGTCGAGAAGGACCTGGACATGGATCGCAACGTCAAGCGGGACATCCGCCAGGCGATCCGGGCGGCATTGAGCGCGTCGGACTACGCGGTCTTCCGCCGGATGATCGACGAGATCGACGAGGCGGTCGCCGCGACGGTCCTGAACCTGATGCAGCGGACCGACGGCTTCTCCGACGCCGTTGCCCACGACCTGCTGACCATCCTCCGCCAGAAGCACTACCGGCTGTTCCTGACCGAGAAAGTCCAGCCCTGGGAGGACCCCAACACCCTGTGGACCTCCCAGGCGGCCCTGCGCCGACGCCAGGCGGAGCTGAAGCACCTGCTGGAGATCAAGATGCTCGAGAACGCCGAGGCCATCGGCAAGGCGGCCGAGCACGGCGACCTCAGCGAGAACAGCGAGTGGCAGTTCGCCATCGAGGAGCGCGACCTGCTGCGGGCCCAGGCGGTCCGCATGCAGGAGGAGCTGGCCAAGGCCAAGATCATCGACCCCCACCGCGTGCCATCCGACACGGTCGCCATCGGCTCGAAGGTCCACCTGGTCCGCCTCAGCGACGGCGGGGCGCTGGAGGTTTCGCTCCTGGGCCCGTGGGACAGCGACGTGGAGCGGGACATCTACAACTACCAGACGCCCCTGGCCGCCGCGATGCTGGGCCGCGCCGTCGGCGACCAGGTCACGCTCAAGCTGGGCGGCCGGGAAGAGGCCTACCGCATCGGACGGCTGGAGTCGGCGCTGGAGGCGTAGCGTCACGACCCCGTCGAGCAGTAGTGCCTCACGCCGTACCGCCAGACGACCAGCGACGCCGGCAGGAACGCCGCGCCGATCAGCGGGGCGGCGTACTGGAACCACAGCGGCGCGTGCGTGGCCGCGTCCGGACGGCCGAGGATGGCCAGGGCGGGATAGTAGCTGACGGCGGCCAGCGGCACGACGAACGTGAAGAACCGGCGGAACCAGGACCGGTAGACCGACAGGGGGTACTGCCCCGTCTCCCGCCCGCCGTCGGTGACGATGTTGGCCACCTCGAGCGTCTCGATCGTCCAGAACGACAGCGTCGCCTGGAGCACGAACAGCCCGACGAACAGGCACATCCCGCCGATCAGCGTCAGCGCCAGCAGGGCCAGGCGGGCCGCCGTCCACCGGACATCCAGCGCCGAAGCCGCCCACACCAGGATCGGCACGGACACGGCCAGGCGCCCGATCCGCTCGAGGAGCCACTCGCGGCAGACCACCTGGAACGCCGCCGACCGCGGGCGCAGGAGGATCTGGTCGAACCGGCCGGTCCGCACGAGGCCCGAGAAGGTGTCGAACCCGCGCGCCAGTCCCTCGGCCAGGGCGAAGGCGGTGTGGATGATGCCATAGAACAGCGCGATCTCCTCCAGCCGCCACCCGCGGATCGCCCCGAACCGCGCCAGCAGCGCCCAGACGGCCAGGAACTCGGTCCCCGTCACCATCACCTGCCCCGCCGCGCCCATGATGAACGACGCGGGATACTGCATCTGCGAGCGGATCGAGACGCCGATGTATCGCGTGTAAAGCCGCACCGGACCCATCCGCTATCCTCCTTGCACCACCAGGCGCCCCATGGCCCGCCCCATCAGCCACCGCCCGGCGAGAATCATCGCCGCGACCCACCCCAGGATGAACAGCACGAGGCGCGGCAGCGCCGCCAGGGGCAGGTCGCCGGCGAAGAGGCGGAAGGGGACATCCGCCAGCGCCCGCAGCGGAAGGGCCTCCAGCAGCGGCTGGGCCCAGGCCGGAAAGAACGGCAGCGGGCAGAGCATCCCGCTGAGCAGGAACGTCAGCGTCGACATCACGATGTTGATCCCGCGGCCCGAGAGCGTCCAGAACAGGCTGATGTTCATGAGCATCGTGAACGCCGTCGACACCGCCACCGCGCCGGCCATCAGCACCGCGAACGCCCCCAGGCGCCCCCATCCCGGCCACGCCAGCCAGCCGGCCAGGGCCGCCAGGACGAGCATCGGCGCCGCACGCATCGCCGTCGGCGCGATCCGCTCGGCGGCGGTGCGGGCGAACCAGAAGGCGTACAGGTCCACCGGGCGGAGAAGCTCGTAGGCGACGTTGCCCGAGCGGATCAGCTCGGTGACCTCCCGGTTGATCCGGATCGGGAACAGCCCCAGGAACGCCTGGCCCAGCCAGATGTAGGCGACGACCTGCGGGTAGCCCAGCGTCAGGTCGGCCGGGGCATTCTCGTAGAGGGCGTAGAAGACCATCATCCGGATCCCGCCCCAGAACAACTGCGTCGTGAATCCCGCCAGCGCCGCCGCCCGGTACTGCAGGAGCGTCCGCCCGTGGGCGCTGAGCATGGCCAGGTAAGGTCT
>JAAYZK010000167.1 GCA_012514895.1 Planctomycetota bacterium | reverse complement strand
TCCCACAGATCGGACTCATCCAGGAGGGTGAAGCCCTGTTCGATGAGGACCTCCTCGGCGACGACCTGGTCGTCGACGTGGAGGGCGACGACGGGGCGGCCGTGCGCGGGGACCAGGAGGGGGTAGGCCACCTGCAGGCTCACCTCGGCCGCCAGCAGGGCGCCGGCCAGGTCGGCCAGGGCGTCGGGACTGGGCAGCTCGACGGCCAGCATGGGGCATTCGGTGTAGGCGAAGCCCGAGGCCTTCAACAGGTTGCGCGCGTCGATCGCATCGGACAGGATCATCCGCACGATGGCCCAGTCCTGGGCGTTCAGCACGTCCAGGGCCACCACGTGCGTCCGGTGCCGCACGAAGAGGTTGACCAGCTCCCTCAATTTGCCCACCTGGTTCGGCAGGAACACCGTGAACTGCTGAAGCGCCGGCTCGGGGTGCCCCCGCTGCGTCGACATGTCCATCTCGTCCATGGCCCATCTCCCCCGACGCTTCCTTCGTCATGAACCGATCCCGACGTTACTTGCTGAACGCCAGGCTCCAGGAACGGCCACGGACGACAGCCCCCGCGCGGGCGGTCGTTGCCGTCACCTTCCAGATGCCGGATTCCAGGTTCCGATATCAGCCGAAGGCCTCATCGATCGCCTTCAGCTCTTCCTTGCTGAATTGGCAGTTCCTCAGCGCGCCGACGATCTCGGTGATCTGCTCGGGACGGCTGGCGCCGATGAGGGCGCTGGTGACGGTGTCCTGGCGGAGGACCCAGGCGATGGCCATCTGGGCCAGGGACTGGCCGCGGCGCTGGGCGACGTCGTTGAGGCGGCGGACTTTGTTGAGCAGTTCGGGCGTGATCCGCTCGGGCTTGAGGAAGCCGTGCGGCTTGGCGGCGCGGGAGTCGGCGGGGATGCCGTTGAGGTACTTGTCGGTCAGCAGGCCCTGGGCCAGGCACGAGAAGGTGATGCAGCCGACGCCCTCGGAACTGAGCTCCTGCAGCAGGCCCTTCTCGATGCGGCGGTCGAAGATGCTGTAGCTGGGCTGGTGGATCAGGCAGCGCACGCCGCGCTGGTTGAGCAGGGAGACCGCCTGGCGGGTCTGGTCGGGGTCGTAGGAGCTGATGCCGACGTACAGGGCCTTGCCGCTGGCGACCAGGTGGGCCAGGGCGGCCATGGTCTCCTCCAGGGGGGTGTTGGGGTCGGGCCGGTGGTGGTAGAACAGGTCGACGTAGTCCAGCCCCATCCGCCTGAGGCTCTGGTCGCAACTGGCGACGATGTACTTGCGCGAGCCCCAGTCGCCGTAGGGGCCGGGCCACATGCGGTAGCCGGCCTTGGAGGAGATGAACAGCTCGTCGCGGTAGCCGGCCAGGTCCTGCTTGAGGACCCGCCCCAGCGTCTGCTCGGCGGCGCCGGGCGGAGGGCCGTAGTTGTTGGCGGCGTCGATGTGGCAGATGCCCGCGTCGAACGCCGTCCGGATCATCGCCCGGGCCGTGCCGTACGGATCGGGCTCGCCGAAGTTGTGCCAGATGCCCAGCGACACCGCCGGCAGGTCGACCCCGCTGGCGCCGCAGCGGCGGTAGGTCATCGAGTCGTAACGCGTGTCCGAGGCAGCCCAGCCCATGACGGTCTCCTTGGAAGTGCAGGTTCAACCACAGTCTATCCTTGTACCCGACGGCGGCCGCCGGTTCAATCCTCCCCCGCCCGCCGCAGCCGCTTGCGGAGGATCAGGCACGGATTGGCCTGGCCCCAGATCCGCGTCGTCTCCTCGACGGGCTCGAACCCCATCGCGGCGTAGAACGCCCGCGTGCCGGCATAGGCCTCGTCGGGCTCGCCGGGCCCCAGCGTCTTGACCTCCAGCGCCGTGATGTCGCGGGCCAGGCACGCACGCTCGGCGTGCTCGACCAGCGCCCGACCGACGCCCCGCCGGTGCCACTCGCGGCGGACGGCGATCACGTGGATCTCCGCCAGGCGGGGCTGGAGGTCCTTCAGGCAGACGAACCCCACGATCCGCCCATCCTCCAGGGCGGCGCAGGTCTCCAGGAACGGGAGGTCGCCCCGCCAGTCGCGGATCGCCCCCTCCTGGCCGAACCACTCCGGCAGCGACCGCAGTATCGCCTCGCACTCGGCGGCGCCGCCGGCCGGCAGCGGAGCGATGCGGATCATTGGGCGGCCTTCCGGCAGTACTCCCCGAGCAGCTCGACGTACGTGCGGTACTGGTCCAGCGACACGCCCGGGGGCGTCTGGTGGTCGACCGACGGGATGAACCGGCCCGAGCGCATCGTCGGCAGCAGCCGCTCGAACTCCGCGCGGATCGCCACCTCCCCGCGGTGCATGACGGTCTTGTCGTACCCGCCGACCAGGATGAACCGCGGGTGGTTCTCCCGGATCGCCGCCACGTCCACGCCGGCCATCCGCTCCAGCGGCAGGAGCCCCTCGACGCCGACGTCGATCAGCCAGGGAATCAGTTCGGTGACGTCGCCGTCGGAGTCGACCAGCACCGTGATGCCCCGCTCGGCCAGCGCCGGGACGATCCGGCGGTAGTACGGGGCGATGAAGGCGTCGAACAGCTCCTTGGAGAGCATCGGCCCATGGTTGTAACTCATGTCCTCGGCGAACGTCATGAACATCGGCGTGGCGATCCGGCAGACCGCGTCGATCACCTGGAGGTGATGGGCCGCCAGGTCGGCGTTCATGCGGTGCATCAGCTCCGGCTCGTCGTAGAAGGCGTACAGGTGCGGCTCGATGCCCAGCAGCGTGCGGGGGTACCAGAAGAACCCCTCCAGCGTCAGCCAGAACACGGCCTCGCCGGCGGCCTGCCGGGCGGCCCAGGGCTTCAGCGCGTCGGCGTCGAAGGCCGTCGGCGGATAGAGGCTCCCATCCCGCACGAGCCGGTCGTACTGGTCGGCCGAGCGGACGATGGGCGCGCCGTGGCTGGGCGCCTGCGGGCACGACGCGGCCCGGGGCCGCACCCAGAGCTGGTGGAACACGTCCAGGCCGAAGTGCGCCCGGATCGCCTCGCTGCCGCTCACCTCGGCGGGCAGCCCCTCGCCCCGCCAGCGGTCGATCGTCCTGTCCCACCACGAGGCCCACTCGATCATCGGCAGGCGGTCGACCGGCTCGCCCCGCAGGGCCCGGCGGAAACGTTCGACGTTGGTCATGGAGTCTCTCGCAAGGTCGTTGATCTTGGCCTTCAATGTAGTCACAATGAAGGGCAATGCAACGCGCGCCCGCACCGGGCCGGGAATTGCCACCCAAGAAGGAAGGACCATCGCATGTACCTCACCGGGTTCGCCGACGAAGCCGCCGCCGACATTCACGGCCAGATCCGCGCCACGCAGGCCCTGGGCTGGACGAACATCGAGGCCCGCAAGGCCGGGCCCAACGGCGAGAATCTCCACGACGTCACCGACGAGCAGTTCGACGCGATCTGTGAAGCCCTGGACCACTCCGGCGTAAAGATCAACTGCTTCGGCTCGGCCATCGCCAACTGGGGCAAGCCGATCACCGAGCCGTTCGACTCCTCGCTGGCCGAGGCCCGCCGCGCGATCCCCCGCATGAAGCGCCTGGGCGCGAAGCTCGTCCGCGTGATGAGCTTCGCGGTGCTCAAGGACCGCCCCGCCGACGACCAGATGGAGGCCGAGCGCTTCGCCCGCCTGCGGGAGCTGCAGAAGATGTTCGCCGACGAGGGGCTGACGATCGTCCACGAGAACTGCATGAACTACGGCGGGATGGGCTGGACGTACACGCTGAAGCTCATCGACAACGTGCCCGGCCTCAAGCTGGTCTTCGACACCGGCAACCCGGTCGGCAGCGACGACCGCACGCGGCCCGCGCCGCACCCCAAGCAGTCGGCGTGGGAGTTCTACCGGAACGTCAAGGACCACGTCGTCTACGTCCACATCAAGGACGGCGTGTTCAACCGCGACAGCGGCAAGGTCACCTACACCTTCCCCGGCGAGGGCAACGGCGACGTCCGCCGCATCGTCAAGGACCTGCTCGACGGCGGGTACGACGGCGGCTTCTCCATGGAGCCCCACATGCAGGTCGTCTTCCACGACGACTCCGTCCAGGCCTCCGCCCAGGCCCGCCACGACAACTACGTCGAGTACGGCCGCCGCTTCATGAAACTCATCGAGGACGTCGGGCACGGGGGCAAGATCCCGCCGGCGTACCGACGCTGAAGGTCGGCAGACGACTTGAGCCACAGAGGACACAGAGAGCACGGAGATCCATGTCCTCTGTGGCTGTTCCATGCTTGTGAATTCCCCCTCGCCCCCTCGTCCGTTACCATAAGGCCATGGCGATTCTCTTCGACCCCAACCGGGCCAAGGGCCCCACGGATGACGCCGACGTGACCGGCGGGCGGGACGTGACCGGCCAGTTCGTCGGCGCCCGGGCGGCCGAGCCGCTGACGGTGTCGGCGCTGGTGGCCGAGGTGCGCCGGGTGGTGTCCGAGGGCATGCCCCGCCGAGTGGCGGTGGTCGGCCAGATCAGCAACCTCAGCCAGCCGGCCAGCGGGCACGTGTACTTCTCCCTGAAGGACGCCTCCGCCCAGATCCCCGCGGCGATGTTCCGCCAGGCGGCGTCGAAAGTGAAGTTCGCCCTGGAAAATGGGATGGAGGTCGTCGCCGAGGGGCGGATGGACGTCTACGAGGCCCAGGGCAAGCTGCAGTTGTACGTCGACCGCCTCGCGCCCCGCGGGGCCGGGGCGCTGGAGCTGGCCTTCCGCCAGCTCGTGGCCAGGCTCGAGGCCGAGGGGCTGTTCGACCCCGCCCGCAAGCGGCCGATCCCGCGCTACCCCCGGGTGATCGGCGTGGTCACCAGCCCCACCGGGGCCGCCATCCGCGACATCCGGCGCACGCTCGGGCGGCGCTGGCCCTCCGCGACGGTCTATCTCATCGGCGTGCCGGTCCAGGGCGACGCGGCGACCCCGCAGATCGCCCGGGCGATCCGGGCCGCCTCCGCCAACGCCGCCCGCCTGGGCATCGACACCCTCATCGTCGGCCGCGGCGGCGGGAGCCTGGAAGACCTGTGGTGCTTCAACGAGGAGGCCGTCGCCCGCGCAATCGCCGCGTGCGGCGTCCCGGTGATCAGCGGCGTCGGCCACGAGACCGACACCACCATCGCCGACATGGTCGCCGACCTCCGCGCCGCCACCCCCACCGCCGCGGCGGTCCTGGCCACGCCGGACGGCCAGGCCCTGCGGGCGGGCCTGCTCGAGCAGCGCAGCCGCCTGGACCGCATGATCCGCACGCTGGCCGCCCAGGGCCGCACGGCCCTGCGGCTGGTGCAGCGCAGCGAGTTTTTCCGCAATCCGCTCCACCGCGTGCAGGCCTTCAGCCAGCGGGTCGACGACGCCGGCGCCGCCATGCGCTCCGCCCTGCTGGGCCGCGCCGCCGCCGCCGCGCGGACGCTCGCCGAGCTGACCGGCGCCCTGCGCTGGAACCTCGGCGGCCAGGCCAAGCGCCGGGGCGACCAGCTCGCCCGCGCCGCCGCGCGGCTGGCCGGCGCTCACCCGCGCCACCGCGTCCGCCTCACGCGACAGAGCCTCTCGACCCTCCAGCGGCAGCTCGAACTGCTCACCCGCGGCGCCCTGCGGGCCGCCGTCGTCGAGCTCAAACGCTACGAGCGGACGCTGGAGGCCCTCAGCTACCGCAACGTGCTGGCCCGCGGCTTCTCGGTGACCCGCGACGCGAAGGGACAGATTCTCCGCGACGCCGCCGCCGTGCACGGCGGCCAGCGGATCCGCACCGAACTGGCCGCCGGCGAGATCCGCTCGGTCGTCGAGGGACCGCCGCCGCCCAGGACGCCCAAGAGCCCCCCGCCCGACCAGCCGACGCTGTTCGGCGACGTGTAGACCGGAGATGCACCCATGGGAAAGCAGAAGGTGACGTTCGAACAAGCCCTGGAAAGCCTCGAGCAGATCGTCGCGTCCATCGAATCGGGCGAGATCGGGCTGGAGGAGTCGATCGTCAAGTACGCCGAGGGCATCAAGCTCATCAAGCACTGCCGCGGCGTGCTGGACGCGGCTGAGAAGAAGATCCAGCTTCTGACGGCCGAGGATGAGGAAACCCTCACCGCCGCCGGGGAACTGGAAGACATCGAGGAGTAGCTCCATGCAGGCGCACTACGACGTCGCCGTCGTCGGCGGCGGCACCGCCGGGATCATCGCGGCCGTCCAGGCCGGCCGGGCCGGGGCCAGGACGCTGCTGGTCGAGAAGACCGGCCTGCTGGGCGGGACGATCACCAACGCCGAAATCGCCAACCCGGGGCTCTTCCACGCCTGGGGACGCCCCATCATCGCCGGGATCGGCTGGGAACTGGTCACCGCCGCCGCCGCCGAATCGGGCACGGCCCTGTACGACGCGGCCGACTGGACCGAACACGCCTGGCGGCAGTGCGTCAGGCTCAACCCGACGATCTTCGCGGCGATCGCCGACGCGGCGGTCCTGGACGCGGGGGTCGACCTGCACCTGCACACGATGGCGGCCCGCGCCGCCGACGCCGGCGACCGCTGGACCCTCACCTTCTGCACGAAGACCGGGCTGGTCGACACGACCGCCGCGGCCGTCATCGACGCGACCGCCGACGCCAACGTCGTGACGTTGGCCGGCGGGCCGGTCGAGGTCGAGCCCGCCCCGCAGACGGCCACGCTCAACCTGCACATGCACGGCGCGGACCTGGCGCAGGTCGACCTGAAGGCCGTCGACGCCGCCTTCGCCGCCGAGGTCGCCGCCGGGCGGATGGCGTGGACCGACGTCGGCTCCAGCGGGATCGGCGCCTCCGGCCTGCTGAAGCGCGGGGGGCGCAACACGATGCACCTGCGTGCCCCCGACGCCCACACCAGCGAAGGCCGCACCGCCGTCGAGGTCGCCGCCCGGGCGATCGCGCGGAGGCTCCAGCGGTTCTACCGCGCCCAGCGGGGGCTGGAAAACCTCCAGATCACCGCCGCCGTCGAGACGGGCATCCGCGAGACCGTGGGCATCCGCGGCCTGGCGACCGTGACCGCCGGCGACTACCTCGGCGGCCGCCTGTGGCCCGACGCCGTCTGCTACAGCTACTGGCCCATCGACCTGCACCTGGACGACCCCAACCGGTGGGTGGACGTCCGCCCGCTGAAGCCGCACACGTTCCCGACGATCCCCCGCGGGGCGATGCTCCCGGTCGGCATGCGGAACCTCATCGTCCCCGGCCGCGCCGCCGCCGGCGACCGCGAAGCCCGCTCAGCCTTCCGCATCCAGGCCACCTGCATGGCCATGGGCCAGGCAGCCGGCGCCCTGGCCGTCCTGGCCGCCCGCACGCGCACCGACGCCGACGCCGTGCCCGCCGGCGACCTGCGCGACCTCCTGACCGCGCACGGGGCGATCGTGCCCCCGCAGGCGTGAGACGCGGGGCATGAGGCTCGAGGCACGGCAACGGCGCCTGCCGCCGCGGCGAACATCCTGCAGCCGACAGGGGTAGAATGGTAGAGGTGCACCATGGAATACCTGCTTACCATCCTCGTCCTGGCGATCCTCCTGGCGGTGTGGGGCATCGCCTACTCCCGCTGGAACAAGGCCCGCGGCGGGTGCGGCAGTTGCTCGGCCCTGGGCGACCC
>JAAYZK010000013.1 GCA_012514895.1 Planctomycetota bacterium | reverse complement strand
TCGGCACCGACCGGGGCGAGCACTACTTCGAGCGGTTCAAGCACCTGAGTGCCGAAACCCTCTACTCCCGGTGGGCCGCGCTGGACTACCGCCCCGCCAAGGGCGCCGCGACGGTGGCCGAGCGCCTGCTCGAGGAGGGCCTGTCCGCCGCCGAGGCGGCGATGCTGCGGGCACGGCTGGACCATGCCGTCAGCCTCTATCGCGTCGTCCGGTGCGACCGCGACGCCGGGATCGTCGAGTACGAGGACCTCCTGCTGGGCGGGACGATCACCGTGGACGATCCGGAAGGCGCCGAGGCCGACATGGTCGGCGCGACGTTGCCGGCGCGGATCTTCCCCGCCGGTGGCTCCCGCATCGCCGAACCGGCCGGCCCGCCGGTGGAGGAGACCTTCGCCCTCGCGATGGTCAGCGCCCTGCGTGAGCTGGGCCTGGAGCTCACGCCCGCGGGGCTGCGGCGGGGCGCCCACCTGTTCGGGCGCCTCTGGCCGGCGTACGAGACGCTCATGGACATCACGATGGGGCAGCCCTCGGCCGCCGATGCCTCCCCGATCGCCGACGTCCCCGCGCCCCCGCCGCCCCCCGAAGTGACCGCCCCCATCCACGCCCCGCCCAGGGTCGGCCGCAACGACCCCTGCCCGTGCGGCAGCGGGAAGAAGTACAAGAAGTGCTGCATATGGAAGGACGAAGAGCGTTAGAACGCCCCCATCCCCTCCAGCACCTTCAGTGCCGCCGGGACGGTCAGGGCGGCGGCGACGGTGGTGACGATGGCGGCGCGGGCGGCGAAGTCGGGGTCGCCGCCGTACCGCCGGGTGATGATGACCGAACTGATCGAGGCGGGCATCAGGGCGACGACGACGGCGACGTTCTGAACATCCCCCGCCAGGGGCACCGCCAGCAGGACCGCCACGAACGCCGCCGGCAGCAGCACCAGCCGCACCGCCGTCAGGTAGGCCAGGTCCCGCTTGTCCGTCAGCGACGGCAACGGGCACAGTGAAGCGCCCACCAGCAGGAGCATGCACGGCACCGCCGCGGCGCCGGCACGGCCGCTGATGGCCAGGACGATCGGCGGGACCGATTCGCCCAGGCCCGACAGCGACAGCCCCAGCGCCAGGGCCAGGGCCGCCAGCGACGGCGACAGCAGCCGCCGCAGGGCGACGCTCCAGCGCAGCTCGCCCAGGAGCGTCACCCCCACCGTCCAGTAACCGATGCTGGAGCCGAGGTTGAGGAAGAACAGGTTCGCCAGGGCCTCCTCCCCCCACAGCCTGCCGATGATGATGATGGGCAGGTAGCTGTAGTTGTTGACGGCGCAGAAATGATGGAAGGTCTTCACCCGGTCGCTGTCGCGGCGGCGCAGGCCGCGCCGCAGAACGAAGCCCAGCACGCCGCCGCCGACCATCATCCCCAGCCCGACGGCCGGCAGGGGCCACAGCTCGCGGAAACGGGCGGCCTCGAAGTGCCCGCAGATGGTCGAGAAGATCAGCAGCGGGTAGAGGAAGTCGATCACAACTCCGCTCCAACGCTGCAGATCCGCCTCGTGAAGGTAGCCCAGGCGCCGGGCGAGCCAGCCGATCGCGAACACGCCGAAGATCTCGGCGATGGCCAGGTAGATCTCGTTCGTCATACTCTCGTCATGGTCCATCCCCCCGTCGTACACACCCCTGATCGGCCCACAGCGTACCGCCGGGCGCGGTGAAAGCAACCCCCCCGGGCCGGGACGCCCCCCGGGGGGGGGGAAATCCGAAGCACGAAATCCGAAATACGAAACAAATCCCAGACGGCAGGAAACGGAACCGAAGAACACCAGACCATGGGGCCTGGTCATTTGACCGTTTGTCCGTTTGCCGTCTTCATTGCTGTTTTGGGGTCTGTTTCGGATTTCGTGCTTCGGATTTCGGGTTTCCCGACCGCGCCCGGGATCCCCAACCGGGCAGACGACGTGACCGTATCCTATGCCTTTCGGTGGACGTCCTGCCGCGATCCCGGGCGGTATCTTGCCGGGCGGGCTTGACTTTCTGCCTGCATCGATCAGTAGAATGGTCCAGTCACCAGGGGAAACCCACCTCCAGACGACGAAAGGGGAACATCATGCGGACCGGGCAGCGGACAGGACGTTGGAACGCCGGGATGGGCGGACTGCTCGTCGCGGCGCTGGTCGCGGCAGCGCTGTTGGGATGCCGGCGGGAGAGCGACACCGGACAGACCGAGTCGCCGCGGGAGGGTCCGACCACGACGGCCCCCGCGGTCGAACCGGCGGCGACGGCGCCGGCCCAGCCCGCCGTGATCGAGACGGCCGCACCGGCGGCCGAACCGGCCGCGGCGGCGCCGGCCCAGCCCGCCGTGACGGAGACAGCCGTACCTGCGGCGGCGCCGGCGGAACCGGCCGTGATCGAGACGGCCGCACCGGCCGCGGAACCGGCGGCCGCACCGGCGGTCGAACCGGCCGCGACGGCCCCGGCCCAGCCCGCCGAGCCGGAGACGGCGGCGCCGGCGACCGCCCCCGCCGAGCCGGCGACCGCGCCGGCGGAGGGCGCGACGGATGCGGAATCTGAGGCGCTCCTGTGGGAGGCCGCGCGGGCCGCACGGACGATCGCGGCCTGCAAGGGCTACCTGCGGGCCTTCCCCGCCGGAGCGCACGGCCAGGCGTGTCGTGCGCTCATGACGGAGATCTACGTCGCCCGCAGCGCCGCGCCCGAGGCCCGCGCCCGGGCCGCCTCGACGCTGATCGCGGCCGACGGCGGGGCCGTAGACCCCGCCGACTGGGGCGTCGTCGGCGAGTGCCCGCCCGGCACCGTCCTGCGGTATGTCGTCTCCGGAGACGTCAACGCCGCCTTCGAGGGCCGGTTCCTCGCCGCCCACGACGGCACGCTGTACTTCGGCACGGACGACGCCGACCTCTTCCTGGCGCACGTCAGCGGCCAGACGCTGATGCTCTTCGCCGGCCCGCCCGACCTGCCCGACGACGCCGACCAGGCCGCCTTCATCGCGACGTGGTACTCGCAGATGCGCGTCGCCCTGGCCGACGCGGCCCGCAAGGCCGCCGCCGGCGACCGGCGGAGCTTCGACCGCCTCGGCTGGGACATCCATCCCGACTCGCTGGGGATGCTCCAGACCCTCGCCGACTCGGCCGACGCCGCCGTCGCCGCCCCCGCGCGGCAGGCACTGAACAAGGTCGTCGCCGTCCGGACCCACCTGCGCCTGCCTCAGCCGTAGACGGCCGATCCGTCCCGGCCGCGGCGGCACGCCACACTGCCTCCCCCTTCCCGGGGCTGGGTAAGGAGTGGATGCTGTTGGGGGTCCGCTGACGAGGTTCCCGGGAGGCGATGCCGTTTTTGCGTTTCAGCCGCCATTGCCGCCGGGCGGGCCCATCAGCCAGCGTCGGAACACGCGGCCGGCGAACATGAACTTGACGGCGGTGCGCTCGAAGCGGTCCCTGGTGGACCAGCCCGGCGTGGTGAGGGCCCGGTGGAGGAATTCCAACCCGCTCCGCCGGCACCAGGCGGGGGCCCGGCGGGCGTGGCCGCTGGCGATGTCGAGGCTGCCCCCGACGCCCAGGACGAAGCGGACGTCCAGGCCGGCGAAGTGGTCGGCGATCCAGTATTCCTGCCGCGGGGAGCCCATGCCCACGAACAGCAGGTCGGCGCGGGCGGCGTTGATCTGCCCGACGACCGCCGCGTCGTCGGCGAAGTACCCGTCCTGGCGGCCGGCGATGATCAGGCCGGGGTAGCGCGAGCAGAGGTTGTCGCAGGCGGCCTGGTTGGAGGGGGGGCTGGCGCCCAGGAAGAACACGCGCCACTGCCGCTCGGCCGCGGCGGCGACGAGGGCCTCGAAGAGGTCGCAGCCCGTGCAGCGGGGCAGGCGGCGGCGGCACAGCAGGCGGGCGGCCATGGCGACGCCCATCCCGTCGCAGATCCTCGCGTCGGCGCCGGCCAGCACGCGCCGGAGGCGGTCGTCGCGCTCGGCCCGGTAGAGCTTCTCGGGGTTCACCGCCACCCAGAACTGCTTGCCGCCGGCGCTGATGATCGCGCTGACGTGTTCGACGGCATCGTCGTAGGACGTGAAGGCCCCCACCGGCACACCCATGACGTCCACCGCCTCCACAGGCCTCCCGCCGCCGCCCATGGTTCTCCCCTTCGCACTGCGTCTGCCTCGCACCACGGCCGGAACGCGCGGCCGTCAGTCGGTGAAGAAATGGTAGGGCCGTCCGGCCGGGAGGACCACGCCCCAATCCGTTTTACGCGCAGGCTCCGTCAGGGCAAGGCGATCAGCACGGGCGGCACAGGTCCAGCAGCGCCTCGACCCGTGCGGTTGCCAAGCACTCGACGGTGTCGGCGGCGCCGTAGTAGATCTTCACTTCCCCATCGTCTTCGAGGATCATCCCGCCGGGAAACAGGACGCTGCCGCGGTAGCCGTCCATCTCGTAGGGGGCCTGGGGCACCATCACCGGCCCGTCGGCCATGCCGATCACCCGCCAGGGCTCGTCGAGGTCCAGCAGCATGAGGCCCATGCTGTACGTCTTGTTCCACGGCGGCTCGTGCCAGGTCCTGAGGGGCCGGGACTCATCCTTGCTGACGGCGTGGAAGAGGGTCAGCCAGCCCTTGTCGGTCCGGACCGGCGGGGCGGCCGGGCCGATCTTGCAGTTGCACCAGGGCACCTGTTCGCTGCCGAGCACCAGTCGCGTCTCGCCCCAGAACCGCCCGTCGGGCGATTCGCTGTACCAGATGTCGAACGCCTCGGGTTTGCCGCGCCCGTAGATGGGGAACGGGCGCTCCAGCCGGGCCATCCGCCCGCGGATGCGGCGGGGGAACAGGACCATGTTCCGGTTGTCCGGGGCCGAGAGGCTGAGGATCTCGAAGTGCCTCAGGTCGTCGGTGACCGCCAGTCCGCCGCGGATGCCGTGCCGCGTGTCCATGGCGAAGCAGATGTAGCAGCGGCCCTCCAGGACCGTCAGGCGCGGGTCGTAGACGCGGCGGTTCTCCTGGTCCCTGACCTTCCAGACCGGCTGGGGGTCGACGGTCCAGTGCCTGCCGTCGTCGCTGGTGGCCAGGCCCAGGTTGGTGTCGCGCTCGGCCTTGGGCCGCCCGCGGTAGTCGTCGCCGTAGTCGTTGCGGAAGATCATGACGTAGCGGCCCTGGAACTTTTCGACGCCGGCGTTGAAGATCAGCGTCGCCGGGTAGGGCACATCCGCGGCCGCGAGGACCGGGTTGCCGTCGTAGCGTTGGATCACGGTGGTGGCGTCGTATGGTGCTGTCATGCAGGCCCTTGTACCGGCGCCTCGGCGTCGGTGCAAGGGGCGAGGGAGGCCGATCCGCCCTCGACGGGGCCGGACGGCGGGCGGTGGTGGCGGGCCAGGTCGGCCAGGCTGTGCTCGTCCAGCAGCCTGGAGAAGTAGCCCAGGGCGCCGGCGGCCAGTTCCAGCGACTGCTCGCCGGACAGCTCCACCTCCAGCCGCACCGGGTCGCCCCCCCGCCGCTGGCGGACCGGGATGGTCACGTAGACCCGCTGGTCGTCGGCGGAGGGCTGGGCGACGTGCGGGTTGTCCCAGTGGAGATGGCGCACGGACCCGTTGCGGAGCACCAGGTGGAGCGTCATGCCGACGAACTCCATCTTCTCGGCCGCCTCGCGCAGGTGCTCCCACCACTGGTCGAAGCCCGCGGCGACCCGCAGCTTGAGCTGCACATCCTCGAAGTGCCGGCGGTATTGCCCGCGCTGGCGGCGGATCATCGCGTTGCGCCGCAGGGCCCGGGCGATGTCGCCGACCTTCAGCGAGCCGACCCAGTGGAACAGCAACAGCAGCATGACCGTCAGATTCGCCATCACCGCCAGCGACGACCATCCCTGCGTCAGCAGCATCATCATGCCCAGCGCCGTGACGCCCAGGGTGACCCCGTAGATCAGCAGCACCGACCGCCGGTGGTCGATTCCGCGGCTGATCAGGCGGTGGTGGATGTGCCCGCGCTCGGCGTTGAAGATCGACCGCCGTTCGAGGACGCCCCGGCGGATGAAGGTCAGCAGGGCGTCGACGATCGGGATGCCCAGGGCCACCGCCGGCAGGGCGATGGCCGCGAAGGCCTCGGTCGTCGCGGCCGACAGGGCGGCGGCCGAGGCGAGGGTGAAGCCCAGGAACATGCTCCCGCAGTCGCCCATGAAGATGCTGGCGGGGTTGAAGTTGAACGCCAGGAAGGCCGCCAGGGCCCCCAGCAGGGCGAGCATCAGCACCGCCATGGCCGCCTGGCCGGTCGCCAGGGCCATGATCAGCAGAACGGCGGCGGCAACGACGGCAATGCCGGCGGCCAGGCCGTCCAGGCCGTCCATGAAGTTCAGACCGACCGTCACCCCGACGATCCACAGCACCGTCAGGGGATAGCCCCACGCCCCCAGGTCAAGCGTCCACCCCCCGCCCAGGTCCAGCCGCCTCACGCAGCCGCCCGCCATGCACACGGCGGCGGCGGCGGCCAGCAGGCCCAGGCACTTGAGCTTGGGAGACACCCCGCGGATGTCGTCGACGAGCCCCACGAGGAACACGCCGGTCGCGCCGGCGATCATGGCCGTCATGGCCGGCGGCATCGCGCCGCCGCCCAGGGCGACCGCCGGCAGCGTCACGCCGATCGTGGCGGCCGCCAGCGCCACACCCCCCACGCGGGGCACCGGCCGGTCGTGCACCTTGCGGGCGGCGGGCATGTCCAGCGCCCCGACGGCCCTGGCCGCCCGGGACGCAAGCGGGATGACGATCAGCGACGCCGCCAACGCGCACACGAACACCATCAGCCCTGCAATCATTGCCCCCCCCTTCGGTCGGCACCCTCCCGACGCACGCTGTCCGAGGCCGGCGCCGGTCCGCAGGTCAGCTCCATTTCATTCTAACGGTGCGCGTAAAACACGGCGAGCACGCCCCCGCCGCCGATCCCGCCCGGACCGGGCGAACAGCCGCCTGCACATCCCTTTCCGGGCGGGAGGCGCGGGGGCGGATTTCCTCGTGGTTCTTGGTGGTGCGATCGGCGGTTCGGGCCGATAGGACCGCTGCGGCCATCCATGGGGACGCCGCGCAAGGGGGAGGTTTCCAGGGGTGACCCATCATCTGGGGGGGAAGTCAACGATGAGCGGCACGGCTGCGCGGTTGCCGGGGATACGGAAGCGCCAGGCGGCGATGCTCCTGGCCGGTGCGGCGATGGCCGCCCTGGCCGGATGCGGCAAGATGGACCACCGCATCTCGCTGGAGGAGTTCCAGGCCCTGGCGGCGCGGGCGGAGGCGGAACGGGCGTATGTCCCGCAGTGGAAGGAGCTGGCGGACAACGCGGTGATCGACCAGCGGCTGAGCGGCTACCGGCTGGGGCCCGACGACGTGGTGGCCGTGATCGTCCGGACCACCAGCGAGCAGCATGCCGTGCCCCCCGCCCAGGCGCGGGTCAACGACCAGGGGCAGATCGACCTGGTCATGGTCGGCAGGCTCGACGTCAACGACCTGACGATCCAGGAGACCGAGACCGCGATCCGCGAGGCTTACGTGCCGCGGTACTTCCGGGAGGCGTCGGTGCTCGTCA
Organism: Planctomycetota bacterium; assembly: GCA_012514895.1. GTDB lineage: Bacteria > Planctomycetota > Phycisphaerae > SM23-33 > FEN-1343 > JAAYZK01. The sequence continues at coordinate 1,855 of JAAYZK010000013.1, read as the reverse complement.
CCCTTGAACAGGCGGCGCCCACCCGCGTCATCGTGATGGGAGCCGTCACGAACCCGGGGATGATCACGCTGCGGCGGACGGACCGCGACCTGCTTCACGCGGTCATCGCCGCGGGGGGGATGTCGATCATGTCCAGCGGCAGGGTCACGCTCCAGCGGCTTCGCCAGCCGGACAACACCGTCACCGTGGACTTCACCGACCCCATGGGCATCAAGGCCATGCTGACGATGGAGCCCCTCCAGTCCGGCGACATCATCCGCGTCCACCCCGCCACGCCCAACACGTACTTCGTCGGCGGCCTGGTGAACGCCCCGCGCCCGCAGGCCTATCCGCCGGGCACCAGCGTCAACGTCCTGCAGGCCCTGGCCGGGTCGGCGGGCCTGCGCACCGACGTGACGCCCTCGACGGCCACGCTCGTCCGCCGGATGCCCAACGGCGAGGACGTGCAGGTGAGGCTCGACCTCAAACGCATCATGAAGGGCAAGGACCCCAACATCGATCTGCAGCCCGGGGACATCCTCTGGGTGCCCGAGACCTCGCTGACGAAGCTCCAGGACTTCGTCAACCGCGTCGTCTACTTCCGCGTCGGCGCCAGCGTCAACTACGCCCTGACCGGCACCCAGGACCTGTTCACGCTTGAACGCCAGGACATCAACGAGGACGAGGGCGATACCTTCATCCTGCTGCCGTAGAACGGCAGGCGGGAGGCTTCAGGCTGGGCCTGCAGCCTCCGGCCTGCGGCAAAAGACGAGCGGCGCGGAAGCCGGTTGCCCGGTTCCGCGCCGCCGTCCTCCTTTCCGCGATTCGTCGCGGTGCGAACCGACCCTCTCCTACAGGACGGTCCCGCCCGCCAACGGATCCAGCGGGTCGACCTCGGCCGCCAGAAGATCGACGATCTGCAGGTCCTCCACCGACGAGGCCGACGCGGGGGCCGGCGTCTGGAACCCGAAGAAGTTCTTCAGGACGGTGAAGTCGTCCAGGTCGCTCACGCCGTCGGCGTTGAAGTCGCCCTGCGCCCAGGAGGCATCGGTGATGCCCATGTTATCCTTGAGCGCCGTGAAGTCATCGAGGTCGACGCGCCCGTCGAGGTTGGCGTCGCCCATCTCGGTGCCGAGGACCTCGCGGACCATGAGGGCCAGGTCGGCGCCGTCCAGGGCGCCGTCGGCATTCAGGTCGGCGCCGTCGACGGTCTTCTCGCCGCGGAGCGCCGCCGTCAGCAGGTCCACGTCGGACAGGTCGACGCGCCCGTCGCCGGTCAGGTCGCCGGGCAGCAGGCCCCCGCCGTCCTCGCCGATCACCATGGCCTGCAGGCGGGGCGCCATCAGGGCGTCCGAGCTGCTCAGGGCCACGTTGTGCACCTGGATCGCCAGGACGTTGGTGCCGGCCTTGAGCAGACCATCCGGCACGGCGATGGTGAACGACTCGGCGGGGTCCAGTTCGTCGTACATCTCGGCGCTGACGTCGTCGAACGCCACGGGCGTCCCGGCCGCACCGCCCATCGACGCGCTGCGGGCGACCTCGACGCCGTTGATGTAGGCGACGAAGGCGTCGTCGTAAGCGATGTCCAGCGCCAGGTTCATCACCGCCGCCGGGTCATCGACGTTGAACGCGCGGCGGGCGAAGAACGACGTGTAGTTGCCGGCCATATCGCCCAGGGTCGTCGGGTGGGTCACGTCGCTGCTGTAGCCGATGCCCGAGGGGCCTTCGGCCCAGGCGCTGTCGTCGAAGGAGGCCTGGTTCCATTCGGCCGCCGGGGCCGTGTCGCCCTTGCGGTAGCGCCAGATATCGCCCACGTTGACCAGCGTCCGGGTGGACGTGGCGGCCACCTCGAGCGTCACGGCGATCTGCGCCGAGC
>JAAYZK010000166.1 GCA_012514895.1 Planctomycetota bacterium | reverse complement strand
TGATCGACCAGCGCGGCCGCCTGGCCGCCGAGCGGGACAAGGTCACCGCCCGCATCGCCGAGCTGGAGCTCCAGCAGCAGCAACTGACCCAGTCGCTGGAAACCGTCGCCGCCGCCATCGCCGAGCGCACCAGCGATCTGGAGGAGGCCAAGGCCGCCGCGGCCGATCTGGCGGTCCAGGAGCACGACCTGGACGAGCGGATCGGCCAGGCCCGCCAGCGCTACAGCCGCCTGGCCGGGCGGCGTTCGACGCTGGAAGAGATGCAGCGTCGCGGCGAGGGCCTCGCCGAGAGCGTCAAGCGGGTCATGAAGGCCCGCGAGGCGGGCAAGCTGCCCTTCCTGCGCGGAATGCTCGCCGACTTCGTTCACGCCGACTACGCCGACGCCGCCGTCGTTGCGGCGGCTTTGGCCGACACGGAGCAGTCCATCCTCGTCGAGCGCCTGGCCGACCTGAATGAAGGCCGCGGGCTGCTGGAGACGGTGCTGGACAGGCGGGGCATCAAGCTGCTGTGCCTCGACCAGATCCGGGCGATCGACGACATCGACCCGGCCTCGCTGCCCGCCCCCGCGCGGCGGCTGACCGACATGGTCCGCCTCGACGAGGCGTACGCCGAGCCGTTGCGGCGCCTGCTGGGCCGGACGGTCGTCGTCGATGACCTGGCCGCCGCCGGCATCGTCGCCGCCGGTCTGCCGGCGGGGTGGCGCGTCGTGACGCGCGACGGCGCCGTCGTCGAAGGCGACGGCCATGCCCGCCTGGGCACCGGCGGCACCGCCGGCCTGATTGCCCGCGACAGCGAACTGACCCAACTGGCCGGCGAACTGGCCACGCTCGAAACCCAGATCGAGGACCTCACCGGGCGGCGCAGGATCGCCGCCGACCAGCGCAAGGCGCTCGACGAGGTCCAGCAGCAGGCCCGCACGGCCCTCTACGAGGCCAACGCGCGGCGGGTGGATCTCCAGTCGCAGTCGGCCCGCCTGGGCGAGCAGCTCAACGAGCGGCGCCAGCAGGGACCGGTGCTGGCGCGGGAAATCGAGGCGATCGCCCGCGACGTAGCCGACCTGGACGCCCGCCAGCAGGCGGCCCGCAAGCAGATCGACGAACTGGAGGCCGCCGCGGCGGGCCGCCAGGAGGAGATCGAACGGCTCGGCGCCGAGGTGGGCGAGCACGCCGCCCGCCAGGAGCACCTGACGGCCGAGCTGACCGAGCACCGCGTCCAGCACGCCGGGGCCATCGAGAAGCGCACCAGCCTGGCCGAGTCGATGGCGGCGGCGCGGCGGTCCATCGAGCACATGCGCCGGGAGCGCGACGAGGTCGGCCAGCAGGTGGCCACCGGACGCGAGCGGATCGCGTCGGCCGCCGAGGGCATCGCCGCCGCCCGCCGGCAGATCGAGACGCTCTTCGCCCGCAAGGAGGAGCTGGATCTGGCCCTGCGGGACGCGATCGAGTCGCGCGCCGGGCTGGACGAGCGGATGGGGCAGATCCGCCAGGCGCTCGCCGACAGCCGCAAGGCCGCCGAGGAGGCCGCCGAGCAGATCAACCGCCTGCGGGTCGAGACCGGCGAGACCGACGTCCGCATCGAAGAGCTGCTGCGCCACGCCTCCGACGAGCTGGGCGTGGACCTCACAGCCGCCTGCGCCGACTACCAGCACGACGACCAGCGCGACTGGGACGCCGTCGCCGCGGAAATCCAGCAGCTTCGCGGGAAGATCGAACGGCTGGGCAACGTGAACCTCGACGCGATCACCGAGCAGGAGGAGCTCGAACAGCGCGAGACCTTCCTGGCCGCCCAGATGCGGGACATCGAGGACTCGCGCAAACAGCTCGCCGAACTGATCGACAAGATCAACTCCACCAGTCGCGAACGGTTCATCGAGACCTTCACGGCGGTCCGCGAGCAGTTCCAGTCGATCTTCCGCAAGCTCTTCGGCGGCGGCCGCGCCGACATCATCCTGACCGACCCCGACGACGTGCTCGAGAGCGGCATCGACATCATCGCCCGCCCGCCCGGCAAGGAACTGCGTTCGATCACGCTGCTCAGCGGCGGCGAGAAGACGATGACGACCGTGGCGCTGGTGTTCAGCATCTTCCGCACCAAGCCCAGCCCCTTCTGCATGCTCGACGAGGTCGACGCGGCCCTGGACGAGGCGAACAACGAACGCTTCAACCAGATCGTCGAGGAGTTCCTCGACCAGAGCCAGTTCATCATCATCACCCACTCGAAGCGTACGATGGTAATCGGTGACGTCCTGTACGGCGTGACCATGCAGGAAGCGGGCGTCTCCCGCCGCGTCTCCGTCCGCTTCGACCAGGCTGCCGCCATGGTCGACCAGGACGCCGACAGAGCGACGGAAGCGGATTCCGCGCCTGTGGCGGCGGCGGGAGACTGAACGGATCCGGGATGAATCCCAGATCAGTTCACACGTACTTTGCCAGCAGCGGCCCTAATCGCTCCGCGGTTTCCGGAGCGATCTTCGAGCGGTCGGACCAGATGGCCAGTTCCAGGGCGCTGTGGGCGGGGCATGGCTTGCCTGCAATCTCGCCGAAGCGTTCGAGGGCCAGGCGGATCAGGGCGATGGCGTGGGCGGTGGCGGCGTGGACGTGGGCGAGGATTTCCTTGAGCAACTCGTGCTTGTCCAGGTCATCGGGGTGCGGGCGCCAGCAGTCGTAGTCGCTGACCAGCGCGACCAGGGCGTAGGCGATCTCGGCCTCGCGGGCAAGCTTGGCCTCGGGCATGGCGGTCATGCCGATCAGATCGCCGCCCCACTGGCGGTGCATTTCGCTCTCGGCCCGCGTGGAGAAGGCCGGGCCTTCCATGCAGACGTAGGTGCCGCGCCCGTGGACGGTGGTAGGGACCCCCGAAGCGCAGTTCAGCAGGTGGCGCCGCAGGACGGGGCAGAACGGGTAGGCCATCTCAACGTGGCAGGCGAGGGAACCGTTGAAGAAGCTCGATTCCCGGCGAAAGGTCTTGTCGATGATCTGGTCGGCCACGACCAGGTGCGTCGGGGCGACGGCCTCGCGCAGGCTGCCGACGGCTCCGCTGGCCAGGATGTGCGTGCAGCCCAGCGCCTTGAGCGCGTAGATGTTCGCGCGGTAGTTCACGGCCGTCGGGGCGATCAGGTGCCCGGCGCCGTGGCGGTTGAGGACCGCCACGTCCACGCCGCCCCACGTGGTCTCGATGATCGCGTCGGAGGGCCTGCCGAACGGGGTATCCACCTCCCTGCGGCGTCCCCCGACCTCGCCGCACAGCGCGTCGCCCAGTCCCGTCCCGCCGATGATGCCGACCTTGATTTGGCCTGCCGCCATGATCTTCTCCCAGTCTCGCAACACTCGCCGTTCCTGATCTGGAGCCTGGGATTCCCCGCACGGGGCCTTCAGATTCCAGATCCTATTCCCCTCCGCTCATCTCCCTCAGCAGTTCGGCCAACTGGCTGAACGGCACGGTCTTCTTCTCGGGGTCGCGCCACGGCCCGGTAACGTGGGTCGTGTGCAAGCCGCGGGTGGTGAGCGTCCACAGCTCGGCGCCGGGGCCGTGGAACAGGTGCGGCGGGCCCGAACGGAAGATGAGATTCAGCCACTCGGTCTTGAGGTCCAGCGTGCCGGTCCCGACGATCGACGTCGGCTCCCCGGGCAGGAGGCCCCCCAGGCCGCGGGTCTCGCCGCGCAGGTCGATCGTCTCGCAGCGGAGGGTGTCGCCCTTGATGTAGTAGACGACCGTGCCGGTACTGAACACCGACTCCACCGGCAACTGAAGGAACGCCACGTTGACCAGGTCCAGGAACACGGGCACCTCGGCGATGCGGGCCTCGGTGATCTCGAACCGTCCACTGCCCTCGCGGCTTTCGGATCTGCCGAACGTGTGGGCCAGGTCCAAGCGGCCGCGCAACTTGCCCGAAGGCCTGGCCGACGGGTCGTCGGCGTCGTCGGGGTGGACCAGCAGTTGCTCGAGCTGGATATCTTCGACGACCAGGTCCGCGGTGCAGCCGACGATGTCCTCCAGGCGGATCGTCAGATTGCCGGCCATCCGCCCGCCGCAGAAGCTCCCTTCGAGGCGCTCGAGGCGCAGACGGGGATCATCGACGGCTTTTCGGATGGTGCCGCCGAGCCTCTCGACCGGGCGGTCCCACAGGTGCAGCGAGCCGTCGGTGAGGGCGGCGTCCACGCTCAGGGCGTCGCGGGCGTCATCGATGCGGACGCTGCCGGCGATGCCGGCACGGATGGCGGTGGCCTCGAAGGTGCCCGTGGCGACGGCGTCGTCGAGGTGGACGCTGCCGTCCACTTCCCACGTCCAGGACGGCCCTCCGCCCGCGGCCGCGTCGGCCGTCGCCGGCGCCGTGACCGGTTCGCTGTCGTTGAAGCGCAGGCGGCTGAGGCTCACGTCGAAGCGGCCGCCGGGGCTGAGATGGTCGGTGAGGACACGCAGCGGCCGGGGGACCGACGCCAGCAGTTCTTCGGTGATCGCCACGCCGGTGGCGTCCAGCACGAGGTCGGCCTCGCGCAGGCGGCCGCCGCCCACGCGGACGGTGCCGTCGAGCTTCAGCGACCCGCCGTCCCGCGCGGCGGTGATCCCCTCCAGGTCGATCCGGTCCCGGCGGACCAGGACGGTGCCGCGAACCTGCCGGAGCGGGTACGGGAACGGGGCGAAGGTGATGCCCATGTCCCGCGCGACCACCTCCAGCGACACTTCGCGATGGGGGTTCCAGACGAAATCGGCGATGCCGGTCGGCTGCAGTTGCGTCCAGACATCCTCGACGCCGGGCGGGCCGGCGGTGACGACGGCGCGGCGGAGGGCTTCATCGACGCGGACGCCGGCGCCGCGGATCTCGACGGCGGGCGGCTCGCCGGCCGCCAGGTCCCCATCGACCCGTCCGGTCACGTCGATCCGCCCGGGGCCGTGCCTGCCGACCAGGTTGCGGATCTCGATGGCCTCCGGCCGCAGGCGCAGTTCGCCGACGACGTCCTCCAGCGCGTAGGGGCACTGATCGAACGTCAGGGCGACGTTCTTGAGCGAAGCGGTCAGGTCGTAGCTGAAGGGGTTATCTCCGTCGCGGCGGATGCGTCCGGCCACGTCGATCGAGCCGTCCAGGTCGAAATGCTCGTACTGCCGGCCGGCCTGCTCGGCCATGGCGACCAGGGCCTGCCCGAGGTGGTCGTCGAGGGGCAGATCGACGGCCTGGAGCGTCAGGTCGGGGCTCTCCTGCCCGCCGGTCAGGTCGACCGATCCGCCCAGGCGGATCCGTGCCGTCCCGCGGCGGCCTTCGAGGTCGTGGAAGCTCACCTCCCGCGGCCTCACCTTCACCAGGCCGGCCAGGCCCTCGATGCGATACGGAAAGCCCTCGTACGCCACGGATGCGCGGCCGTCGAAAGTCAGGTCAAGCTCGGCCAGGAAGCGCCCCTCCTCGTCGGCCCAGACGCGGGCGTCGACGTCGCAGGGCCCCCGGGGGTCGAACCGGTCGTGGTAGCGACGGACGCGCTGGCGGACGATCTGCAGGCTCGAGGCGTCGGTCAGCTTCCGGAACGGGTCGCCCAACAGCCCGTCGTCGACGCGAACGCGGAGGTCGAACGCCTTGCCCCCGCCCATGGCGCCCCAGCCGGTGATCGTCACAGGCGCATCGTGCCAGCGGCCGGTCAGTTCGGTGATGGTCACCCGCTGCTCATCGAGGGACAGCTCGCCGGTGACATCCTCCAGGGCGGCGGCGAAGACGGCCGGCGTGATCCGCATCCCCTTCGGCCGCGCGGTCAGACGGTAGCGGATCCGCTCGTCGGCATCGCGGTTGAGCCGGACGGTGACCGCGGCGGAGCCGACCGGGCTGTAGCCGGACTCGAAGCGGTTGATGAGCCGCCGCATCAGCGGGTGATCGGCCCGAAGGGGGAAGCGGACGTCGTCGACCTGGAACTCCAGTTCGACCGGACCGGTCCGCTCGTAGCCTCCGAAACGGCCCGTCAGCGAGACGAGGATGTTGTCCAGTTGCGGCAGACGGCCGGTGACGGACTGGATTTCGATGCCGGAGGCCGTCAGCTCGATCCGCCCGTTGACCTCGTCCAGGCGGATGTCCCCGTCGGCGTGGGGAAACACCATGGACGCGTCGGTGAGCTTGAAGGCCGCGCGGCCGGACGCGGGGTCGGCGTCGGACTGGCCCTCGAACTCGATGCTTCCCTTGACCTGGTACTGGTCCCACCACTGGCGGTACCCGTGCGGGAGCGTCCGCTCCAGCAACGTCACCGGAATCCCGCCCCGCCAGCGGAAGGCCATGGGGTCCAGGCGGAAGGTCGCCTCGGCCCGGACGTTCTCGGCCCCCCCGCTGCCGAAGATCTCGACGCGGTACTCGCCCGCCGTGGCGGTGGGGACGGCCTGGGCGCTGAGGGGCTCGCTGCCGAGGGGAACCGTCACGCCGTGGTAGATCTCGCGGCGCTGCACCCGCCCGTCGCGCATGCGGATGACCGGCAGGTCCGGCGTGCCGCCTCCGCCGGGGCCCACACCCGTCGGGAAATGGAGGTCCTCCCAGTTCCACCGGCGGCGGTCGACGTTCTCGATGAGGATCAGGACCGGTTCGACGCAGACGATCTCGGTCACCTTGAGCCGCCCGGCGCGGAGCAGGCTCAGCGGGGCGTGTTCAAGGCGGACCTGGCGGGCGTGAAAGATGTCGCTGACCTTCCCGTCGGATTCGGTGAAGACCCGCACGCCGGCCAGCTCGATGCCCCCCAGGAGGCTGAACGAGGCGTCCTGGATCCGCACCTGGGCGCCGGTGAGGCGTTCGAGATACGCCACGGCGTCGCGCCGGATGCGGGCGTTGTTGGTGAAATGCCACCAGGCATAGATCGCGGCCACGAGCACCACCGCCAGCACCAGCCCTCGCCGGCGCCGCCGGCCGCTGACGTACTGCCAGCGCCGCCGCCGGCGGACGGGCAGGTACGCCCGGATGTTCTGCAGCAGGCGCGTCATGGGCGCTCCGTGGAGGCCTTGCGCCGCCGCGGGGCCCGCAGGCCCAGGCCCTCGGCCGACGCCTCGATCATCGCGGCCAGCGACCGGGGTGTCAGGTCCCGCTGCGCCAGCACCACCCCATCGCCCGGCCGCGAGGAGAACAGGTACCACGCCACCAGCCCCATCCGCCGTGACGCCACCGCCGCGTCGGGCTCGGCGGCCAGACCCTCGCACGCCGCAAGAACCTCCCCCATCGCCGCGCCGGACGGCGGGTACTCGACCACCGGCCCGGCGGCCAGGCGCCCGCCGTTGCAGATGAACGTGCAGGCCTGGTGACTGGACGGCCCCGGCTGGATTATAACAAACCGGAACGCCTGGATATCCCGCACGCAGGCCGCCTTCGGCCCGGCCAGTTCCGCCAGGCGGTCCAGGCGGGCCTTGAACACCGCGGCCCGCTCGAAGGCCATCTCGGCCGACGCCGCCTTCATCGCGGCGGTCAGGTGCTCCCGCTGCTCGGCGCTGTCGCCGGCGACGCATCGGATCGAACGCTCGAGGACCGCGCGGTAAGCGTCCATGGACGCCGTCCCGTCGCAGGGGGCGATGCAGCGGCCCATCTGCTTGTAGGCACAGGCGCTGCCGGACGGCGCCTGGCGGAGAATCGACACGCAGCGGCACAGGTCGAACACGTCGGTGAGCGCTTCGAGGCAGGCTTCGGCGCTGCGGCGATCCGGGAAGGGCCCGAAGGCCCGGGCCGCGCGGGCAGCGCCGGCGACGACGGCCCAGTACGGCGCCGCGGCGGCGGGGTCAACGGCGATGAACCACGCGCTGCGCCTGGGCAGGAGCGTCTCCCAGGTGTCCGGGAAGACCGCGCGGACGAGTTCGAGATAGCGCCAGTCGGTCTCGAAGCGGCTGTACGTCCGCCGGTGAGCGACCGCAGCGGTGATGTCGCGCAGGTCCGCGGCCTTGCTGGGGCCCTCGTCGTCCGGCGCCGTCAGCCGGTACCGCAGACGGGAGCGCATGTCGGCGGCCGTCGTCACCAGGATCACCCGCCCGGCCTCATCCAGCAGCGCGAACACACCCCGCCTGGCCGGGATCGCCTTGAGGGCCTCCTCGTCCAGCGGCGGCGTCACCGCCACGACGGCATCGACGTGGTGTTGCAGCATAGTCATGGGCTACAGGCTGGAGACGCCGCTGCCGTTCCTGCGGCCTCCAGCCTCAGATCATCATCCCGGTCACGCAGCCCTCGAAGACCATCGACCCGTTGACGTAACCCTGGGCCGCCCCGACGGCGCGGCGGGTGCCGCGGATCTCCTGCATCTTGCCGATCAACAGCAGCCGATCGCCGCAGCTCACCTGCCCGCGGAACTTGACATCGGTAACGGCACCGAAGCCGATGAACCCGTCGGTTCTCGTGTAGACCTTCGCGAAGTACCCGATCATCTGGGCCGCCGCCTCGATCATCAGCACGCCGGGGAACAGAGGACGGCCGGGGATGTGCCCGCGGACCCAGAAGGCGTCATCCTTCATGTCGATCCAGGCGGCCATCTCCTGGGCCTCCAGGTCCAGGTGGCAGAAGCCGTCCAGCAGCGCGAACTCATGGCGGTGCGGGTTGACGGAGTATACCCCGTCCTTGTCCACGAGGATCCTGTCCAGATCGATCTTGCTCATGTCGAACAGCGATTGAGGGGGCATACGTAAACGTCCTTGCGCAAAGGGTCTTGTACCGCCGGCGCCGTCCCGGTCCCAATCGTGGCACCATAGCAGCACCGCGGCGGGGCTGTCAACGCCAAAGCCGCACGCGGGGACTGTTGCATCTCCTACGAAGGTGATAGCATGGCGGTTTATGCGGATCGGGTGGAAAGCATCGGCACTGGCGGTCGCGGCGGCCCTCGCCGCTGCCGCCGTCGCCGAGGACAACCTCGACTACTGGCTCGGCCAGGCGACCACCGCGCCGGCAACCGCGGCGGCATCGCAACCGGCGCCCGCAACGGCCCCTTCGCGGCCGGACGCCCTCCCCGCGGCGGTACGCCTCTCGGACGGCACCCTCCTGGCCGGCGGGGTCTGCACCACCGGGGGCGCCGACCTGGTCGTTTGGATCGACCCGCAGCAGCGCTGGCGCCACGTCCCCCTGGTGATCCTGCGCAGCATCGAGGCGGTCGTCATCAGCGAAGGGCTCCAGCCCGAGTGGCGCTGGGCCGGCACGGGCATCGACGAAAAGGTCTACACCGGCCGCACCCGTCCCATCCGCCGCCTGGCGTGGACCCTGCGGCTCATTGACGGCACCAGTCTCACCGGCGAGATTACCGGCCAGCCCCTTTGGCTCCAGCGCGACGGCGGCCGCATGATGCTGGTCCTCCACGCCCGCCAGAAGGGCGACTGGGGCGAAACGCTCGACGACCTGCCCTACCCCGCCCACATCGTCTTCAGCCAGCGCGAGATGGAGCGCATCGCCGACCTGCCCGAGGGCACGCGCGGGCGCATGGGGCCGCCTTGACAGCGCTTACATCCGCGGCCGCCACCGCAGCACCGGCTGGCGGGCGGCGGCGGTTTCGTCGACCCGGGCCACCGACCGGGCGCGGGGGGCGTCATCGAGGGCATGGGGATCTTCATCCAGCGCGGCGACGATCTCGCGCATCGCGGCGACGAAGGCGTCCAGCGTCGCCAGCGACTCGGTTTCCGTCGGCTCGATCATCAAGGCCTCCTCGACGATCAGCGGGAAGTAGACCGTCGGGGCGTGGAAGCCGTAATCCAGCAGGCGCTTGGCGATCCGGCCGGCCAGGCCGCGATCCGACGCGCCGCGACGGCTGGCCGTGAGGACGAACTCGTGCATGCACCGCTCGTCGTGCGGCAGCGGGAGAACCGTCTTGAGTTTCGCGGCCAGGTAGTTGGCCGCCAGCACCGCCGTCTCGCTGGCGCGGCGCAGTCCCTCGCCTCCCAGAGCGCGGATGTAACACCACGCCCGCACGCACACGGCGAACTGCCCGGCGAAACTCCGCATCGGCCCGATGCTCTGCGGGGCCTCCCACAGCAACCGGTACGCCCCCTCGCGGTGCACCACCCGCGGGGTCGGCAGGAAAGGCTCGAGGTGCGACGCGACCGCCACCGGCCCGGCACCGGGTCCGCCCCCTCCGTGCGGCGTGGAGAAGGTCTTGTGCAGGTTGAAGTGCATCGCGTCGACGCCGAAGTCGCCCGGGCGGGTGATGCCCAGGATGGCGTTCATGTTCGCCCCATCGAGGTAGAGCTGCGCCCCGGCGGCGTGGACCAGTTCGGCGGCGTCGGCGATGTCGGTCTCGAAGAGCCCCAGCGTGTTGGGGTTGGTGATCATTAACGCCGCGGTCTGGTCGTCCAGCTTCGCCCGCAGGTCGTCCAGGTCGATCCGCCCGTCGCCCCGCGACGCGATCGGCACCGCCAGGCGCCCGCAGACGGTGCAACTGGCCGGGTTCGTCCCGTGGGCCGAGTCGGGCGTGAGGACCTTCGACCGCCCCTCGCCCCGGCTGTGGTAATAGGCGGTAATCACCTTCAGTGCTGTCAGTTCGCCATGGGCCCCCGCCGCCGGCGTCAGCGTGACGGCGTCGAGGCCGGCGATGCGGGCGAGGTACGTCTCCAGCTCGTGCAGCAGCCGCAGCGCGCCCTGCGCCGTCGCCGCCGGCGCCAACGGGTGCAGGGCGGCCAGCCCGTCGCGCGACGCGGCCCACTCGTTGATGCGGGGGTTGTACTTCATCGTGCACGAGCCCAGCGGGTAGAAGTTCGCGTCCACCGACATGTTCCGCGCCGCCAGGTGCGTGTAGTGGCGGACGACCTCCGCCTCGCCGACCTCCGGCAGCGGCGGCGGCGCGTCGGCCAGCAGGTCGGCATCGTCGCCCAGCAGGGCCGCCGGCGCCGGGCCGTCCGCCGGCGGGACGTGGCTGCCGTCGTTGGCGCCGCTTCGCGAGCGTTCGAAGAGCGTCGGGATCGTCCGTCGGGCCCACCCGTTCGTGTCCATGATCACCTCCCGACGTCCTTGAGCAGGGCTGCCATCGCGTCCAGGTCGGCGGCGGTGCGCTTCTCCGTGCAGGCGACCAGCAGGCAGTCGGCCAACGAGGCGTCCAACGCCCCCAGCGCCACGCCCGGCAGGATCCCCCGCTCGGCCCCCGCCTCGATAACCGCCTCCGGCGTCCTGCCCCTGCAGCGGACGACGAACTCGCGGAAGAACGGCCGGTCCGCGAAGGGCAGTTCGTATCCCTTCAGCTTGCCGACCCGCCCCGCCAGGTCGTGGGCGCGCTGCATGCTGAGGGCCGCCGCGCGCCGCAGCCCGTGGGGGCCCAGCGCCGCCAGGTAGACCGCCGCCCGCAGGGCGCACAGGCCCTCGTTGGTGCAGATGTTGCTGGTCGCCTTGGCCCGGCGGATGTGCTGCTCGCGGGTCTGCAGCGTCAGGCAGTAGGCGGTCCGCCCGTCGGCGTCGACGGTCCGCCCCACCACCCGGCCGGGGATCTTCCGCAGCAGCGCCTGCCGGACGGCCAGCAGGCCGAGATAGGGGCCGCCGAAGCTCAGCGGCATCCCCAGCGGCTGGCCCTCGCCGACCGCGACGTCGGCGCCCAGTTCGCCAGGACGCTTCAGCAGCGCCAGGCTGATCGGGTCGAAGACCTGGATCAGCGACGCCCCGCCGTCGCGGGCCGCCCGCGCCAGGGCGGCCACGCCGCGTTCGATGACGCCCAGGAACGTCGGCGACTGGACCACCACGGCGCCGGTCCCGGGGGTGATCTCCTTCGTCACGGCCTCGAGGTCGACGCCCCCGCCGTCGCGGGCGACCACGACCAGCTCGATCGGCAGATCCCGCAGGTACGTGCGGATCGTCTCCAGGTAGTGCGGATGAAGCGGCTGGGCGACCACCACCCGCCGGTGTGACGCGTCGGTGCACATCAGCACCGCCTCGGCCAGGGCACTGGCGGCCTCGTACATCGAGGCGTTGGCGATGTCCATCCCCGTCAACTGGCAGATGAGCGTCTGGAACTCGAAAAACGCCTGCAGGCTGCCCTGGCTCGCCTCGGCCTGGTAGGGCGTGTAGGCGGTGAGGAACTCTCCGCGCGACGCCACGGCATCGACGACCGCCGGGACGTAATGGTCGTAGGCCCCGGCCCCGGCAAAACAGATCCCGGGCCGATTGGCGTCGGCCCGGGCCTGCAACTCAACGGCGAGCTGCTGCTCGCTGAGCCCCGCAGGCAGGTCCAGCGGTCCGGCCATCCGGATCGCCGCGGGGACTGCCGCCAGCAGTTCGTCCAGCGAACCGGCGCCGACGGCGTGCAGCATCGCGTCGCGCTGCTCGGGCGTGATCTGCGTGTAATCCATGGCCCGCTCAGGACGCCTCCACCATGGACGCGTACGCCTCGGCGTCCAGCAGGCCGTCCGCCTCGGCGGGGTCGGAAACCTTGACCTTGACGATCCACCCGCCGGCGAACGGATCGCTGTTGATCAGCCCGGGGTTGTCCTTCAGCGCCTCGTTGACGGCCACGACCTCGCCGGAGACCGGTGCGTACATCTCCCCGGCCGACTTGACCGACTCGATCTCGCCGAACGACCGCCCCGCCGTCACGGCCGTGCCGACCTCGGGCAGTTCGACGAACGTGATGTCCGTCAACTGGTCGGCGGCGAACTGGGTCAGGCCCACCGTGGCGGTGTCGCCGTCCAGCTTGCACCACTCGTGGCTTTCGGCATAGCGATACTCTTTCGGTGCGTCCATCTATGCATCTCCTGGCTTCGTATCTGTCGACGGTTTGGGCCTGGCTTGCGCGGAGCCCCTGTAAAAGGGACGCCTGACAACGCGTCCGTCCACTTCATGATCCGCACGCAGCCGCACGCGGACCGGCGTGTCGACGGCGGCGCGGGCGCGATCGACGAACGCCAGAGCGATCGAGGCCCTGCAACTGGGGCTGAAGGTCCCGCTGGTGACGACGCCGATCTCGCTGCCGTCGGCGAGGACGACGGCGCCCTGGCGGGCGATGCGGTTGGTCTCGAGTCGCAGTCCCACCAGCGTCCGGGGCGTGCCCTTCTCGCGGATCGCCCGGATCGCCTCGTATCCTATGAACCCTTCCCGCTGCCGCACGGCCCGCTCCAGGCCGGCGGTGATCGGGTCGATCGTCTCGTTGAGCTCGTGGCCGTACAGCGGCAGGCCGGCCTCCAGGCGGAGCAGGTCGCGGGCGCCGAGGCCCGCGGGCGTCACGCCGCTCTCGGCGGTGAGGAACGTCCACGCCTGGGACGCCACCGCCGCCGGCAGGATCACTTCCAGCCCGTCTTCGCCGGTATACCCGCAGCGGCTGGCAATGTAAGGGATCATCATGTGCGCGCCGGCGTCGACCTGGTGGCGGGCGAGGCGCCCCACCTCCGCCGGCAGCACCCCCTCCAGTTTCGCCAGGGCCCGGGGGCCCTGGACAGCCAGCATGGCCGTGGCGATGGTCCGGTCGGTCAGATCGGCGTGGAAGCCCTCGTCCTCGTTGAGCCGCTGAAGGTGCGCCAGCACCTTGCGGCGGTTGGAGGCGTTGCAGATGACGTGCCACTCATCCGGCAGGCGGATGATCATGATGTCGTCGATCACCCCGCCGGCGGCGTTGCACAACAGGCCGTACCGAATGGTGTTATCTTCCTGGGCGAGCACGTCGGCGGTGCAGGCGCGGTCCAGCAGCCTGAAGGCCCGGTCGCCCCGGATCTGCAGGCGCCCCATGTGCGAAACGTCGAACACGGCCGCATCCGTCCGCGTCGCCTGATGTTCGGCCAGGATGCTCCCATAGAGCATCGGCATCGACCAGCCGGCGAAATCGACCATCCGCGCCCCGGCGGCCTCGTGCACATTGAACAACGGCGTCCTGAGCGTCTCGTCCATCGGAACCTCCCGATCCGCCCCTCGCGCCAGGGACGGTAAACGCCGGCCCCGCGCCTGTCAAGGGCGAAGATTGCGTGCGACCGGATGCCGCACGTCGTAATGATACGGTCGGAGAAAGGCGACAGGCACGGCAACAGCAGGCGAAGGCTCCAGCAGCGACGGCTGTTCCCCAAGCCTCACGCCCCCTGTGCCACCTCGACGATCATGTCCAGTTCGACAGGGGCGTCAAGCGGCAGTTCCGCGGCGCCGAGGGCGCAGCGCGTGTGGCGGCCGGCATCGCCGAAGAGAGCGACAAGCAGGTCGCTGGCGCCGTTGGCGACGCGGGCCTGGCCGGTGAAACCGTCGGCGGAGGCAACGAAGACGTTGACGCGGATGATCCGCCGGATGCGGTCGAGCCCCCCGGCGGCGTCCGCAGCGACGGCCAGGGCGTTGAGCGCCGCCTGGCGGGCCGCGAGAGCCGCGTCGTCGGGCGAGACCGCGCCGCCGACCTTGCCCGTCGCGATCAGCGCCCCGTCGCGGAGCGGCAACTGCCCCGAGGTGAACACCAGGGCCCCCACCCGCACCGATGGAACGTAACTGCCGACGGGCTTGGGGACCGGCGGCAGGGCCAGGCCCAGGTCTTTCAGACGCTGCGACATGCTCATGGTCGTCACTCCCGCGGTTGGGATTCTCCCTGACCCTCGCCGGCGGCCGCCTGGAGACCCTCCATCGCCGCACCGGCCTCCACGACCGGATCGCCGGCGGGGACCGGACTTTCCTTGGACACCGACTCGGGGTTGTGGAGGAAGACGTAGATCTCCCCGAAAACCTTCTCCTGCTGGATACGGACCCGGTCCTGGCGAATCAGCTCCAACAGGGCCAGGAACAGCCCGACGATCTCGCTTCGGGACGGACGGCCGCCGAATATCTCCCTGAAGGTCATGTTTCCTTCACGGGTGAGGCGGTCGACGACATCCTCGGCGTGCAGGGAGATCGGCGTATCGTCGTAAATGACCTCGTGACGGCGCTCCCGCACACCCACCGAGGCCATCAGAGAGGCGAACGCCTCCAGCAGCGTCCAGATCTGGATGCTCTCCAGGTCCAGTTCCGCCTGCTCGAACTCCGGCGCGACCGGCCGGCGAGGGTGGCGCGTCGCCGCCAGATCGGCCGCGTCGGCCAGTTCGGCGGCGGCGTCCTTAAACGCCTTATACTGCAGCAGTTGCCGGACGAGGTCTGCCCGGGGGTCGATGGGGCCCTCCCCCTCGTCGCCCTCTTCGACTGTCGGGGTCGGCAGGAGCATCCGTGATTTGATCTCCAGCAGCGTCGCGGCCATCACGAGGAACTCGCCGGCCAGGTTCGGGTTGATCTCCTGGAGGAAATCCACATACTTGCAGTACTGCTCCGTGATGGCGGCGATGGGAATATCGTAGATGTCCACCTCGTCGCGGCGGATCAGGTACAGCAGCAGGTCCAGTGGACCATTGTAGACATCCAGGTTGACGCGGTAAGGTTCCATGATGGCGAAGTCTAGGCGAACGGCCGCCGGCGGTAAAGAGGAACTCAACCCGCTGCCGGGAACGGACCCCGCACCGCGTCGATTGCGTGAACCTTCCCCCGCTGAGCGGCATAGACCTTACAGGCGGAAATACCGTGAAAATCGTAAAGCTTCGCTGAATCTTGTCGATGTTGTATTTGCAGCAGTCTTCCTGGTCCGCCTAAGATGCGCCTTTTTGCACCGGCCCATCGTTCCGCGGGCCGGGGGCGGCAGCCGACCCGGACGGACCGAAAACACAAACTATATTTCCAGCAAGGACTTAAGATGGCCAAGTCAATCGAAGCCTTTGTCGAGAAGCTCCACGCCGAGGGCGTGGCGGCCGGGCGAAAGCAGGCCGACCAGCTCCTGGCCGATGCGCAGGGGCAGGCCGAGCAGACCCTCGCCGAGGCGAAGGCCGACGCCGAAGGCATCGTCGCCGAGGCGAGGGCCGAGGCCCAGCGGATCGCCGCCCGCGAGCGGAGCGAGCTGGACCTGGCCATTCGTGACACGATTCTCGCTTTCCGGGCACAGATCAGCCGGGCGGTCGAGGCGCTGCTGCACCACGAGGTATCAGCGGCGCTGGGCGATACGGACTTCCTCAAGACGCTCATCGGCGACGTCGTGGCCAACTACGCCCGCGAAGACGCCCGCAGCAGCGAGCAGATCCGCATCAGCGTCAACCCCCAGGCGATCGCGGCGATCACCGACTGGGCACTGAAGTACATGGGCAGCGACAACCCCGCCCACGCCCACCTGGACCTGCACAGCACGCTCAAAACGCTCGGCTTCGAGTACCAGGTGGCCGAGTCGACCGTCGAGGTGACGGTCGAGTCGGTCGTGGATGTGCTCCTCGAGCAGGTGTCGCCGCGTCTGCGCGAGGTGCTCGACCGCGTGATGCGCGAAGCTGACGGGAAGAAGGCCTGACAGAGGCCTGCCTGAGAGAGGAGCACCCGTGCTCATGGCGGCTCAGTACTACCTGCTGACCTCGCTGCCGGCACTGCCGGCACTGGGCGAGAAGCCCCCGGTCGCCTTGGCAGCTCTTCACGAGCGCGCCGCCGAGGATGCCGACCCGAAAGTGGCCGCGATCGTCGCGGCGGTCCTGCTGGAACACGACCTGTTGCAGCGCCAGAGCGTCCTGGCCGGTGAACGCGACCACGCCGAGCCGGTCATCCTGACGGCGCTGCAGGCCGACGGCGAAGAGCCCCTGCCACCGTATCTCTTGGGCCGTGAGAGCGCTGCGGGCGAGCGGCGGATCGGCGACGACGCCCTATGGGAAGCCTATTTCCGCCATGTGGCCGACGTGGCCTCCGCAACCGGCAGCCGGTTCCTGGCGGAATGGGTCGGCTTCGAGGTGGCCCTGCGCAACGCCCTGGTGGCGGCGCGGGCCAAGAACCTCGGCCTGCTGGCGGATGAGTACGTCGTGGCGCCCGATCTGGCGGCGCCGGACGCGGACATGGAGGCGACGGTGGCGGCGTGGGCGGGCAGCGGCGATCCGCTGTCGGCCCTCAGGGCGCTGGACCGCGGCCGCTGGGACTGGCTGGCGGCGCGGGGCCCGTGGTTCACCTTCGGGCCCGACGAGGTCGCCGTCTACGCCCGCAGGCTCGTGCTGCTGCACCGCTGGAGCGAATTGAGCGAAACGAGGTAAGATCCGTGAACGGAAGAATCAAGGCTGTATTCGGCAACATGGTGACGGCCGAGGCCGATGGCACGGCCATCCAGAACGCCATCGCGTACTGCTGCCGCGGCGACGGCGCCAAGCTGCTGGCCGAGGCCATCCGCATCCGCGGACGCAGCATCGACCTGCAGGTCTTCGAGGAGACCCGCGGGCTGAAGGTCGGCGACGCCGTCGAATTCCGCGACGACATGCTCGACGTGGAGGTCGGCCCCGGTCTGCTGGGGCAGATCTACGACGGCCTGCAGAACCCGCTGGGGAACCTTGCCGAGCAGATCGGCGTGCACCTCAAGCCCGGCCACTACCTGGCGCCGCTGAACGAGCAGGCCCGGTGGGCCTTCACGCCCGTCGCCCAGGCCGGCGACAGGCTCGAGGCGGGCGAGACGCTCGGCACGGTGCCCGAGGGCATCTTCGAGCACCGCATCATGGTCCCGTTCAGTTGGGAAGGCTCGTGGACCGTCGAGTCGATCGCCCCGGCCGGCCAGTACACCATCCGCCAGGAGACGGCCACGCTGAGCCAGGGCGGCGAAACCCGCACCGTCACCATGACCCAGCGATGGCCGGTCAAGCTGCCGCTGAACTGCTCCCGCCAGCGGCTGCTGCCGACCGAGCCGCTGGTGACCAAGATCCGGATCGTCGACTCGATGTTCCCCGTCGTGCGCGGCGGGACGTACTGCATCCCCGGGCCCTTCGGCGCCGGCAAGACCGTCCTCCAGCAGATCACCAGCCGCCACGCCGACGTCGACGTGGTGGTCATCACCGCCTGCGGCGAGCGGGCCGGCGAGGTCGTCGAGACCCTCCGCGAGTTCCCCGAACTGACCGACCCGCGGACCGGCAAGTCGCTGATGGAGCGGACGATCATCATCTGCAACACCTCCTCGATGCCCGTGGCGGCCCGCGAGGCGTCGGTGTACACCGGCGTGACGCTGGCGGAGTACTACCGCCAGATGGGCCTGAACGTCCTGCTGCTGGCCGACTCGACCAGCCGCTGGGCGCAGGCCATGCGCGAGCTGTCGGGGCGGCTGGAGGAGATCCCCGGCGAAGAAGCCTTCCCCGCCTACCTCGAAAGCCGTATCGCCAGCTTCTACGAGCGGGCCGGGGCCATCGAACTGAAGGATGGATCGGTCGGCACGATCACCATCGGCGGCACCGTCAGCCCCGCCGGCGGCAACTTCGAGGAACCCGTCACGCAGGGCACGCTGAAGGTCGTCGGCGCCTTCCACGGCCTCAGCCGCGCGCGCAGCGATGCGCGGCGATACCCCGCGATCGACCCGCTGGACTCCTGGAGCACCTACGGCGGGCTGATCGACCGCGAGAAGATGGCCGCCGCCAAGAAGATCCTGCGGGCCGGCAACGAGATCAAGCAGATGATGGCCGTCGTCGGCGAGGAAGGCACGTCGGTGGAGGACTTCACCACGATGCTCAAGGCGGAGTTCTTCGACAACGTCTACCTGCAGCAGAACGCCTTCGACGAGGTCGACGGCGCCACGCCGGCCGACCGGCAGAAGCTGGTGTTCGACACGATCAGCCGCGTGCTCGAGATGGATTTCCAGTTCGAGAGCCGCGATCAGGCGCGCGACGTCATGGTTCAGGGCACCGACCTGTTCCGCACCTGGAACTACGTGCCGTCCGACAGCGAGGAGTTCGCCCGGATCCAGGGCGAGATCGAGACGTTCATCGCCGAGAAGGGCCGCGTCGCCGAGAAAGGGCGTGCAGCATGAGGAAGTTCTACGACCAGATCACCCACGTGGCCGGCAGCGTCGTCACCGTGACGGCCACCGACGTGGGCTACGACGAGCTGGCGACGATCAAGACGCGCCGCGGCACCTCGCTGGCGCAGGTGATCCGCCTGCAGGGCGACCAGGTGTCGCTGCAGGTGTTCGCCGGCACGCAGGGCGTTTCCACGGGCGACAAGGTCCGCTTCCTGGGCAAGCCCATGCAGGTGCCCTTCAGCAGGAACCTCCTGGGGCGGATCTTCAACGGCTCGGGCGAACCGCGCGACGGACGGCCGGCGCTGGAGGACCACCTCATCGAGACCGGCGGGCCCTCGGTCAACCCCATGCGCCGACGCCTGCCCGACCAGATGGTCCGCACGGGCATCCCGATGATCGACATCTTCAACACGCTGGTCGTCTCACAGAAGCTGCCGATTTTCTCCACGGCCGGCGAACCCTACAACGAGCTGCTCGCCCGCGTCGGCCTGCAGGCCGAGGCCGACGTGATCATCCTCGGCGGGATGGGCCTGCGCCACGACGACTACCTGACGTTCCGCAACACGTTCGAGTCCTCCGGCGTGCTGAACCGCACGATCATGTTCGTCCACACCGCCGCCGACCCCGTCGTCGAGGCGCTGCTCGTGCCCGACCTGGCGCTGGCCGTCGGCGAGGCGTTCGCCATGGAGGGCAAGCGGGTGCTCGTGCTGCTGACCGACATGACGGCCTTTTCCGACGCGCTGAAAGAGGTCGCCATTACCATGGAGCAGATCCCCTCCAACCGCGGCTATCCCGGCGACCTGTACTCGCAGCTCGCCCGCCGGTACGAGAAGGCCGTCGATTTCGAGGGCGCCGGCTCCGTGACGGTCCTGGCGGTGACGACCATGCCCGGCGGCGACGTGACCCACCCGGTGCCCGACAACACCGGCTATATCACCGAGGGCCAGTTCTACCTCAACAACGGCCGCATCGAGCCGTTCGGCAGCCTCAGCCGCCTCAAGCAGCGCGTCAACGGCAAGACCCGCGACGACCACCGCGCCATCATGGACGGGTGCATCCAGCTCTACGCCGAATGCCGCGAGAGCCGCGAAAAACGCTCCATGGGCTTCGAGATGAGCCCGTGGGACGAGAAGCTGCTGAAGTACGGCGACCTGTTCGAGTCGCAGATCATGGACCTGTCGGTCTCGATCCCGCTGGAAGAGGCGCTGGACCTGTGTTGGGACATCCTCGCCCGGTGTTTCACGCCCGCCGAGACGGGCATCCGGCGAAGCATCGTCGAGGCCCACTGGCCCAGGCCGGCCTC
Source organism: Planctomycetota bacterium (assembly GCA_012514895.1). Taxonomy (GTDB): domain Bacteria; phylum Planctomycetota; class Phycisphaerae; order SM23-33; family FEN-1343; genus JAAYZK01. Next base: position 7,745 of record JAAYZK010000166.1, on the reverse strand, counting down.
CAGGAACACCGAGGCGGACGAAACCGCCGACGAGGGCACCGAAGCGACGGTCGGTTCGTAAGGACGGAAGGCGACGATGGCCAGCAAGATCAAACTTACGCGTCCGGAACTCAAACGCCAGCGCGATGCGCTGGCGCGGTTCGAACGCTACCTGCCGATGCTGAAGCTCAAGCAGCAGCAGCTCCAGGGCGCCGTTCTCAAGGCCGACCAGGTCTACCGCGAGTCGCTGCGGAAGGTCGGCGCGGCCGAGGCGGCGGTGAACGAGTACCGCGCGGTGCTGGCCGACATGGCGGGCATCAACGTCGAAGCCCTGTCGGCGCCGACGCGGATCGTCAGCCACGACGTCAACGTCGCCGGCGTGACCATGCCGGTGCTCGACGACGTCCAGTTCGGCCCGCTGAACTACAGCCTGTTCGCCACCCCCCCGTGGGTCGATCGGGCCATCGCCGATCTGCGGCAGGTCAGCCGCCTGAAGGCCGAATCGGAGATCCTCGGCCGCCAGCTCGATCGGCTCCGCCGCGAGCTGACGCGGATCGTCCAGCGGGTGAACCTGTTCGACAAAGTGATGATCCCCGAAGCCAAGGAGACGATCCGCATCATCCGCATCAAGCTGGGCGACGAGCAGACCGCCGCGGTCGGCCGCGCGAAAATCGCCAAGGGCAAGCTCAACGAAGCCGAGGTGGCCAGCGGCCAGCCGGCCTACGAGGAGGGTGCGCAATGATCGTCGCCATGCGGAAGATGTACGCCGCGGTGCGGGCGAGCCAGACCGATCGCCTGCTGACGACGCTGCGCGACCTGGGCGTGGTGCACCTCCAGCCGGTCCACGCCGAACGGGCCCGCCCCGACGAAGCGACGGCGACGGCCGTCCAGCGCCTGGCGCGGGCCGAACAGGTGCTCTCGAGCATCGTCCCCGGCGGCGACCGGCCGGACCTGTCGCCGCTGGAGGCGGCCGACCGGGTGCTGGAGCTGTACGGCCGCGCGTCGGAACTGAACACCCGCCTGGCGGCCCTGACCCGCGAGGTCGACCAGTTGGCGCTGTGGGGCGACGTGCGCCTCGACCACCTGGCGGACCTCGAGCGAACCGGGCTGACGGTGCGGTTCTACCGCGTCGAGCCCGACGCCGTGGCCGACGTGCCGGGCGACTGCGTCGAGCAGGTCGGCCGCGCCGGCGCGCACGCGATCGTCGCGGCGGCGTACCGGCAGACCCCGGTGCCGCAGGAGCTGCCCGAGTCGATCCAGCCGCTTCACCTGCCGCAGCGCGACCGCCCCACCCTGCGGGCCGAGGCGCAGAAGATCCACCAGCAGCAGACCGCCGACGCCGCCGAGATGGCCCGCCTGGCTCACCTGCGCCGCGCTATCGCCGACGAGCACGCCCGCCGCAGCGAAGACGCCCGCTTCATCACGGCCGAACGCGGAGGCCTGGCCGACGAGGCCCTTTATGCGCTGCAGGGTTGGGTGCCCGCCGACGTCGCGCCGACCCTGGCCGTCAAACTCGCCCAGACGGGCCTGGACGCCGGCCTGGATTTCGTCGAGCCGGCCGCAGACGAGTCGCCGCCGACGCTCATCCGCTACCCGCGGTGGGCGCGGCCGATCGAGGCGATGTTCAACATCCTGGGCACCACCCCGGGCTACCGCGAGTATGACCTGTCGCCGTTCTTCATGATCGCCCTGCCGCTGTTCGCGGCGATGCTGATCGGCGACGCCGGCTACGGGGCGATCTTCACGGCGATCGGCCTGCTGGCGTACGGCAGGATCCGCAAGGCCGCCGGCGCCCCGGCCGCCCAACTGGCGGTGGTGTTCGGCACGGTGACGCTGGCGTGGGGGCTGATCACCGGCAACGTCTTCGGCGTCAGCCCCGAGCAGATGATCAACGCCGGCGGCCTGTGGGCCGCGATCGGCCATCCCTTCAAGGCCATCGCCTTCCTGTGGGACGCCGACCCGTAGACCGCACGGAACCTGATCATCAAGGCGAGTTTCATCTTCGGCACCATCCACCTCGTGCTGGCGCACGTCCGCCAGGCGATCGGACTGGCGCCGCACCTGAAGTTCCTGGCGGAGATCGGATGGTCGGTCTTCCTGGTGGGCATGCTGGGCGTGGTGTGGCTGCTGTTCTTCCCCGACCAGACCTGGATGCCCGCGACGATGCTGGCCGGCTGCCTGATCGGCGGGTTCGCGCTGGTGCTGCTGTTCACGCACCCCAGCCGCAATCCCGTCAAGATGCTCCTGCTGGGCCTGCTGACGAACCTGCTGCCGACGGTCAGCACGTTCTCGGACACGATGAGCTACATCCGCCTGATGGCCGTCGGCCTGGCGTCCTACTACATCGCCGCCGCCTTCAACAACCTGGCCATGCAGGTGGCCTCGGGCGGCGCGGCGATGTGGATCTTCGCGGCCCTCATCGTCGTGCTGGCGCACACGCTGAACGTGGCGCTGGGCATCATCGCCGTGTTCGCGCACGGCGTGCGACTGAATATGCTGGAGTTCTCCAGTAACGCAGGCGTGCAGTGGGAAGGCTATCCCTATGCACCGTTCCGACACATGACACCGCTTGAGAAGGCGGCCGGGTAGAGCAGAACAAGGAGATCGTGATGGAATGGCTTGGTCAGTTGGGATTCGCACTGCCTCTGGGTCTGGGCGCGATCGGCAGCGCCCTGGGCATCGGGGCCGCCGGGCAGGCCGCCGCGGGCGCGTGGGCTAAGGAAGCCCGTGAGGGCAAGGGCCTGAACTTCAAGTACATCGTGCTGACGGGCATGCCCCTGTCGCAGACGATCTACGGCTTCGTCCTGATGATCGCGCTGTTCATGGGCAAGCAAGAGGGCTCGCAACTCGCCCGCATCTACAACCCCGAATTCCTCGCCGCCAACGCCGGCGCCCTGTTGAGCATCGGCCTGGCGTGCGGCCTGGGCGAATTGTTCAGCGCCTGGATGCAGGGCGTCATCGGCGCCGCCGGCATCCGCTCCATGTCCGAAGGCGAAGGCAAGCCCTTCATCTTCTGCATCATCGCCATGGGCATCGTCGAGACGGTCGGCCTGTTCTCGGCCTTCTTCATGTTCCTCATGATGCCCGGGGCTGCCGGTTAGCCGGGCGGAGCGACGGACACAAAGGAACGCCCCTGCCGCGGTCGTCCGCGGCAGGGGCGCTTTGCATTCATTCCCGCCACCGTCACCCCCGCTGCATCACGCGCGAGCCGAAGGCCGGCAGCGTGATCGCACCCGAGACGGCCTGGCCGCTGACCATGTCGGTCACGGCCGTCGGGCCGAGATCGATGGTCTGGACATCGCCGGTGAAGTTCATCACGAAGAGGAACTCCCGCGTCCCATCCGTGCGGACGGCCACCGAGACGCCCTGGGGCACCAGGGCCTCCAGGGGCCGGCGGACGGCCAGGTCGGCCATGAGGCGGCCATAGAAGTCGTCCAGGAAGGCCTGGTCGTTTCGGCTGGCGATGTAGTAGGCGCGGCCGTCGCCGAAGGCGTTGACCGTCACGGCCGGACGGCCGGCGTAGAAGCCCTCGCCGTAAGTGGCCAGGATCTCGGCGGACTCGGCGTGGATCAGGTCGCAGTAGTCCCGCGCCTCGTAGCTTCGCCCCAGGCCCAGGGCGTTGCCATCGGCGCCGACGACGCAGTTGGTCTCGCCCGGCGGGAGTGAGTCGATCTCCTCGGCCCAGATGCCCAGGACCTTGCGCAGCGGGCCCGGCCAGCCGCCCAGGAAGACCAGATCCGTCTGGTCGACGATGCCCGTCAGGTAGGTCGCCACAAAGACCCCGCCGCCCTTGACGAACTGCTCGATCCGCTCGGCCACACCCGGACGAACCATGTAGAGCATCGGGGCGATCAGCAGCTTGTAGCCCTCGAAGGAGTCCTCCATCGAGATCACGTCCACGGGCACGCCGGCCTTCCAGAACGACTCGTAGTGCCGCTGGCAGGTCGCCGGATAGCCCTTGTCGCCGCGCTTGGGGCCCCAGGCATCGTTGAGGGCCCAGTTATTCTCCCAGTCGTAGACGACTGCGACTTCGGCCGCGACGCCCGAGCCGATCACCGCGTCGAGCCGGGCCAACTGCTTGCCCAGTTCGGCGATCTCACCGAACACCCGCGTGTGTTCGTGGCCGCAGTGGTCCACGACGGCGCCGTGGAACTTCTCGCTGCCGCCGCGGCTCTTGCGCCACTGGAAGTACTGCACCGTGTCCGACCCGTGGGCGACGGCGTTGAGCGAACTGGTGATGTGCATCCCCGGCCGCTTGATCTTCGCGTGCTGCACCCAGTTGGTCGCGCTGGGCACCGACTCCATCAGCATGAACGGCCTGCCGCCCCGCAGGCAGCGGTTGACGTCGTGGACGAAAGCCGTCTGCGCCCCCAGCCGCCAGCTTTCGGCGCCCTGCTGGTGCCAGGAGGGATAGCTGTCCCAACTGACCACGTCCAGTTCGCGGGAGAACTTCTGGTAATTCAGCCCCGTGTAGAGGCCCATGAAGTTCGTCGTGATCGGCGTATCGGGGGTCAGTTCCCGCAGCGGCGCGATCTCGCCGCGGTAGAAGTCGATGGCGATGTCGGTGGTAAACCGTTTCCAGTCGAGATTCAGCCCGTGCAGGGAGGGTTCCCCGTGCGGGGCGGGCGACTCGATCTGGGCGAAATCGGTGTAGGTGTGGCTCCAGAAGCCGGTCCACCAGGCGTGGTTCAGGGTATCCAGGTCGTTGTTGTACCGCTTGCGGAGCCACTGGCGGAAGGCCTCCTGGCAGCGGTCGCAATGGCACTCCCCGCCGTACTCGTTGGAGATGTGCCAGACCAGCAGCGCCGGGTGATCCTTGTAGCGCTCGGCCAGCCTGCGGTTGATGATCCCGACCTTCTGGCGGTACACCGGCGAGGTCGGGCAGTGGTTGTGCCGCAGGCCGTGCAGGTTGCGGACGCGGTTCTCCTTGACCCGCAGGACCTCGGGGTACTTTCTCGACATCCACGCAGGCCTGGCGCCGCTGGGCGTGGCCAGGACCGCGAAGGCGCCGTTGTCGGCCAGCTTGTCCATGATGGTGTCGAGCCAGCCGAATTCGAACCGCCCCTCGGCGGGCTCCAGGGCCGTCCAGGCGAAGATGCCGACGGACATGGCGTTGCATCCGGCCAGTTTCATCAGGCGCATGTCCTGGTCCCATACATCAGGGGTCCACTGGTCGGGGTTGTAGTCGCCGCCGTGCAGGAAGTGAGGGCACTTGGGATTGATCGGGCCGTACTGCAGTGTCACGAGGGTCTCCTCATGCAGGGGTGGTCAACGGCAACAGACAGTACCGGCGCCGGTCGACGGCCGCAAGGGGGCATGAGAATCCTGCTTTACAGGATCGCCTCGCCCGAGGATCATGAGGACTCACCAGGAGGTGCACCCATGGGTCGGATCGAGCGCTTCGCAGCCGTCAGCGTCCTGCTGTGCCTCGGCGTCGCCGCGGCGGCCGATGAGCCGCTGGGCACCTACACCTGCTACCGGGCCGTCGAGCCGATCGTCATCGACGGCGTGCTCGAATATGCCTGGGTGGACCTGCCCCAGGCGGGGCTGTTCAAGAACATCCCCGACACGCCCGGGTGGACCCCCGCGACAATCGCGCTGATGCTGTGGGACGATCAGTGGCTGTACGTCGCCGTCTTCTGCGAGGACCACGACCTGTATGCCACGTACCTCAACCACGACGACCCCTTGTGGACGCAGGACGTGGTCGAGGTGTTCATCATGCACCAGGATTCGACCGAGGGCCATTACCTCGAGTGGGAGGTCTCTCCCCGCGGCACGACGTTCGACACGTACGTCACCCACCCGTCTCCGGGCCTCCAGAGCATTCTCTCGTGGACCAGCGGCTTCACGGCGGCCACCCGTTACGCCGGCGCACTGGACGACCCCGGCGGCGACATGGACTCTGTGGTCGAAATGGCGATCCCCTGGTCCGACATCTATGACGACCCGTCCGCCCACCCGGCCGATGGGGCCGTGCTGCGGATGAACCTCTACCGCATCGATTACGACACGCCGGCCGTCCCCGGCGGCACTGGCACCAACGCGAGGCTTCTGGCCTTCTCGCCGACACTGTGCGGCTCGTTCCACACCCCCGACCGGTTCGGCGAGGTCACCTTCCTGCGGGCCGTCGCGCCCGACCACCGCCTTGCCGGCGACGCCGACGGCGACCGCGACGTGGACCTGGACGACTTCGTGCTCCTCAAGCAGAACTTCGGCCTCACCGCCGGGGCCGCCTGGAACCAGGGCGACTTCGACCACGACGGCGCCGTCACCCTCGATGATTTTGCGATCCTCAAGCAGAACTTCGGCACGGACCTCGACCGAGTGCTCGCTGCAGGAACCGGACTTCCCTGAAAAGAACCGGCCTCCGACGGGAGAAGCGGAGGCCGGCGATCGCTGCGATGCCTACCGGGGTATGAGGATGGCTGTTTGGTAGCGTCGCCAGCGTTACACGCATCCGGGTTGTCCAAGGCACACCATCGCCGCGGGAGCTGCCTGGGCACAGGCCGCACTCCCCGTTGAAGGCTTAACGACCGACGGGCGTCACTATTGCACACGTCCCAAAAAAGATATGCGTACAGTATGAGGCTACCTGCGAGGGCCGTCCCCGTCAAGTCGATTTTGGTTGTCCGCACGGCCGGCCGGGAGTAAGGTGCGCATGCCTTGGGAGTTCGACCCTGAGTAGAGCGATGAGCGACACCGATGACGGCATCGACGGGCTTGACGGCCGCGACGGAACGGTCCTGGAGGGCCTGCGTGCGGCGGTGCTGATGCTGGCGGGCTCGGACGCGCGTCTGGCCGCCCACGACGGGCGGGCCGTCCGCCGGCTGGGCGTCTCGCTGGCGGCGACGGGCCTGGGCGGCGGGGGCCTGGTGGCCGTCGCGTGGGCGATGGCGGCCAATGCCTGCCCCTGGTGGCACGACACGCACCTGCCGCTGATGGCCACTGCGGCGGTCCTCGCCCTGCTCGCCCTGGGCGGCCGGCGATGGCTGGCCGCGCCGGGCGAACTGCTGGCGCCGGGGCGCGCCGACGGGGGGCTGGTCACCACCGCCGTGATGATCGTGCTGGCCCTGTGCCTGCTGGGCATCGTCCCGTTCCACCGTGAGCCGTCCAACCTGCCGGCATGGCTGGCGTGGACACGCCCCCCCGAGGAATACCGGGTGCTGCTGGCGATGGGCATGTGGGGGGCATGGGCTATGATGACGCCGACGCACTTCTGCCGGCACCGCCCGGACGCCCCGCCGTTGGTGGCGGCGTTCGCCCGGACCCATCCGCTGCCGGTCACCGCGGGCTGGATGGCCGTCACGCTGGCGGTGTCGCTGTGGGAGTTGAGCTTCCTGTCGCTGCCCTGGGTGATCCTGCCCGGCGCGGCGGGCCTGCTGGCCGGCGGGGCGGGCGCCGTCGCCCTCTGCCGCGCGACCGGGGGCATCAGCCGCCGGGGGCTGCTGGCGGCGAACCTGGCGACGCAACTGGCGTTCCTGCTGGGGTACCTGGTGGGAAAGAGCCACTTGATCCACTGACCACTCCCCGCTAATGTTACCGCCATGAGAACCACCGCCCTGCTGACCACGGACGTCGCCGGCTTCCCCAAGCGCACCGGGAAGGTCCGCGACATCTATGAACTGGCCGACCACCTGCTGATCATCGCGACCGACCGCATCAGCGCCTTCGACGTGGTCATGCCCAACGGCATCCCCGACAAGGGGCGCGTCCTGACGCAGATCAGCATGTTCTGGTTCGAGAAGCTCCAGGGCATCATCGCC